>NZ_JAKRNC010000021.1:0-27710 GCF_022347345.1 Corynebacterium sp. ACRPJ
ATGGAAGGAGCCCGAGTATCCGGCTGGAAACAAGCCATCAACCAAATGGCCGTGGCCTACCCCGACCGCTTCGACAAATACCTATAAACCCCGCCCCACACACAAACAACTTGACACGCTCCACGTCTATCTCCTCCACCCAGGAATTGCCGGACTGTCTGTAAACTCCTTTTTAAGTGTAAGGGGGTACACATGCTGACGCCGCTACGGTGGGTATTCACCTAGGAGTCATGAGACTCGAAAACTCAACGTGCTTTTGCCCAGCCGATCACGGCTGCGCCGATAGTAGCCCACATGACGTGGACAAGAAGCAGCACTAGAAGCGTGGCGCTGATGGTATCCATCCAGCCCATTCCCAACGTCAGTGCTGCAGGTTGGGTGGACAAAGTATGAGTGCCAAGACAGCAGGTACCTACGGGAAATGTGCTAGCCCACCACGTGGGGTTATAAGACATGGGGGTGCTTCCTAGGGCCGCTCCCCAGTGCTTGCACATGGCGTAAATGGCCAGCGGGATGCCAAGTCCGAGCATTGCTACACCGTAGACCATTGCGCGGAAGTGCCATTGTTCACCTGCAAGCAATTGTGCTCCCGCGGTAGATTGGCCTACCAGCCCGAGCGGGATCCAAGCAGTGGCAGCGAAGCTGGTAGGAATTTTCGGAATGGTACGCAGGTAAACGAAGGCGAATGTAGGCAATCCTGTAAGCCAAGCCAATGCAAAACTGATTACGCCAATGCTGTGGACTATCGATCCCCACTCGCCGGCATGCGGTGCCAACTGAGCTGAGGAGGTAGCCGCAACCATGGGGGCGACCAGCGGTAGTCCCCAGGTGAAAGCGGGGGCTGACGGGCGATCGCAGATGAGAAACATGAGAAAACGGATGCACGTCACCACGCCGAGAACCGTTCCTATTGCCCAGCACAAGGTATGAACCGACGAGGCATCATAAATGAGGGAGTAGGCGCTACCCAAAGAAAGTATGCCCATAGATACCATGCCCCAAGCGGGCATGTCGGCGGCGCGAAATCCCGGATTGTGGTGCTTTAGAAACCCAAATACGAGCGATACAGCAAGAATAGTTGCAGCCCCAAGCATGGCTTTCGAGGGGGCCGGGCCTAATAGGGGAGTTATGTGTACGTCGATAAGAGTAGAAGAGATTCCGAGGCCCATAACGGCCCCGGCCCAGCCTGGGCCGAGCGGGGGAAGGTCTATCTCGTTCTGAATTTTTAACATGCGCTTGAGGCTATGCTTTACGGCAGAATTGCGGGAGGGCGTTCATTCTGGTCGGGGTTACAATGAAAATATGTACCCCTCGCGAATCGGTAGTAGTGATGACTTTTTACCAGTTCGGCGCGGATTTGTCCCCGATGCCCAGACAGTCGACGCTGTACTTGCTGTGGCACGGTATGGGGGTATGAATCAGGCCGCCATACACCTGAATGTCTCCCAACAGTCGGTGAGTAATCGCATTGCCAATTTTGAAAGGCATCTAAATCAACGCATTTTTTGGCGTGGAGCTGCGGGTAGTTTTACTACGGAAGTCGGCTCCCAGGTTGTCCGGGTACTCGAGGTGCTAGAGGAGGCCTTGAACGACTGCGCGCGTGGTCTTGAGAGAGCCATCGGTGAAGACGTCACCGAGGAAATTAAATTGGTGGTCTCGCATACAGTCGCCGAGGTAGATTACCCGCGCTGGGCTGCGGCGTTTCAACGTGCTCACCCGAAAACTTTTCTGCGTATGCGCCAGCTCAATAGCCGGGAGGCCCAGCGCCATGTAGTACAGGGATTGGCGGATTTAGCCATTGTGGAAGGTAACTGGGTATCCCATGAACTGCACCAGCGCGTAGCCGGACACGACGAACTCGTTGTTGTCGTCCCTGCAGGGCATTATTGGGCTCGCGCGGATAGCCGAAGTGGATCTGGGGCTCCTACAGTATCCGAACCATTGAAGGGGGTGGCTGCGGTATCTAAAGAGGAGCTGCAGACTACTCCTTTGGTTCTGCGTGAGCAGGGAAGCGGCACGCGGGAGGTAGTAGAGGACATTCTGGGGTCACTCGCTCCTCCTGCAGGAGAATTTGGATCTCTGGGGGCGCAACGCGCTGCTATAGGCGCTTTAGGCGCTCCAGGGGTTATAGCAAGGCGAGCAGTGGAGTCGCAGTTGTCTACGGGCGAGTATGTAGAGGTCCCGGTAGCTGGGATCAAGTTTGACCGGCCCCTACGTGTGGTGTGGAGCTCGCAGAACCGACTCCCAGAGCCGGCTCACCGGTTTCTTCGCTTCCTGGCGGACTATGCGCACGGGGACGAGGTCGAAACTAAGCGTGGCTGATGAAAACTCGTTCATTAATGTTGTGTCTCCACCAGCCGGTACTCCAAGGCGAGTGTTTATTCAGCGTGAGCGAAGAGATCTTCAGCATCGGTGCCGGTCGTAATCGCGGCGGCGAGCAGCATGCGGGCTTGGGGAGCGCGTAAGGTGCCAGAGGAGATAACGCCGGCGTCGGCAAGCGTGGCACCGCCACCGGCACCGCCGTAGATGCCCTCCACTGGGCCGTGATCCACGCGGGTGGTGAGCACGACTGGAACCTTCTTGGCCGCAGCCTTGGCGGCTTGGGCTAACTCGTCGCCGATATTGCCGGCGCCCATTCCCTCAATCACGATGCCTTCGGCGCCGCTGTCCAAGGAGCGCTGGATAAGATCGGCCGGCGCGCCGGGGTAGGCGGCGATGATATCGACGCGGGTATTGCCCAGCGGTTGATGCTTTAAGGCCTTCGGGCGCTTAGGCTGCTTCTTGCCATTGTTATTGGCAAAGCCATCGGCCTTGGCCGTATCGGACTTAAAGGCGCCGCGGGCAGGGATAACGTGATCCGCGAAGGCGATGAAGGTACCGCGGCCCTTGTTGGAAGGGTCAGTTACGGTCTTGACCGCGAGCGCCAAGTTGTCCGGACCATCTGGATCCGGGTCATCAAAGGAGCGCATTGCACCGGTTAAAGCCACCGGCTTCTCACTGTCCTGGAAGGTATCGACGGCTATGGCGGTCTCTTCCATGGAATCGGTGCCGTGGGTGACCACTACGCCATCGACATCATCGCGCTGTAGCTCCTTATTTACGGCCTCGATGATGGTGTCGGTATCGTCCAAGGTCATCGCGGAAGAATCCAGCTTGGCAATGTCTTTGACCTCTAGCGTGAGCTTGTCCTTGTCAAAGGTGCCGGAAAGGGGCTCCACCAGCTTGGAGCCGGTGACGGTGGGAACCACCGCACCTTTCTTATCGTGCGTGCTGGCAATGGTGCCGCCGGTAGAAAGGACCACCACGTGGCCCTCGGCGGTGGCGCGTGGCCCCTCGTGTTCCGCTGCAGTGGTTTCGGTAGTTTCTTCCGTGGTTGCAGACGTGGAACTGGTGGCGCTGTGCGGCGCGGAAGATTCGGGCGCCGCGGTCGAAGTCTCCTCTTCTGGGCGGCTATCCGGATTTTGGCAGGACGCCAAGAGGAATGCGGAAGCGACTAGGGCAAGGCCGGCGCGGGCTGAGCGGCGCAACGTTGGGGTATGCATATTCCCTCGTTTCTGTGTGTGGGAGGCGAAAGCGGGCGGCGGGAATCGTCGGCCGCGTAGACGTCCATCTAAAGCAGAAGCGCGGGACGTCCGCTGCCACTATGGACTTACTAACACCGAAACGAGGGGAGAGCGGCTAGTCGATGTGCTGGTTCGATGGCGCCACCACCAAAGGCTTTGGTGAGTACTTGGCGCGCAGGGCGCGCAGCACGGTGGCGTGCTCGGCCAGGCGCTTGTCTTCCTCGGTGTGCGGGTGGAAGGGGCGGGCCACCTGCGGCTGGCCATCGTGGTCTAGCGCGATATAAGCAACGGTGGCATGGATGGCGGTTTGTAAGTGCTCGCGGCCGCCGCGGGGGTTGCCGGAGCGGACGTGGATGGACATCTGCATCGAGCGGGTATCGGTGCGCATCATGCGGGCATCGACCTCGATGAGGTCACCGATAGAAATGGGGCGGTAGAAGCGGATGCCGCCAGCGTACACCGCAACGGTGCGCTCCGCGGACCACTCCATGGTGCAGGCCGCACCGGCCTCATCGATCCACTGCATGGCCGTGCCGCCGTGGACCTTGCCGCCCCAGTTGACGTCGGTGGGCTTGGCCAGGAAGCGGTTGACCATGCGCGGGGCATCGGAAGGTCCGTCATAGGTTTGTTTTTCCATCTCCGTTTCGATGGCCTTGCGCAGCTCAATGCGGGACTTGGCTGCTTCTTCTACGCGGCACTGTTCATCGGTTTCTGGCACGAAGGGCGGCACTGGGGTGGACTTGCCGGTGGCCGGGTCCTTGGCTACGAAGATGACCAAGCAATCGCAGGCGCGAGTGAAGATGCCTTCGCGTGGGTCAGCCGAAAGCACCTCGTTGACGATGTGCATGGAGGAACGGCCGGTCATGGCGATGCGGGAGCGCACCTCCACGATGTGCCCAGAAGGGATCGGCCGGGTGAAGTGGATATGGCCCACGTATGCGGTCACGCAGTACTGGCCGGACCACTGCACGGCGCAGGCATATGCGGCCTTGTCAATCCATTCCAGGACGCGGCCACCGCTGATGCCGGTGGCGCCGGCCATGGTGACGTCGGTTGGCGATGCCATAAAGCGCAGCGTCAGCGCCGGCGATTTCTGAGTTTCCGCAACGGAAGGCGTAGGTGACATAAACAACAAGATAACAGTAGCTATGATGTAGCTATGAAAAAGCCCGTCGATCCCGCAGCCACCCGCGCGGCCGTCATGGCCATCAAAGACTGGATTGCCGCCCCGGCGGAGCACGATAAGCCTGGTAGGGCCCTGCTTGCCGACGCCGTCCGCCGCACCGCCCGCACCCTCGAGGCCGACGCGCCGGGCCATTCCGTGGAGCTGCGCGTACCCCCATTTGTTGCGGTGCAATGCATTGAAGGACCCCGCCATACCCGCGGCACCCCACCCAATGTGGTGGAGACCGACCCGGAAGCCTGGCTGCGCCTCGCCACCGGATTGGCGGACTGGGAAGAGGCCGTAAGCACTGGTCGCGTCGATGCTTCCGGCTCCCGCGCGGGCGAAATTGCGCAGTGGTTGCCGCTTATTCCGTTAGTTTCCGGCGGCGCGACAGGCTAATATAAACGCCGTGGTAGAAGTACATACTCCTAGTATCACCAATCTTGACGATCATAATGAGCAGGAGCCCCGCGAAGAGTGCGGCGTCTATGGCGTGTGGGCTCCCGGGGAGGAAGTCTCCAAGCTGACCTACTTTGGTCTCTTCGCCCTGCAGCACCGTGGCCAGGAGGCTGCCGGCATTGCGGTGGGCGATGATGACCGCATCGTCGTCTTCAAGGACATGGGCCTCGTGGCCAATATCTTTGATGAGTCCACCCTGTCTGCCCTCCAAGGAAACGTAGCGGTGGGTCACACGCGCTATTCCACCGCCGGCGGCAAGGAATGGTCCAATGTCCAGCCGATGTTTTCTACCTCCTCCACCGGGGTAGACATCGCTCTTGGACACAACGGCAACCTGGTCAACTACCTGGAGCTGCGCGAGGAGGTCGTGCAGCGCGGCTTGATTAAGCCCCATGAGGAGTCCGTATCTGACTCCATGTGCTTGTCTATGCTGCTTGCCGACGGCGTGGATGAAGACACCTCCGTCTTCGACTCCGCCCGTGACTTGCTCCCGCGCGTGAAGGGCGCATTCTGCCTAACCTTTACCGATGGTCACACCATGTACGCCGCGCGCGACCCGCACGGCGTGCGCCCGCTGGTCCTCGGCCGCTTGGCCAAAGGCTGGGTGGTGGCCTCCGAGACCTGTGCGCTCGATATCTGCGGCGCTCAGTTCATCCGCGAGATTGAACCTGGCGAGCTCGTCGCCATCGATGAGGCCGGCATCCGTTCCGTGAACTTCGCGCCGGCCAAGCGCCACGGCTGTGTCTTCGAATACGTCTACTTGGCCCGCCCGGATAGCGATATCAAGGGCCGCTCCGTCAACGCCTCCCGCGTGGACATTGGCCGCCGCTTGGCCCGTGAGTATCCGGCCGAGGGCGCGGACTTGGTCATCCCGGTTCCCGAATCCGGCAACCCGGCCGCCGTGGGCTATGCCCGCGAATCCGGCATCACCTTCGCCCACGGCTTGGTCAAAAACGCTTATGTGGGCCGCACCTTCATCCAGCCCACCCAGACCCTGCGCCAGCTGGGCATCCGCTTGAAGCTCAACCCGCTGCGTGAAGTCATCAACGGCAAGAAGCTCGTCGTGGTGGATGATTCTATCGTCCGCGGCAATACTCAGCGCGCGCTCATCCGCATGCTGCGCGAGGCCGGTGCCGCCGAGGTGCACGTGCGCATCGCCTCCCCGCCAGTGAAGTGGCCGTGCTTCTACGGCATCGACTTCGCCTCCCCGGGCGAGCTGATTGCTAACGCCAGCCCCTCCGACGATCCGGAAACCGTCTGCGCCACTATCTGTGACACCATCGGCGCCGATTCCTTGGGCTTTGTCTCCATTGAGGAGATGGTGGCCGCCACCGAACAGTCCCGTTCCGAGTTGTGCACCGCCTGCTTCTCGGGCGAGTACCCACTTGGCCTGCCCGCCGGAAACCCCAATGCAGACGCCGTGCGCACCTTGCTCGGCACCGAATAACAAAGGACACCTGAAACCATGAGTGACAATACTTACGCAGCAGCCGGCGTCAGCATCGAAGAGGGTGACCGCGCCGTAGAACTTTTCGCCCCGCATGCTAAGCGTGCCACCCGCCCTGAGGTTCTGGGCGGCCTTGGCGGCTTTGCTGGCCTGTTCAAGCTCGGCGATTACAAGGAGCCCATCTTGGCCGCCGGTTCCGACGGCGTCGGCACCAAGCTGGCCGTGGCCCAGGCCATGGACAAGCACGACACCATCGGCATCGACCTCGTCGCCATGTGCGTGGACGACCTGGTTGTCTGCGGCGCGGAGCCACTCTTCCTGCAGGACTACATCGCCGTGGGAAAGGTCGTGCCGGAAAAGGTGGCCGAGGTAGTCAAGGGCATCGCCGAGGGCTGTGTGCAGGCCGGCGCCGCGCTGCTGGGTGGTGAGACCGCCGAGCACCCCGGCATGATGGAAGAAAATGAATACGATGTCTCCGCTACCGCGGTCGGCGTCGTTGAGGCCGATGGCGTACTTGGCCCAGACAAGGTCCGCGATGGCGACGTGCTCATCGCTATGGGCTCTTCCGGCCTACACTCCAATGGTTACTCCCTGGCCCGCCACGTCCTGCTGGAGCAGGCTGGCATGCCTCTCGACGGCCACGTGGAAGAGCTCGGCCGCCCCCTCGGCGAGGAGCTGCTGGAGCCCACCCGCATTTATGCCAAGGACTGCCTGGCTTTGGCCAGCGAGTGCTCCGTATCCACCTTCTGCCACGTCACCGGTGGTGGACTGGCAGGCAACCTCGAGCGCGTCATTCCAGAGGGTCTCGCAGCCGATATCAACCGCGCCACCTGGACCCCAGGCCAGGTCTTCAAGCTCATCTCCTCGGTGGGCAAGGTGGAGCTGGCGGAAATGGAGAAGACCTTCAACATGGGCGTCGGCATGATTGCCGTAGTCAATCCTGAAGACCGCGACCGTGCCTTGGCAATGCTTACCGCACGCCACATCGATGCGTGGGAGCTGGGCACCGTCCGCTCCGCCTCGGGTGAGGAGCCGCGCGTGGTCATGCACGGCGAGCACTCAAACTTCTAGCTGGGGCGGGCACGAGGAAGGGCCCTAGGAATTCCTAGGGCCCTTGAGCTATCCGGCGGCGAGCGGAAGATTAGCGTTCATCGCGGTTTTCATCATCCCATTCGTCGACGTAGTCGGCGTATGGGTCATCCTCTTCATAATCGCGGGAGTCACCCTCTTGCTGTG
The DNA here is from genome assembly GCF_022347345.1 of Corynebacterium sp. ACRPJ. Lineage (NCBI taxonomy): Bacteria > Bacillati > Actinomycetota > Actinomycetes > Mycobacteriales > Corynebacteriaceae > Corynebacterium > Corynebacterium sp. ACRPJ. The sequence continues at coordinate 7,871 of NZ_JAKRNC010000021.1, forward strand.
CGGCGAGTTCCCGTTGCAGGGACTCGATATCCATTTCGGGTGAGTTGTACTTGAGCCGGCGTGCAACTTTGGTCTGCTTTGCCTTGGCGCGTCCGCGTCCCATGTGCATGACCCCCTTGGGTTAGTAGGGCGCGCCAGGGATTCTTGGGCGCCCCATCGACTTGTCTATTTAGTATCTTCCTGTAAGACACAATAGCCTGTGTGACGAAAAAATTCCGCACCGCCCCCTCTCTAGTGGGAGATTTAGCGCCCGCGCAGCCGGTTTACCGCTTCGCGCCCGGCCTTGGGGCCCTCATCCTCGGGGATGGAGGAGGGATCGATCGACGCTGCGGTATCGCCCACCTCTAGGGTGCCGGCGTCCAGCGCAGAGCGCTTGACCAGTCCCAAGGCGATGGGCCCGTAATCGCAATCATCGACGATGGTGCCTATGCGGCCTACCTTACGTCCATTAAAAGTAATGTCATCGCCCACATTTGGCCGCTGCGGGGCAGAGCCATCGAGGTGCAGCTGCACCAAGAGGCGAGGGGAGCGGCCAAGGTTTTCCACGCGCGCTACCGTCTCCTGCCCGCGATAGCAGCCTTTATTGAGGTGAACGTGGGCTGGATTCTTGGCGTCGCGGCTGATCCACTGCGGCACCTCGTGTGGGATAGATTTATTGTCTAGGTCCGCTGCTAGCTCGGGCTCGCGAGCGCGCACGCGCTCGGCAGTAAAGGCCATGAGCCCCGCTAGCCGTGCACCGGATTCCTCCAGGTGTTTCGTTGCCTCGACCAAGGATTCGCGGGAAATGCCAAGGTCAACGCGTTTAATTCCTGGCCACGGGACCTGGCGGGAAAACTCCACCATGGGCGGAAGCGAAACATCGGCCTCACCCAGGAGGGTGAGGATGGCGATATCGGCTTCCTCTACGGTGACCTCGGACCAGAAGACCATCATGGTGAGGAACTTAAAGAGGGAGTCGAATTGCGCCGCGGGGACGTCGATAAGAAAGGCATCGTCGGTCCGCACGATATCCATGTGGTGGAGGATGTGGCCTTGGATGTCCAGGTCGAGGGCGCCGGCGGTGAAGCCCACGGGGGCGTCGTCAAGCTTCTGTGAAAGTAGATTATTCAGAAACTCGGCGGCGTCCTTGCCGCTCACGCGAATGACGCGGCGCTGGGAGCGGTCAATGACGATGGTGCCGCCATCGGCGGCCCGTTGCTCGCCCAGCGGATTGCCATAGTGCCAGGCCACGCCCTGGGCATCGAGTACGGTCGCGTCCTGGTGCTCCGCGGCACCGGCGCGCTGCAGAAGAGGCGAAGAATAACTCACAACTACCGATGGTAGGGCATAATCAAAGGTATGAAGTTTTCGCCGCGAAAAGAGCCGGTCATCTACGTTGTGGAGCCCTTTGGAGGGTCGGTACGCAGGCACATGCCCGCGCTGCCTCTTATCTACGCCGACGATGCCGCGGTCACCCGCGGCGATGGCATCTTTGAATCCCTGCTCGTGCGCGGAGGCAAAGCCGCTAACCTGCAGCGCCACGCGCAGCGCTTCTGCGATTCAGCTCGCACGATGAACCTGCCGGAGCCGCCCATGGACAAGTGGGAAGAAGCCACCCGGATCGCCATCGCGGACTTCTGCGGGGACGAGCAAGGCGATGCTAAATGCACGTGGACCTATACCCGCGGGCGCGCTTCTACGGGGCGGCCGAGCGCGTGGGTTGTTGTGCAGCCGATTGAGGAGAAGGTGCTAGAGCAGCGCGCCCACGGCGTCGCCGTCATGACAAGCCCCCGCCTGTGGCACGTGGCGGAGGAATTGCCCGCCAAGACGCTCAATTATGCGGCCACCATGGCGATGCTGCGCATGGCGCGGGAGAAGGGCTTTGAGGACCTCATCCTCACCGATCCGGACACCGGAGAAATTCTTGAGGGCGCCACCTCTACCGTGGTGGCCGTCAAGGGCGAGAAACTGCGCACTGCGGCCGGCCGCGGCATCCTGCCCGGCACCACGCAAGCGGCGCTCTTCGCGCACGCCAAGGAGAAAGGCTATCGCTGCAAGGCCAAGCCGCTGACCGTGGAGTATCTGGAAAAGGCGGACTCGGTGTGGTTGGTGTCCTCGGTGCGCGTTGCTGCGCGCGTAACTAGGCTCAATGACAAAAAATTGAAGGCCCCGGATAACGTGGACGTCATCCGAGACCTTATTGATGCAGCGCTTGGGGCTTAGCCGGCGATGCGGGTGAGCTCCGCGGACATGTAGGGGCGCATCTCGCCATCAACCATGCGCTCGTCTACCCAGCCCAGGTTGTTATTGGGCATGAGGCCGTACATGCGCTTGCCTGGGCCCAAGTTCTTCGGGCCGGTTTCCGTAACCATGGTGGAGGCGGATTCCAGCTGCCATGCGCGGTCATTGAAGGGTTCGCCGTAGAAGATTTCCACGATGCCGGTAGAAGAGGTGTAGGTGACCTCGATTTCATCCTTTTCCGAGATACGCCAGAAGCCGGTCTCGCGCACAGACGGGCCTTCTGGCTTGCCCTCGGTATCGATCTTCCAAGTGCGGGAGCTAAAGGTCAGGTAATTCTCGCCATCGTGGGCGATGACCAGCTGCTGGCCAAAGGTGTATTCCTGGCCCTTCGTATCGTGGGCCTGGCCCTCGCCTTGCCAGACGCCCACAAGGGGGAGTAGTCCCAGCAGGCCGTCGTGCAGCGATGGGCCCTGGCGCAGGTTCGCGGTATCGTCCGGTACCGGGGTATCGCCCAGCTCGAGAGCGGGGATATTGCGGCTAGCGGCGTCCTTCCACTGCTCGGCAGCCTGGTTCACGGCATCGTTGCCATTGAGTTTTCCTGGATCGTTTTCCGGGTGGGAAGCCGCGGTGGTCTCGATGTTTTCAGGGGTGGTTTCATTATTATTTTCGCTCATGGGCGTCCAGCCTAGTCGTGCACCCGCCTTTTTAACTACTAGACTTGGACCTCGTGCACGCATTGATGATCTCGAATCCAAACTCGACCTCACAAACCAACGCCCTCTTCCGCCAAATCGTTCCCTGCCTACAATCGGTAGAGGGCCTGCATCTCAAGGTGCAATTTACGCATTACCCTGGCCATGCAGAAGAGATGGTCAAGGGAATGACCAGGGATGACTACGACGTCATCATTGCTGTGGGCGGAGATGGAACCGTCAACGAGGTAGTCAACGGGCTCCTCGGCCCGGCGGATGAGCAGTGTCCCGATCCGCAGTCCATCCCGGCGCTGGCCGTAATTCCTACCGGCTCCGCCAATGTCTTTGTGCGCGCTCTAGGGTTCCCCAACACCCCAATGGAGGCTACCCATGTGCTGGCTCGCATGCTCGACCGGGATCTGCGCCGCACCATTTACCTAGGAACGTGGAACGAGCGGTGGTTTGCCGTCAACGCCGGCTTCGGTTTGGACGCGGATGTCTTGGCACGCGTGGATCGTGCCCGCGAACAGGGATTTTCGGCCACTCCGCTGCGCTACCTAAACGTTGCCATTCGGGCTTGGAGCCGTGCGCGGAAGAACCCGCCGCATATTGCAGTCAAGGCCGAGTCCAGCAGCGGCGAGCAGCTGCGCAAGGACGATGTGCCACTGCTGTTTACCTCGAATACCAACCCGTGGACTTTCCTGGGCCCGCTGCCGGTAGTGACTAACCCGCGCAATTCCTTCGATGAGGGCCTTGCCCTGTTTGGGTTGGAGGAGTTTAGCGGGCTCGGCGGCGTTGTCGGCCTGTTGCACCTCTTCGGTGCCGATAAGCGCGGATGGCTCAATAAGCTCACCAAGGAAAAGACGGTGGCCTTCGACGACGCCATGCGGGTAGAGCTCGTCTGCCGCGAACCACAGCGCTTCCAAGCCGATGGAGAATCGGAGGGGCGCTTTGACGCGGTTACCTTGGCCTCCGTGAAGGATGCCATTGAGGTATTCGCCCCGCAGGATAGGCGGGAGGCCCATCAGCGCACGATGAAGGAAGTGCTGCGGGATTTTATTCGCCTGCGCTAGTCTGCGGCGCGGGGCCGACCCGGTGCTTGGTATCGGCGGCCTTCTTTTCCGCCTCTTCCACGGCCTTTTGCTCCGAGCCTTCAATCTCTAGCGGGGAGAGCTGGGCCAGCTGCACCTTGATATTGCGGCGCTGTACCTCGAAGGAAATGGTTCCTCCCTGCATCTTTACCGCGGTCGCTTGGGCCGGAAGCGGCAGCTGGCGGGTGTCGAAGTTGAGGGAAAAGGCCTTTTGTAGGCGCTCATCGTCCGTGTCATAGACCTGCATGCGAAACTCCGGACCAACCAGGCGGAGGGTGACCTTGGCGGTGGACTTGTGGGCGTCGCCAGGCAGGGTGCCCGTTAGCTCTGCTTCTGCGGAGGTGCCACCGGAGGGGGAAATATCGTCGGGGTTAGCAATCGAGAGATCGGTAATTCCCAACAGGCGGCCCAGCGCCACACCATCCAAGGAAATGCCGCGCGAGTAGGTGGAGACGGGCGCGCCCTCAATATCGCCGTTCATGACCTGCTCTGGGGTGACGGTGATATCGCGCAGCACGGTCGAAGCATTGACCATGCCCAGCTTGGGCACCTCCACGTCCAGGGCCTTGACCTCGAGATAAGGGATTTCCTTCGAAGCCGCCGCCCACACGTAGGGGGTGCCGCCGATGAAGACATCCGGCGTATTATCCAGCCGCGAATTGGCTTTCACGGCTTGTGCCACCTTGTGTTCCGTGTGCATAGCCACGCAGGCATCCGCCACCCAGGCCGCAATGAGCACGCACACCACGAGGAGGACGTGCACGATGCGCCGGTCAATCTTAAGAACACTCACCCTTTCATTCTTACCCTACGTATTCTGGGGCCTATGACTAGCAATGCCTTTAAGATTACGGAAGAAAACCTACCGGACGCACCGGAGCTGGCTCGCCGCGTTGACGTGCTGGCTGAGCAGGCCGAACGTGCCGATGGAATGGCGCCGCTGTCGGAGCAATTCCTCAACGGTCTTAGCGATTCCCGCCTGGAGCACCGCCACCTGGTGGCCTGGGTAGGGGAGGAGCCGTGCGGCGTAGCCGGTCTGGAGGGCTCTACCGCCGAGCTATTCATTGCCCCCGACTTCCGTGGTCAGGGCTTTGGTGCCGCGCTTTACGACGCCGCCGCTAAGACCCCCAACCTCCAAGCCTGGGCCCACGGGAACCTACCGGCGGCACAGGCGCTGGCGCACTCCCGCGACCTGCAGGTCACCCGCAAGCTGGTGGTCATGGGTATTGGGGGAGAAGAGCTTGCGGCGGCCGCCCGCCCCGAAGGCTTGCCAGTGACCGCCCTGAATTACACCGAGGCGGCGGATAAGTGGGGCAAGGACTTTGTGGAAAAGCAGTGGCTCAAGGTCAATAACGAGGCCTTTTCTTGGCATCCCGAACAAGGCGGCTGGGATCTTGATCGCCTGCACCGCGGCATGGAGGCAGACTGGTTCGACCCCGCAGACCTGCTCTTCCTGTGGGATACGGCAGATGAGCCGGCACTGGCCGGCTTCCACTGGACCAAGTGGCATGCGGAGGAAACTCCGGGCTTCGGTGAGGTCTACGTGGTGGGCTTGGCGGAAGATTACCGCGGCAAGAAGCTGGGCGGCCCGCTGCTGCAAATCGGCCTGCGCCGCATGGTGGAAAAGGGAGCTCAGCGGGTAATTCTTTATGTAGAAGCGGATAATGATCCGGCGCTGAAGGCGTACGAGCGCCTAGGCTTTGAGGTTGATGAAGAACACGTCGTATGGGGCGCGTGTGACTAAGGTCATGGGGTGTACGACGTTTGTTCACCCAGTGTTTACCTCTTGGCACCCTTTTGGTCAGATCCTGCGGATAGCTTTACACCCTGTGAGTTAACCGCACCTGTGCGCCTGCGTCTCGCCCCAGAAGGCGGAGCGGGATGCAGGATATCTCTCTAGGAGATGCGGTTTCCTCGGACAATCAATCTCTGATCTGCACCGGAAAGGGTTTTCCCGTGATTCGCAACTTCAAGCGCACTGCCGCAATCTTCGGCATCGTAGCCGCAACCTCCACCGCTCTCGTAGCTTGCTCTGAGGAGTCTGGCTCCTCCTCCGATTCCGCTGGCGGCGAGGACGTCTCCGGCGAGCTCGTCGGTGAGGGCGCATCCTCCCAGCAGAACGCTATGTCTTACTTTGGCACCGCGTTTGGTGAGGATCATCCTGATGCAAACCTGTCCTACACCGCGTCAGGTTCTGGTTCTGGCGTGAAGTCCTTCATTAATGGTCAAGCAGCTTTTGCCGGATCGGACTCTGCCCTGAAGGAAGACGAGGGCGAAGTTGAAGCCGCCAAGGAACGTTGCGATGGCAACGATGCATGGCACTTGCCTTCTACCATTGGTCCGGTCGCGATCGCTTATAACCTTGGCGACACTGAGATCAACCTCTCCACAAAGACTCTCGCAAAGATCTTTAAGGGAGAGATCAAGAAGTGGAACGATAAGGCTATCGCTGGTGACAACGAGGGCACCGACCTTCCAGATACTGACATTAAGGTTGTTTACCGTTCTGATGAGTCTGGTACCTCTGATAACTTCCAGAAGTTCCTGAAAGCTTCCTCCGGCGAATGGGACAGTGAAGGAAAGCAGTTCCCAGATGCCGTTGGTGAAGGCGCGGATAAGTCTACGGGTGTGGCTGACGCTGTAGCTAGCACCGAAGGTGCCATTACCTACGTAGAGTCTGGCTTCGCAGACCAGAAAGAAGGCGACGGCGTAAAGAAGGCCAAGATTGACTTTGGCCACGGCCCAGTTGAGCTGTCCACTGAGTCCGTTAACAAGGCTCTGGAGAACCTAGAGTTCAAGGAGACCGACTCTGAGCACAACATGGTTGTTGACTCCGAGGCACTGTTCTCCTCCGATAATGAGGGCGCATACCCGCTCATCCTGACCACCTACAACATCGTTTGCTCCAAGGGCTACGATGAGGAGACCTCCAAGCTGGTTAAGTCCTTCTTCACCACCGTTCTGGATCACCAGGATGACCAGCTGGCCGAGCAGGGCTTCATCCCAGTTGAGGGTGCACACCTGGACAAGCTGAAGGCTGCTGTTGACGCTCTGCAGTAAGCGCTAAAGCTGTAAAAGCTTAATACCTCCCCGCCCCCACTGCCGCACACGATTCGCGCTTTGGGGGCGCAGGTATGTAACGATATTTTCCATATTTAACGCTGAAAAGGATTAACAGTCTCATGGCAGACAATAATCTCACCACGGCTCCAGAGCAGAAGGACGCGAACGTTACTTCTGCCGAGCGAGTCTCCAACAGCGGACACGATGAGGCAGTAACCTCCAGCGCCAACAGTGGCGTAAAGCGCCCAGGCGACCGTGTCTTTGAATTCCTGTCCACTGCTTCGGCAACCCTTATCACCGTAATGATTGCCGCCATTGCCGCTTTCCTATTGTGGCGTGCCGTTCCTGCGTTGAGTGTTAATGAAGGTGGACTAATTGGCTTCTTCACATACGGCGGCCGATGGGACACTTCCAATATTGAAGCGATGAAATTCGGCATTGCTTCTTTGCTTGGAAATACTGTGCTTATCTCAGTCTTCGCTCTTCTGCTGGCTATGCCCGTGGCCCTGGCCATCGCAATCTTCCTGTCCAACTACGCGCCTGCCCGCTTGGTTAAGCCGCTCGGCTTCCTCGTGGACATGCTCGCTGCGGTTCCGTCCATTGTTTACGGCCTTTGGGGCTGGCAGGTTCTTGGCCCGGCTCTTTCGGGTTTCTACACTTGGATGGAGTCTTGGGCAGGCGGCTTTTTCCTATTCCAACTTTATGAAAATTCCCCTTCCTTTGCGATGGGTCGCAACCTTTTTACCGGTGGCATCGTACTTGCCGTGATGATTTTGCCGATCATCGCCGCTACCGCCCGTGAAGTCTTCGTACAGACCCCTCCGGGCCAGGTCGAATCTGCTCTGGCTCTGGGTGCTACCCGCTGGGAAGTTATCCGCATGACCGTTCTGCCGTTCGGCATGTCTGGCTATATCGCCGGTTCCATGCTCGGCTTGGGCCGTGCGCTGGGTGAGACCATGGCGCTGTACATGGTTGTTTCACCACTCGTTGACTTCCGCTTCTCGCTTTTCGACGGCGGCACGACCTTCGCCACCGCCATCGCTCAGGCGGCAGCTGAGTTCGGAAACGAAACAAGGGCTGGCGCCTACATTGCAGGCGGTCTCACACTGTTCTTGCTGACCTTCGTGGTCAACGCCATTGCCCGCGCCATCGTGAAGAATAAGTAAGGAGGGGAGGATCAATGACTACGACTACTAATGCCAAGCCTGCCTCCCAAGGCGGCGCGACCTTCCTGGACATCTCCGGCTCCCGCAAGATGACCAATAACATCGCCACCGCGGTGGTCTGGGGCGCAATGATTCTGGCCATGGTTCCGCTGGTGTGGGTTCTGTGGGAACTCATCGCCCGCGGCAGTGGCGTCATCCTCAACCCTGAGTGGTGGACCGCCTCCCAGCGCGGCATCATGAATAGCTCTGCCGGCGGCGGTGCCGCTCACGCCATTGTGGGTACCTTCGTCCAGACCATTCTGGCCTCCATTATCTCTATCCCGATCGGTATCTTTACCGCCATCTACTTGGTGGAGTACTCCAAGGGCGGCTGGCTCGGCCGCATCACCACCTTCATGGTAGACATCCTGTCCGGCGTGCCTTCCATCGTTGCGGCCCTGTTCATCTTCGCCATGTGGATTACCCTGTTCGGCTTCGGCCGCTCCGGCTTCGCCGTGGCGCTATCCCTGGTGCTGCTGATGATTCCGATTGTGGTGCGCAATACCGAAGAGATGCTGCGCGTGGTCCCAATGGACCTGCGTGAGGCGTCCTACGCTCTCGGCGTTCCGAAGTGGAAGACCATCGCCCGCATCGTTCTACCTACCGCACTGTCCGGCATCGTCACCGGCATCATGCTGGCGATTGCCCGCGTGATGGGTGAGTCCTCGCCGGTGCTGGTCTTGGTTGGTTCCTCCTCCGTCATCAACTGGGATGCTTTCAAGGGCTCGCAGTCCTCGCTCCCGCTGATGATGCTGGATATGTACAAGGCCGGCGCACAGCCCGCCGTACTGGACAAGCTCTGGGGCGCAGCGTTGACGCTGGTTATCCTCATCGCCGTCCTCAATATTGCGGCCCGCATCGTTTCCGCGAAGTTCTCGGTTAAGAAGTAAACGCCGTACCACTCGATTCCGCCATACACTTGCTAGAGGAGAAACTCCCAAATGTCTAAGCTCGCGCTCAATGACGTGAACATTTTTTACGGCGACTTCCACGCCGTGCAGAACGTGAATATGCAGATCCCGGCCCAGGCCGTGACCGCATTCATCGGCCCTTCCGGCTGTGGTAAGTCCACCGTGCTGCGCACCATTAACCGCATGCACGAGGTCATCCCCGGCGCCTACGTTAAGGGCGAAATCCTGCTCGATGGCACCAATATCTACGGTCCGAAGGTTGACCCGGTATCCGTGCGCAACACCATCGGCATGGTCTTCCAGAAGGCTAACCCGTTCCCCACGATGTCCATCGAGGACAACGTGGTGGCAGGCCTGAAGCTGTCCGGTGAAAAGAACAAGAAGAAGCTCAAGGAGGTCGCGGAGAAGTCCCTGCGCGGCGCCAACCTGTGGGATGAGGTTAAGGACCGCCTGGATAAGCCAGGCGGCGGCCTCTCCGGTGGTCAGCAGCAGCGTCTGTGCATCGCCCGCGCTATCGCCGTGGAGCCAGAGGTATTGCTCATGGACGAGCCTTGTTCCGCACTGGACCCGATTTCCACCCTCGCCGTGGAGGACCTCATCCACGAGCTGAAGGAAAACTTCACCATCGTGATCGTGACCCACAACATGCAGCAGGCTGCCCGCGTATCCGATAAGACCGGCTTCTTCTCCCTGGAAGCAACCGGTAAGCCGGGCCACCTGGTGGAGTTCGATGACACCACCAAGATCTTTGAGAATCCTTCTCAGAAGGAGACCGAGGATTACATCTCTGGCCGCTTTGGCTAAAGAGTAAGAGAGATTGTCCGAGAGAAGGGGGCCGGTTCGAAAGAACCGGCCCCCTTCTTTGGTGCTTAAATCCGTCTAACGGCGGAATTGACGCTCGAGGTCAGCCATCCGTGCTTCGAAGTCGGCGTCCTTTTTGTCCTCTTCTAGCTTCTTGGCATAGTCATTGGGCAAAAGACCCGTGGTCAGATAGATGATGTGGCCGGCCACGGAGACGCAGTGGTCTGCATAGCGCTCGTAGTAGCGCGTAATTTGCGAGGTCTCTACTGCCTCGCGCACGGTGCCCTCCCATTCGCGCTGGGTCAGGATGCGCAAGATGTGGGAGTTGATATCATCCACCGCGTCATCGTCGGCACGGAGATTGATGGATAAATCCGCATCAGGGGTGACGAGGATATCGTGCAGCACTGACCCCATTTCTTCAGTGAGGCGGTACATCTCCTCGAAGTAGCCGATGTAACTCGCCGGTACCACGGCGTCAGGGTGGCGGCGGCGCGCGGAGTCCGCTATGTGCTGGGCTAAACGGCCCATGCGGTAGAGATCCTCCACGATATAAATCGAGGAGACCACCTGACGGAGGTCCTGTGCCATGGGGTTTTCCAGGGCCAAGAGTTTTACGGCACGCTCAGAGCACCTAGCGCGGAACTCATCTAGCTCCTCAGTCATGGTGAGAGCATCTTCCGCGGAGTCCAAGGCGCCCTGCAGCAGCGCCACGGAGGCCTTATCCATGATGTCGCGAACGGTATCGCACATCACGATGAGGTCGTGGGAGAAATTGTCTAGGTGTTCCCTGTAAGCGGCACGCATGCCAAAGATAATAGCGAAAAATTTCGGCCCCTGCGCAACTTAAGTGGAGCATAAATGCGAGTTTCCTGGGTGCCCCTAGCTGCTCTTATATCTTTGTTAGGTTATCCGCCGGAGTTCATAATGTCAGCGGCAACCGGAACGCAATCGTCCTCTGGATCGTCGAGCCAACCATCCGGCAAAGCCACCTTGGATGGCGAGCCCTGGCGGCCGCGGGCCCCGTCGGCGTCGGCAGCCAGGGCATCGGACTCTGCCCAAGGTGCAAGTAGCTCACGCAAGGCATCGAGGGAATTGACCTTGGCTAAGCCCGCGCGGACCTGGCCGCCAACTGGGAAACCACGCAGGTACCAACCGATGTGTTTGCGGATATCGCGGGAAGCATTGTCCTCGCCATCGTGCTCCGCCAATAGCTCCGCGTGGCGGAGGATTACCTGGGTGACCTCGCCCAGGGTGGGCTCTGCCGGAATGGACTCGCCGCGCAGCGCAGCGCCGAGCTCGGCAAAAAGCCACGGGCGGCCGAGGCAGCCGCGGCCTACCTGCACGCCGTCGCAGCCGGTCTGTTCCATCATGCGGCGGGCATCCTCGGCACGGAAGATATCGCCATTGCCCAGCACTGGCACGCCAGTATCCGCCAGATGTTCCTTGAGGCGCGCGATTTCGTCCCATCGGGCTTCGCCAGAGTAGCGCTGAGCGGCGGTGCGGCCGTGCAAGGTAACGGCGGCGGCACCGGACTCGACGGCGATGCGCCCGGCGTCGAGATGCGTATGGTGCTCGTCGTCAATGCCCACGCGCATCTTTACCGTGACCGGAATATTGGTGCCCTCTGTGGCCTTGACCGCGGCGGAGACGATATTGCCAAAGAGGCGTCGTTTATAAGGCAGCGCGGAACCGCCACCGCGGCGGGTCACCTTCGGAACCGGGCAACCAAAGTTCATATCGATGTGGTCCGCCAGGTTTTCGTCGACGATCATCTTCGCGGCCTTATACGTATATTCCGGATCCACCGTATAGATCTGGAGGGAACGGGGATCCTCCTGCGGCGCAAAGGTGGTCATGTGCAGCGTCTTTTCATTGCGCTCTACCAAGGCGCGGGCGGTGACCATCTCGCAAACGTAGAGGCCCGACACCGTGCCGGTGCGCTGCAGCTCCTGCTCGCGGCACAACGTGCGGAAGGCAACGTTGGTTACCCCCGCCATCGGGGCGAGGATGACGGGGGAGGAGAGATCGTAGTGTCCAATGCGCAAATTCACGCCCCAATTGTGCTAGTTAACGGGGGAAAATAGCAACCGGGCCCACAGTGGCGCCGTTCCCTATTTTTACTTTATGGGGTAAAGGTCACACAGAAGTGGTGGAAATCTTGCAAAGATTCGCTAATGTGGGCTGTGTAACTAATTAGAACGGCCGTTATTTTGGCTGGCCCCTTAATGAAGGAGGATTACCCTTGTCAGAGAGAATCGCGTATGCCCCATTCGAGAAGCTCGTAGTTTCCGCTGAAGAGGCTGCTCAGCACGTCAACCACGGTGACCGCGTGGGCATTTCTGGCTTCACCGGTGCTGGCTACCCCAAGGGTCTGCCCACCGCCATTGCAGAAAAGGCCAAGGCTCTCCATGAAAAGGGCGAGGAATTTAAGATCGACGTCTTCTCCGGCGCTTCCACTGCCCCGGACTGCGATGGTGTTCTGGCGGAAGCTGAGGCGATTCGCTTTCGCTCTCCTTATAACTCAGATCCCACCCTGCGTAAGCAGTTTAATGATGGCACCGCTCTCTACCAGGATATCCACCTGTCTCACTCGGGCCAGCAGGTAGAAGAGGGCTTCTACGGTGACTTCCAGGTAGCCATTATTGAGGCCGTGCGCATTACCGAAGAAGGCCACGTGGTGCCGTCCTCCGCAGTGGGCAATAACCTCGAGTTCATCGAGGCTGCGGATAAGATCATCATCGAGATCAATGAGTGGCAGTCCATCAACCTCGAGGGCATGCACGATATCTATCGCATTGAAAAGCTGCCTAACCGCCAGCCAATCCCTATCACTAAGCCGGGTGACCGCATCGGTACCACCTACATGGAGGTGCCGGAGGACAAGGTTGTTGCAGTGGTAAAGACCGATGCCCCGGACCGCAACGCACCATTCAAGGAACCGGACGAAGTTTCCGAGAAGATCGCCGCCAACTTCATCGAGTTCCTCGAGGGGGAGGTCGCCGCTGGTCGTCTTGAGTATGACAAGTTCATCATGCAGTCCGGCGTGGGCAACGTCCCCAACGCCGTGATGGCCGGCCTGCTGGATTCCAAGTTTGAGAATATTCAGGCCTATACCGAGGTCATTCAGGACGGCATGCTCGATCTCATCGATGCGGGCAAGATGACCATGGCTTCCGCCACCTCCTTCGCGCTGTCCCCGGACTACGCGGAGAAGATGAATGAGGAGGCAGAGCGCTACCGCAAGCACATCATCCTCCGCCCACAGCAGGTCTCCAACCACCCGGAGGTCATTCGCCGCGTCGGCCTGATTTCCTCCAATGGCATGATTGAGGCCGATATCTACGGCAATATCAACTCCACCAACGTATCCGGCTCCCGCATCATGAACGGCACCGGTGGCTCGGGTGACTTCACTCGCAATGCTTATATCTCCACCTTCGTTTCCCCGTCCGTGGCCAAGGACGGCGCAATTTCCGCGCTGGTTCCGTTCGTGTCCCACACGGACCACACCGAGCACGACACCATGGTCATCATTACCGAGTACGGCGTGGCTGACCTGCGTGGCCTGGCGCCGAAGGAACGCGTGGAGAAGGTCATCTCCGTGGCGCACCCGGATTACCGTCCGTTGCTCGAGGAGTACTTCAACCGTGCCAAGGAAAACAAGTTCCAGCACACCCCGCACGACCTGAAGACCGCCTTTGACTTCCAGGTCCGCTTCATGGAGAAGGGCGATATGCGCGGCTAATGTAGCCACTCCCCGGCAGGCGCTCAGCGGCGAGCTGGGCGCCTTTCGCTTGCCGACGCCCCCTAATTAGGACTTTGCAAATACCGCAAGCTAAAATGTAGCGACGTTGGGCCTTTAGCTCAGTTGGTAGAGCTACGGACTTTTAATCCGCAGGTCGTGGGTTCGATCCCCACAGGGCCCACAACTGGAGCCACCTTTCGGGTGGCTCCTTTTAGTTTTTCACCATCTTCTTAATGGCGCGCATGGCCTCTTCTAGCTTCTCGGTGGCTACTTCACCGTCCTCGGCGGCGGCACCGGCCACACAGTGCTCAATATGGTCTTCCAGGAGCGCTAGCGAGACATTTTCCAACGCCGACTTCACCGCCGAAATCTGGGTAATGATGTCGATGCAGTATTGGTCTTCCTCGACCATCCGGTGGATGCCGCGCGCCTGCCCCTCAATGCGCTTGAGTCTGGCGAGGTAGCGATCCTTGCTCTTAGAATCCGCGTTATATCCGTGCACGTGCGGCTCGTGGCAGGAGCACGTTTGATGCTGGTCAGACATGGTTCCTAATCTTTCTGGGGGAGCGATTTTGTAACTAGGTGAGGTCTCCAGTATATTTCTAGAAGTCGCCTTAGCGCGACGGGCCCCCATCGTCTAGCGGCCTAGGACACTGCCCTTTCACGGCAGCGGCACGGGTTCGAATCCCGTTGGGGGTACCAACACGAAAGTGTTGGGCCGAATTAAATATTCGATTGGCCTTGTGGCGCAGTTGGTTAGCGCGCCGCCCTGTCACGGCGGAGGTCGCGGGTTCAAGTCCCGTCAAGGTCGCAGAATGAGCAGCAATCGCTTCGGCGGTTGCTGCTTTTGGTTTTGCTAGGCTGGCGCCATGGAGCCATATGTCGGAATCGCTGTCTTTGAACTCGCCTCCGAAAGCTCGGAGCACTCTAACTTCTTCCGTGAGGACTTCTTTCTCATCTATGCAAATTCGGATGAGGAGGCGCACCGCAAGGCCGTTGAATGGACTCGCGAGCAGGAATATGAGGGCCTGAAGCTGCGCCACATTGTCGATGTCGCACCCACCCTCTACGGTCATGTGGATCGAGATTGTGACCTCTATTCGCGGCACTTTTCCTCGCTGGAAGACTACAAACGATTCGAGATGAACTTGGGTGGAAAAGATCCGCTTTCACCGCCTAAATAGCTTTCTGACGTGCTGATTTGGTGAGTCTTGGGAGTCTTCTGTAAAGTATCTATCCGTGCCCAAGAGCGCACACATAATTAAAAATGGCCCTGTGGCGCAGTTGGTTAGCGCGCCGCCCTGTCACGGCGGAGGTCGCGGGTTCAAGTCCCGTCAGGGTCGCGGAAACCTTCGGGTTTCTGGCCAGATAGCTCAGTCGGTAGAGCACACGCCTGAAAAGTGTGGGGTCGCCAGTTCGATCCTGGCTCTGGCCACAATAATGGCTCCTCGTAAGAGGGGCCATTTTTGCTTAGTATGGGCACATGGAACACGCTATTGCACACCAGACCGATAAGTCCCGTTACGTCCTTACCGTGGACGGCGTCGAGGCGGGCGCGTGCCACTACGTAGATGCCGGCACGACCCGCGAGTTCAACCACACGGTCATTAAAGATGCTTTCCGTGGCCAAGGATTGTCCGCGCCGCTGATTAAGGCCGCGCTTGACGACGCCCGGGGCGTCGGCAAGCAAGTCATTGCTTCCTGCTCCGCCGTGGCGCACTTTATAGAAAAGAATCCCGAATACCGCGACCTGTTGCGCCCAGAAGGCATATAAAAAGCGGCCCACAGTTGCCTGTGAGCCGCTGGGAGAGAATTTAGATGTAGTAGTCGGGGTCGACCAGTTTGATGCGCTCATTCGGGTTGCGCGGACGGTTCTTGGCCGGAATGCCCACCGCGATATTTTCGGCGGGAACATCCTTCGTCACCACGGCATTGGCGCCAATGGCCGATCCTTCACCGATCGTAATGGGGCCGAGCACCTTGGCGCCCGCACCGATAGTGACATTGTCTTCGATAGTGGGGTGGCGCTTGGTCTGGGTGAGCACCTGGCCGCCGAGGGTGACGCCATGGTAGAGCATGACGCCATCGCCAATCTCGGCGGTTTCACCAATGACGATGCCCATGCCATGGTCAATAAAGAACCGGCGGCCGATAGTGGCGCCAGGGTGGATCTCCACGCCGGTAAAGAAGCGGTTAATCTGCGCCAAGATGCGCGCGGGCCCGCGCAGCCCACGCTTCCACATCCAGTGCGAAATGCGGTGAGACCACACCGCGTGGAGGCCGGAGTACACTACTGCATTTTCGACGTCGTCACGCGCGGCCGGATCGTGATCTCTTGCATTTGCTAAGTCTTCACGGATGTAGCTCATAATGTTCATGCCCACATAGTACTGGCATAAAAAAGGCACCCGCCAAGGTTGGCGGGTGCTTTTATTCAAGCGACGTAATTTAAGCTTCGCGGATGTCCTCGAAGAGGATGGTGGAGACGTAGCGCTCACCGAAGTCCGGCAGGACAACCACGATGGTCTTGCCCTCGAACTCTGGGCGCTCCGCAAGCTTCAGAGCTGCGGAAACGTTGGCGCCGGCGGAGATGCCAACCAGCAGGCCTTCCTGGGTAGCCAGGTCGCGGGATGCCTTGATGGACTCCTCGGTGGTGGCGGTAAAGACTTCGTCGAGAAGCTCGCGGTCAAGTACCTCAGGAACGAAGTTAGCGCCGATGCCCTGAATCTTGTGCGGGCCAGCGTGGCCTTCAGATAGGACAGGGGAGTCGGACGGCTCGACCGCAGCCAGGTGCAGGTCTGGGTTCTTGGACTTCAGGAAGCGGCCCACACCGGTAACGGTGCCGCCGGTGCCTACGCCAGCAACGAAGGCGTCAACCTTGCCCTCGGCGTCTTCCCAAATCTCTGGGCCGGTGGTTTCCTCGTGAATCTTCGGGTTCGCCTCGTTAGCGAACTGTGCAGCCAAGATGGCGTTATCGGTCTCGGCGACGATTTCATTCGCCTTGTCGACGGCGCCCTGCATGCCCGCAGCGCCCGGGGTCAGCACGATTTCTGCGCCGTAGGCACGCAGCAGCACCTTGCGCTCATTGGACATGGTCTCCGGCATGGTCAGGATGACCTTGTAGCCCAAGGTGGCGCCAGCCAGGGCCAGGGCGATGCCGGTGTTGCCGGAGGTGGCCTCCACGATGGTGCCGCCCGGCTTGAGCTGACCGGACTTCTCGGCCGCTGCAACGATGGCCTTGCCGATGCGATCCTTCACGGAGTTAGCCGGGTTAAAGGATTCAACCTTGGCAAGCACGGTAGCGCCCTTGCCCTCGGTGATACGGTTCAGGCGGACCAGCGGGGTGCCGCCGATGGTTTCCATAATGTTGTTGTAGACAGCCATTCTGTGGACTCCTTTGGGAATCAGATTTGGGTTCAAATCGCGTACAACGCAAGCGTACACTACACAAGTAGACCAGTTAGTATATAAATTCTAGACCGGGCATTCGGGCATTTCATGTGGGATTGCAGCGCCAGATAAGCCGAGGGCGATTTCGAATTACCCCCACATGCTGTCTATACTTCCACTCAGTTGCCCGCTGGTCCCCAAATTCCCGGGGGAGGACGGGTACACCTGCTTGGTTACCCCCGACGAGGAAAGAGTCTCATGGAGTCGCATCGCCTCAAAGATGATGAAGAATCCGTACGCGCGGCCCTGTCGTCCCTGAAGACCGCTACAGGTATTCCAGTGACGATGTACGCCACGCTGCTGCCCGATAATCGCCTGCAGATCACGCAGTGGGTGGGGCTACGCACCCCAGCGCTGCAGAATCTGATCATTGACTCTGGCGTCGGTGTAGGTGGGCGAGTGGTCAGCACTCGCCGCGCGGTAGGTGTATCCGATTACACTCGTGCCACCACCATTTCGCACGAGAACGACCGCGTAATCCAAGATGAGGGCCTGCACTCCATCGTGGCCGTGCCCGTTACGGTGCAGCGCGAAATTCGCGGCGTCCTCTACGTAGGCGTGCACTCCCCAGTTCGTTTGGGCGACAAGGTCATCGAAGAAGTGACGATGACCGCGCGCACCCTCGAGCAAGACCTGGCTGTTAATTCCGCAATGCGACGCGCCGATGGGTCCAAGGGCGGAGCGGCCCGCGGCCACGTCATGAACGGTGCCGAGTGGGAACAAGTGCGCTCCACTCACTCCAAGCTGCGCATGCTGGCCAACCGCGTAGAGGACGAAGAACTGCGCAAAGAGCTAGAGACGCTGTGTGACCAGATGGTCTCGCCGGTGCGCGTGAAGCAATCCACCAAGCTCTCTGCCCGCGAGCTCGACGTTCTCTCTTGTGTGGCCCTAGGCCACACCAACGTAGAAGCGGCCGAGGAAATGGGTATCGGCGCAGAAACCGTGAAGTCTTATCTGCGCTCGGTAATGCGCAAACTCGGTGCGCATACCCGCTACGAGGCGGTTAATGCCGCCCGTCGTATCGGCGCGTTGCCTTAAGAACCGGTAGCGTAGGCAGTTGTGAAAGATCAGTTTATTGTTTCCGGCGGTGCCCGCCTTGAGGGCACCGTTAAAGTAGATGGCGCGAAAAATAGCGTCTTGAAGCTCATGGCCGCATCCTTGCTGGCGGAGGGCACTACGACGCTGACCAACTGCCCAGAAATTCTGGACGTCCCCCTCATGAAGAAGGTCCTCGAGGGGCTCGGCTGCGAGGTAGTCATCGAGGGCTCTGAGGTCCGGATTACTACCCCTGCACAGCCGCAATCCAACGCGGATTTTGACGCGGTCCGCCAATTCCGCGCATCCGTCTGCGTGCTCGGGCCTTTGACCTCCCGCTGTGGCCACGCGAAGGTAGCGTTGCCCGGTGGTGACGCGATTGGTTCGCGCCCGCTCGATATGCACCAAACCGGCCTAGAAAAGCTCGGTGCCACCACCCGTATTGAGCATGGTGCCGTCGTGGCAGAGGCTACACACCTGCGGGGTGCGAATATCCGCTTGGACTTCCCGTCCGTAGGCGCAACCGAAAATATCCTTACCGCTGCGGTCCTCGCTGAAGGGGAAACAGTTCTCCATAACGCAGCTCGCGAGCCTGAAATCGTCGATCTGTGCACCATGCTTAAGTCCATGGGTGCCGATATCGAGGGCGAGGGAAGCTCGGTGGTGACCATCCGCGGCGTCGATAAGCTGCAGCCCACCCAGCATGAGGTTATTGGTGACCGAATTGTGGCAGGCACTTGGGCGTATGCCGCCGCTATGACCCAAGGCGATATCACCGTGGGCGGAATTTCCCCGCGCCACTTGCACCTGCCGCTGGAAAAGCTGAAGTCTGCCGGCGCGGAACTAGAGACTTATGAGAATGGCTTCCGCGTGCGCATGGATCAGCGCCCGCAGGCCGTGGACTACCAGACTTTGCCGTTCCCGGGATTCCCTACTGACCTGCAGCCGATGGCTATTGGCATCTCTGCCATTGCGGACGGAACGACCGTCATTACGGAGAATGTCTTTGAATCCCGCTTCCGCTTTGTGGATGAAATGCTGCGCTTGGGTGCCGACGCCCAGGTTGACGGCCACCATGTAGTAGTCCGCGGTAAAGAACGACTCTCTTCTACTCACGTGTGGAGTTCCGATATTCGTGCGGGTGCGGGTCTCGTCCTTTCTGCACTGTGCGCAGATGAGACCACTACGGTCCACGATGTTTTCCACATCGACCGCGGATATCCCAACTTCGTAGAAAACCTGCAGCGCCTCGGCGCCACAATCGAAAGAACTCAAGAAGAAGAGCTCTTTTAACGACGTCCCCAGCACACCTTTTCCCCTTGTGTGCTGGGGATTTGTCATTGTTGGAGGGGTTGGACTACATTAATCCAAGTCGCCGCGAGGTAGCCGGGAGGTTACTTTTGAGCGAATTTCGTACGGGCTTGGTTCAAGGATTTGACAGGGTTCATTGAGTTGAGTAGGTTTGTACGAGCCGCCAACGAGAGGTTAACGGTAGGTTAATTTTCTTGTGGTGTGCGGATGATGTTTGAGAACTCAATAGTGTGCCAATGTACTTTTTATTTTTTGTGTGCATGGTTGTGTGTTGATTGGTTTGTCTGCCAGCAGGCCTAGGTGGTTTGTTGGT
>NZ_JAKRNC010000022.1:0-24114 GCF_022347345.1 Corynebacterium sp. ACRPJ
AACCACAACCCCAGCCCCACACAAAACCCCTAACTGCACCGGCCGATCATCGATCCCTCGCCCGGAACCACCCCGGCCGAAAGTACGAAAAGCCGCCTCCCACGCGGGGGAAGCGGCTCATTCGGCATGCCTATATACGAGGCTGCCTCAACTCAAAGCAGTGTGGAGCAGCTAAGGGCAATTACTTGGAGATGGACTTGCCCACGGAGTGCAGGTCCTGGCAGGACTCGATGACGCGCTCAGACATGCTCTGCTCTGCCTTCTTCAGGTAGGAGCGTGGGTCGTAGACCTTCTTGTTGCCAACCTCGCCGTCGATCTTGAAGACGCCGTCGTAGTTCTCCATCATGTGGCGAGCAATCGGGTTGGTGAAGGCGTACTGAGTATCGGTATCCACGTTCATCTTGATGACGCCGTAGCCCAGAGCCTCTTCGATCTTTTCCTTCTCGGAGCCGGAGCCACCGTGGAAGACGAAGTCGAAGGCGTACTCGTCCTCACCCAGGCCGAGCTTCTTCTGTGCCACCTTCTGGCCCTCGAGCAGGACCTCTGGGCGCAGCTTCACGTTGCCTGGCTTGTAGACGCCGTGAACGTTGCCGAAGGTTGCGGCCAGCAGGTAGCGGCCCTTCTCGCCGGTGCCTAGGGCATCGATGGTCTTTTCAAAGTCCTCTGGGGAGGTGTAGAGGTTAGCGCCTGCCTTGGCCTGGACGCCGTCCTCTTCGCCGCCGACGACGCCGATCTCGGCCTCGAGGATGACGTGCGCGTTCTTAGCCTTTTCCAGCAGCTCCTGGGCGATGACCAGGTTCTCGTCGATAGGAATAGCGGAGCCGTCCCACATGTGGGACTGGAACAGTGGGTTCTCGCCGCGGTCGACGCGCTCCTGGGAGATGGCCAGCAGCGGGCGGACGAACTCATCGAGTACTTCCTTCTGGCAGTGGTCGGTGTGCAGCGCGATATTCACGCCGTAGTGCTTGGCGGCCTCATGAGCGAATGCGGCCAGTGCCTGAGCACCCTTGACCTTGTCCTTCAGTGCCAGGCCAGAGCCGAAGGCGGCACCGCCGGTGGAGAACTGGATGATGCCGTCGGACTCGGCCTCAGCAAAGCCCTTCAGAGCTGCGTTAATGGTCTCAGATGAGGTGCAGTTGATTGCTGGGAACGCGAAGCCGTTCTTCTTCGCGGTGTCCAGCATCTCGTTATAGACCTCAGGGGTTGCAATTGGCATGAGTTTCCATCCTTAAAAAGTGGGTTTGTGGTCAAACACGTTCCAACAGCCAAGTATGCCCGTTTCACGGAATTTCTGCCGCAAAAACCATGTGACATTTTCAACCCAGTCATTTCCGGGACCAATCCACTCCGACAAGCGTGGGTTATTTAGCCAAATATCGCACCACGCGGGCGCAGGCCTCCATCAGCATCCAGCCGGAAAGCTGCACGGACAAATCGCGCTCATCTACGCGAATGATGCCGACCTTCTCACTCATGGTGCGCCGGCCGAAGCCGTAGTTATGCGGCAGGCGCGCATCGGACAGCCAGTCAGATCCGAAAATCGGCAGGCCGTCGACCTCGAGGCGGTGTTCCCACACCGACTCGGCCGAGGCCACCACCATGCGAGCGGCCAGCTTCTTCGTCGCACGGTTGGCGGGGGAATCGCCAGGCAGGCGCACGGCGACGTCGGCAAGATAGCGCATCAAAATGCCTTTAAACAGGCCGCCGTCACCATCGCCGGTCTCCCAGTCCACCACGCCCGAAGGCGTAGCCATGCCCGAAGCCACGGTCTGCACCAAGCCCCGGATGCGGATGATGTAGTCCATCATCTCGGAAGCCATCTCAGCCTCGTACACGCTGTCGATCTGTTCCAAATCGCCCACGCCAGCCTTTTCCCGCAGCGCCAGCACGATTTCCAGGCACGCGCCGAGCACTACGCCCTGGCAGTAGGGGTGAATGTTTTTTACCACCTCAGGGCCGTCCATGCGCATGCGGACGCCGTCCATAATGTAGCCGTCGTCGTCAAGCAGGTGGTCATAGATCCAGTCAACGATGCGGCGCGCTTCCTCAATGCGCCCCATCCGCGCGAGCATGATGGCGCCCGGGCCGTTGGAGGGCACGTTCATGAAGTTCTCGCCCAGGCGCCACGGCAGCACGCCAAGCGTTTCATCGAGGCCTTCGTGGATATTGCGCTGCAGGGCCGCGAGACGCTTGGGCGTCTTTGCCTTCTTCAGGCCCTCCACGCGGCCGAAAGCCAGCGCGAGCCAGGCCTTGTCGTCGTAGTACTTATTCTTGGTCAGCTGCGCGAGGTTGCGGATGCGAATGCCGCGCAAGGTGTCATAGATGCGGTGGCGGCGCACCTTGGTGTTATTGCGCAGCGCCGCATCAACGAGGCAGTCCAGGTAGTGGGCCTGCCACCAGTAGTGCCAGTGGACAAAGAGCTTTTCCTTCGTCGTGGGCGGCCAGCTAACCACGGCAAGATTGGTGCGCGGCAGGCCCCATACGGAGTGCGCGTGGCGCTCGTTGATGGCGGCCTCTGCGAGTTCGGCGCGGTGGGCCCACTTTTCTTCCACGGTTCCTCAATCACTTCAGTCGCACGGGTAGATATAGCTAGTGTAACGATCTTCCTACCAGGAATTTGCCAGATCGGCGTGCTGGCGGATCCAGGCGTGCATGGCAATGCCGGCCGCAACGCCCGCGTTAATGGAGCGGGTGGAGCCAAATTGGGCGATGGAGCAGGTCATCACCGCAGCATCCTGGGCCGCTTGCGTCACGCCGGGGCCTTCCTGGCCGAAGAGCAGCAGGCTGCGCTCCGGTAGCTCGGCCGTTTCCAGGGGCACGCAACCGGGGGTGTTGTCGATGGCAACGACGGTAAGGCCCTCCTCGGCTGCCCACGCAATAAGCTTCTCGACGCTCTCGTGGTGCATCAAGTGCTGGTACCTATCCGTGACCATTGCCCCGCGGCGATTCCACCGGCGGCGGCCGACGATGTGCACGGTATCGACGGCGAAGGCGTTGGCGGTGCGCACGACGGTGCCGATATTGGCGTCGTTTTCGAAGTTCTCGATGGCGATGTGCAGGCTATGCCGGCGCTTATCGATGTCCTCTTTGATCGCTTCCCTACTCCAGTAGCGGTAGGCGTCGACGACGTTGCGACGGTCGCCTTCGGCGAGCAGCTCTGGGTCGTATTTCGCGGCCTCCGGCCCTTGCGGCAGCGGACCTTCCCAGGGGCCTACGCCATGGCGACCCTCGTTCCACTCGGTCGGCCCCTTGGCCTCGTCCGGCTTGGCCTGGTCGGCCGCGCTATCTGCGTTAGGCGAGGTCAAGGTCGCCCAGGCCCAGCAGGGAGCGGTACTCGAGGCCTTCTGCGGCGATGACGTCGCCGGCACCGGTCTCGCGGTCCACGACGGTCGCCACGCCCACGACCTCGGCGCCGGCCTCGCGCAGCGCGGCCACGGCGGTCAGCGGGGAGTTGCCGGTGGTCGTGGTGTCCTCTACGACGAGGACCTTCTTGCCTTCTACGTCGGCGCCCTCGATGCGGCGCTGCATGCCGTGCTTCTTGGCTTCCTTGCGCACGACGAAGGCGTCGATATCGCGGCCGTCGGCATGCATGATGGAGGTAGCAACCGGGTCGGCGCCGAGGGTCAGGCCACCGACGGCCGCGAAATCCCAATCCGCGGTCAGCTCGCGCAGCAGGGCACCGATAAGGCGGGAGGCCTCGTGATGCAAGGTAGCGCGGCGGAGATCCACGTAGTAGTCAGCTTCCTTGCCCGAGGACAGGGTCACCTTGCCGTGGACGACGGCCAGTTCCTTGACCAGTTCAGCGAGGCGGGCCTTCTTCTCGGCGTCCAGGTTCTGGGCGTGCGCGTTCTGGGCGTTGGTGGTGTGAGAATCCACAGTCATCTGCTCCTTGTCGTGGTTCGTGGGCGGCGGCCGGCCGCCAGTATCGGACTCTAGGCTACTCTCCCCGGCGCGGGTCCGATTCCTCGGCCGCGGACTCGCTCGCCGGGTTGGGGTCGACTGGGTTGGGGTCGGCCGCGCGGGAGCCGTCGGTGGTGGAGTCGGCGGAGGGGCTATCGAAGATGGAGGCGGCGCGGAACTGCTGGCGCGGCAGGCGGGCGGTATGGGAATCGGGGGTGGGGCGCTCGCGGCCGTCGGCAATCGCGTCGACCTCGTCGCCGCCCAGAGCGGTGTGCTCGACTGGGCCGCGGGTTTCAGAGTAGGCCCGAGACGGCATCTGCAACGGCTCCTCCGGCCGTTGAATGACGGGTCGTTCGAATTCGGGCGCGCCGGCGGCCGGCGTGCCGCCGACGGCCTCGACGATGGGCTGGGCGGGAATCTCGCGGGCTGGGTCCAATTCCTCGAGGCGCACCACGTGGGTGGCCGAGGAACGCGGTGGGAGGACGCGGGCGGCGTCGGCAAGCAGGGCAAGAGGCGGCAGCATCGCGTCCCATTCCGCGGAGCGCGCCTGCTTTGTGGTCTGCGCCAGGACCCACTCGGTTTCCATCCACAGTGCAGTAACGGCCTCGGGCATTTGCTGCAGAGCGACGTGGACGCGTTCATCCACCATGCGCTCGGTCACGGCGCTATCCGAGGAATACACATCGAAACCCTCGATGGTCATCGCCAACAGCAGGTCCTCGGAGGCCTTCGCATCGTCGCGGTCGAAGCGACGGAAATCCACGACCATGTCGGAGGCCGCTCCGGTACGCATGGCCATGACGTTGACGCCATCGATATCCATCAACAGCATCTCGTGGCCATACACGTTGCCGGCGACAATGTCTTTGGGCGCCGCGCCCGTGGAGGCCACTCCCCTGGTCCACTCGTCTACGAGATAAGGATCGGACTTCATAAATTCAAAGCCTTTGGCTTCTGCCCAATTGCGGCGCTCGCGGCGCATGGTTCCTGGCAGAACCGGCCGATGGCGGGTGTGCGGCTTCGAATGCGGGCGTGGCTCGCTTTCTGGATCGCTTGCTGATTGGCGGTCCGACTCGTGGGCTAGATTGTGGATCAGGGCTTGCTCTGGTGTGGATTCTGCGCTGGACGCGGACTCGGAATCCTTGTCAGGCTCCGGTTCGCGGACCGGTTCCGGTTTAGAATCCGGCTCGGGGGTGGGCTCGGATGAGGGAGCTGAGTTGGGGGCAGTATCGGAATCCAGGTTGGGCGCGTCGCCGGCGGGACTCGCGGTGTCGTGTGGCGCATCGACGGGAAGGGCTTCTGCTTGCACGTCGGTGGAACTGCGCTCGGCGAGAGCAGAGTCGGTCTCGGCGGACTCGGCGTCAGCGGAGCTGGAATCGGCGGGCGCGGCCGAAGCTGGGTCCGTGGAGGCCGGCTCGGTGGAAGCCGGCTCGGTGGAAGCGGTGTCTGCGTCCGCGGAGGGTGTAGGGGTGGAGGTGCGCTGTTCGCCGTCGTAAAGCAGCAGGGCACCGCCAGCAATGCCGAGAAGAACCGCGAGAGCAAGGATTAGAAAAGCCATCACCCCACGATAGTAGTAGGAACGAGCAAGCCCTCAGCGCTCGGCGCGCGGACGCGGGAGGCTGAGGGCGAAGGCGAGGGGCGGGCTGGGGCGATTAGCCGTTGACGGTGAGGCAGTCGCCGCGCTCTACGGGGTTGTGGGGGTTGGCGGACCACTGGGACCAGCCGCCGACATAGTGGCGCAGGCCGGTGAAGCCGGCGTCTTCCATGGCGGCAAGGGCGAGGGCGGAGTGGTTGCCGGAACCGGAGTAAATGATAGCGCCTTGGACGTTGTCGGGGGTGAGGCCGGCGTCGAAAAGCACTTCGCGGATTTCGCCCGCGGACTTCCAGGTGCGCAGGCCATCGTTGTGGAACAGGCGCTCTGGCACGTTGACGGCGCCGGGGATGTGGCCGGCCTTGAGGTCAAGGTTCTCGCGGCGGCCGGCGAAGCGGTTGCGGGTGCGGGTATCGATGAGCAGGCCATCGTGATTGCGCACGTCATCGATGGTGGCCACGGGCATCTGGCCCGGGTTAACCTCGGCGGTGGCACCGACGGCGAAGTTGCCGGGGCCGGTCAGCGTGGTATAGCCCAGGTGTCGCCAATTGGCCAAGCCGCCGTCGAGGATGCGGACGTTTTCTAGGCCGGCCCAGCGCAAGGTCCACCACGCGCGGCCGGCGAAAAGGCCACGGCCCTCGTCATAGACCACGACGGGACGATCCTCGCGGATTCCCCACTGACGGAAGTGCTCCTGCAGCTTATCCGGATCCGGCAGCGGGTTGCGACCTACCTGGGAGCCGGGCAGGCCGGCGAAGGAATTGGCGGTATCGCTAAACAGCGCCGTCGGGATGTGCAGGGAGGTAAATTCGTTGTAGCTCTGGCGCAGCTGCGGCTGCCAGTGGGTGGCCAAGAGGGTGAAACGCTCGCCGTGATAAATGGATTCGCGGAGTTCTTGCGGGGAGACCAAAATGCTCATGCCCCCGAGTCTAGGGGCATGAGCAGGATTTGGCGCGGCGGGCGCTGCGCGGCCGATTAGCGGGCGGCGATGTCTAATTCGGCGCCGCCATCGGCGACGTCCACGTGGACGGTATCGCCATCAACGATATCGCCGGCCAGCAGCTTCTTGGCGAGCTTGTCACCAATGGCCTGCTGGATGGTGCGGCGCAACGGGCGGGCGCCGTAAGCCGGATCGTAGCCGCGCTCGGCCAGCCAGGACTTGGCGGAATCCGAGACCTGCAGGGTCAGGCGGCGGGCGTCGAGACGCTCGGACAGGCCGCGCAGCTGGATGTCGACGATGCCACGCAGGAGCTCCTCCGACAGGGGCTCGAACATGACCACATCATCGAGGCGGTTGATGAATTCGGGCTTGAAGGCCTTCTTCACCGCGTCCATTGTCTCCTCGCGGGTGCCACCGGCACCCAGGTTGGAGGTCAAAATGATGACGGTATTGCGGAAGTCGACGGTGCGTCCTTGGCCGTCGGTAAGCCGGCCTTCATCCAGGACCTGCAGGAGGACGTCGAAGACGTCGGGGTGGGCCTTTTCCACTTCGTCGAAAAGCACGAGCGTGTAGGGGCGGCGGCGCACAGCCTCGGTGAGCTGGCCGCCAGCCTCGTGGCCGACGTATCCCGGAGGGGCACCGACGAGGCGGGAGACGGAGTGCTTCTCGCCGTACTCAGACATATCGATGCGTACCATGGCGGATTCATCGTCGAAGAGGAAGTCTGCCAATGCCTTCGCGAGCTCGGTCTTGCCCACACCGGTGGGGCCGAGGAAGAGGAAGGAACCGGTCGGGCGGTTGGGGTCGGCCACGCCCGCACGGGAGCGGCGAACGGCGTCCGAAACCGCGGTGACGGCTTCCTTCTGGCCGACCACGCGGTTGCCCAGCACGGATTCCATGTTGAGCAGCTTCTCGGTCTCGCCCTGCAACATCTTGCCGGCCGGGATGCCGGTCCAGGCGGAAACGACCTCCGCGATGGTGTCCGGGCTTACCTCCTCATCGAGCATCGTATTGCGCTGTTCGGTGGCCTTGACCTCTGCGGCCGCGAGATCCTTTTCCAGCGGTGGAATCTTGCCGTAGTTGATCTCGGAGGCGAGTGCGAGGTCGCCGTCGCGCTCGGCAATTTCGGCTTGGCGGCGCAGGTCATCGAGTTCTTCCTTGATGTTTTGGACATCGTCGATGGCCTTCTTCTCGTTGGCCCAGCGGGCCTTGAGCTCACCGAGCTTCTCGCGCTGGTCCGCGAGCTCGCCTTGCAGGGTGGCTAGGCGATCCTGGGAGGCGGCGTCAGATTCCTTCTTCAGCGCCAGTTCCTCGATCTCCATGCGGCGTACGATGCGCTCCAGCTCGTCGATTTCCTGCGGGGAGGAGTCGATCTCCATGCGCAGGCGGGAGCCTGCCTCATCGACGAGGTCGATGGCCTTATCCGGCAGGAAGCGGTTAGTGATGTAGCGGTTGGATAGCTCGGCGGCCGATACCAGCGCGGAGTCCATGATGCGCACGCCGTGATGTACCTCGTAGCGTTCCTTCAAGCCACGCAGGATGCCGATGGTGTCTTCCACGGAAGGCTCGGCGGCGTAGACCTGCTGGAAGCGGCGCTCGAGGGCGGCGTCCTTTTCGATGTACTTGCGGTACTCGTCCAGGGTGGTGGCGCCAACGAGGCGTAGCTCGCCGCGGGCCAGCATGGGTTTAATCATGTTGCCGGCGTCCATGGAGCCGTCGCCAGTAGCGCCGGCGCCGACGATGGTGTGCAGCTCATCGATGAAGGTGATGATCTCGCCCTCGGAGGATTTAATCTCATCGAGCACGGCCTTGAGGCGCTCCTCGAATTCACCGCGGTACTTAGCACCGGCGACCATGGATCCAAGATCCAGGCTGATGAGGGTCTTGCCCTTGAGGGACTCGGGGACGTCGCCAGCCACGATGCGGCGGGCTAGGCCCTCCACGATGGCGGTTTTGCCCACGCCGGGCTCGCCAATGAGCACCGGGTTATTCTTCGTGCGGCGGCTAAGCACCTGGACCACGCGGCGAATTTCCTGATCACGGCCGATGACCGGGTCGATCTTTCCCTCGCGGGCACGCGCGGTGAGATCCGTGGCGTACTTTTCTAACGCCTGGAACTGGTCCTCCGGGTTCTCAGAGGTCACCTTGGCGGCACCGCGCACGGAAGGGAAGGCGCCCTTGATGGCGTCATAAGTAGCACCGCGGCCGGTAAGCAGCTCGGCGGCATCGGTCTTGGAACCCGCGATGGCGGCGAGAAGGACCTCGGTGGAGACGAATTCATCGCCCAATTCACCGGCTAACTCCTGCGACTTGGTCAGGACGTTGAGGCCGTCGCGGTTAAATTGCGGGTTGGCCATATTGGCGCCCTCGGCCTTGGGATAAGAATCAACGAGCTCACGGGCTTCCTTGAGCACGGTATCCGGGTCTACGCCGGTGGCCTTAAGAACTGGGGCGGCAATTCCGCCTTCTTGGCTAAGAATGGCTGCCAGCAGGTGGGCCGGGCGGATATCCGGATTGCCATTGGACGAGGCGGTTTGCAGGGCGTCCTGCAAAGCCTCTTGTGTTTTAGTGGTGGGGTTAAAAGAATTCATGTGTGCGTTGCTCCTTCTAAGTTTTATTCACCCACTGTAGGGCTTCACTTAGCACAACGCACCCAGAGTTGAGCCTATTCCACTCAACATAAATATTTTTGAGCGTGGGCCACTCAACTTTATACAGGGTCCTTAAACCTTCTTGTACTCCTCGTTTTCATGGCCCAGAATCTGCAAGCTATGCGCGATGGCAAAGAAGGATACGGTCACTACCTGGACAAAAAGCGCCCACTTGAGATCTTCATTGAAGCTCTTAAAATCGCCAACGCTGCACAGGTGTGCAATGCCGTTAGCGCCGGCCCACACGGCCAGGGTACTGATATAGACCAGCTGGTCAGTAGGGGTAATGCCCATTTCGATAACGAACTTGCGCAACAGGTCCATCATAATGGCGAAGTTCTTGGTCATGCCCTCGTGCGAGCTGCCATCGCCATTGTGTGGAACGATGGAACCGCTGGCCAGCGCAATAATGGAGCTGAAGCGCTCTGGGTACATCATCGCGTAGTTAAAGTAGGCGGCAGCAACAATCTGCAGGCGGTCTACGGTGGGGGTATCTTCTGGAAGCACGGCGAGACAGTCCTCGAAAACCTTCGCCATCTCTGTGGCGGTGAGGGTTTCTGCCACCTCACGCAGCGCGAAGTCATTGTCCACGATAGTGGTCAGGAAGTCTTTGGAGGTACCAAGCTTTTCGGCCACGTGGTCAAAGAAGCGGCGGTCGACACCGCGGCGACCAGCCACGCGCAGCGCGGCCTCAATAATGACCTTCTTGGCTTCCTCAGGATCCATCTGCTCAAGGTTATCCGGAGCCACGAAGGGTTTTTCACGCTCGCTGCCCATGACCTTTTCCACAATGCCGCGGGCATCGTTCATAATAGGACGACGGGGTGGGATCTGCTTATTCTTAAACCAATATTGCAGGGCATCGACCACGAGGCGGTCTACCTGCTTGAGGTTGGCGGCACGAATAACGGCATGTTGCAGGCGCAAGATACCTACCACGCTCAGGTGACCCATACCGTGGATGACGGACCAGCACGCCAAGGTGATGCGGCCGATTTCCAAAGGCGAGATGTCTCCATCGTGGGCCACGACGGCACCTTGCTCTTCGGCAAAGCGCTTGACGACGTCCAGCGCCATGTCCGGACCCGGAGTCCCCGACTTTTCCCCCTTGGCAAATTGGCAGACGTGCTCCTCATCGAGGGCGTCATACTGTTCAAAGAGGTAATGGTAGATGGCGGGCTCGTCTTGCGCATAGGCAAAGTAGGCCTCTGCCAGCTGCATGAGGACATCGCCGCCTGAGTTGCCCTCCGGCAGATGGCGCGCCGCTTCCACCATGTATTCAGACATGCGACGATCCAAGAAGGCGGGGATTTCCGCGAGCATGTCGGCACCGGTGGCGAATTCCTCAGCCACCGCCTGTGGCGAGAGACCAGCCTGGTCCGCCACAGATTCCACGGTAACGGCCTGCTCGCCTTCGCAGCCCGCTACATAAACAGCGGCTTCCAGGATGATCACCCGCCTGGAAGCCCCATCTAACTGGTACATCTAGTTCCTCATAAAGACAGAGATTAATACCCGCTGATTCTAACAAATTTTAAGGTACAGGGATAGTCCCAATCGATTATCCTTTTTAAGGAATCCGGCACCCACCGATGTTAACAGTGGTAGCGTGGCTGATGAGCCATGATTACGGCGGCAAGCGCCTCGATTCACCCGTACCGGCGAATTATTTTCTTAACTTTAGTGCGACTAATCTCATAGTCTTTTAAGGTTGACGGAGGGGCGTCGGCAAGCGCGGCTATGCTTGCTTCTGTCCTACATGGCCGATGCCCTCTTGGAAGATAGTGCCGCGCGGCGGCATAAGGCGCATGGACTTGAAGGCAATGTAGACGCCGATGGAAATCGCCAGGGAAATGGCGCCGAAGGCGCCGGTAAATCCGTACATGACGGCCATAGGCGCGATGATGGTCCATGAAATTTCAAAGGGACCGAAACCGATGTAGGCCATGCCGTATTCGGACAACGTGCCGGACTTGAGCTTGGGATCCACAATCTTGAGAATGGCGATGCCGGTCGCCACGGTGGCGGTGGCCCAGCCCCAGCCAAAGATGCCGCGCTCAATCCAGCGCTCACCAAAGAACTCGGCCGGGAACCACAGCAAGAAGAACACGCAGAAGATGGTGCCCAGGATAAAGAGCAGGAGAAGTGCCTGCCAGTAGGAGGCAATAGCGGCCGGGACAATGGCGGCCACACCGAAGGCAATGAGGTAGTCCGTGGCCGCACCAGAGATGGAGGAAATGGAGTCCTTATCCAGGTAGTCCTCAGCACCGACGAAGTTCATGAGCGCACGGAAGAGAAGGCCGACCACCATGGACATTGCAAAGAGCGGCACGGAGACATTTTCCCAGATGCTGCTCAGGCCCTGGTTGATGCCGTAGGCGGTCATCACGGTCAGGATGATGAAGCCGAAGTGCAATGCGAGCGGCTCGATGGAGGAAGGGTTGGTAGTAGCGCGGCCGAGCGACGGGCGCTCATCAACATTCTTGATATAGCCGCGGCGCAGGTCTTCCGGCAGTTCCTTAGGTACGTGGGAGACCTTGCCCTTGCGGATGCCCCAGTTGCCGGCGATCACGCCGCCGATGATGGCGGCCAGCGTACCGACAGTCGCAGAGGTAAAGCCGAGCGAAGACGCGGCATCGGCACCCACGCCCTCCAGCGCGCCACCCACGGCCGCGGCGGTACCGAAGCCGCCGGTAAAGCCGACGGGCAGCATCATGCCGAACCAATTCGGGGTATCGAAAAGCGGTGCAAAGAGGAAAAGACCCAGTACGATAAACAGGCCCCACTGGCCGGTGAACATCATGGTGGAATAGCCCCACATATTGCGCGCGCCCTTGCCCATATTGCCGCCCACTTCCATGGAGTAGGCCATAGATGCAAAGACCACCGCGATGAGGATGGAGGTGTAGTCACCCAAGTTATCGGAGAAGTTGATCCAGCCCAGCACGTTTGGACCTACCAGCAGGCCGATAAGGCCGGCGGTAATAGGGGCAGGCAGCAGCAGGTCCTGGAAGATGAACTTCACCTGGTGGCGCAGGACGTTGCCGATGACCATGAGCAAAGAAATCCAGCCCACATCCAGCATGAGCGTATAAGCGGAAAAATCTTCCATGAGGACCCTTTCTAGCTGTGCAATTATGGCGACTTGCCCCCATTAGAGGGCAGACGGATAGGGAATACAATACCTTTCGCTAAGTGATCCACAACATAGGCTCCCGTTTTCACCCCCACTACAGCTTTCAGTAGGTAGCTCGACCCCCAGTTGGGCGCTGACTATTAGGATGATGTGACATGTGGGAACTGGGCGAGCATTTTCGAAATTACGCAGACGAGTACCGCGATGCGGTGCACGAGCATTTCTTTAACGCGGTGCCTGAATCCCGGCAGATTTTTGCCCTGTCGATGCGCGATACCCATACCTCGATGGTGCCTGCGCTGGCATGGGTGATTGAGCATACGGAGCCTGGGGAGCCCCTGCTTGCCGACGTCTCCGCAAAGCTCACCCAGCTCGCCCGCGATCACCGCCGGCATGGGTTTCCGGCCGAAATCTATTCCCGCTTCGATGATGCCCTCGTGGCCGGCCTGCGGGTTTTGGCGCTGACGCAGTATCAATACAACTTTGCCTGTGACGTCATCCACCAGGTGTGCGCCACGATGGCCGACGCCGCACGGGAGTCCGACGCCGCCGGCGAGGCACCGGCGCACTCGGCGCAAGTGGTGGCGGTGGATCATCCCGCCCGCGAGACGTCCATCATCCGCGTGGAGGCTGGCCTGGCTGTGCCCTATCAACCGGGGCAGCACTTTCCGGTAACCACGCAGTACTTGCCCGGGCAATGGCGGATGCTCACCCCTGCGCAGCCTAGCGACGGAACCGGCCAAGTGGTCTTTCACGTCTCCACCGCGGACGAGGCTTCCCGGTCCCTCGCGCACGCGCAGCCCGGAGACTGGTGGACCTTGGGCCAGCCCGCCGGCGGCATTAGCCTCCAGAACGCGGACGCAGGTGAACTGGTCATCATTGCCTACGGCACCGGCTGGGCCACGGCTCGCTGCGCGGCGCTCGCCGCGCTGGGCGATAAAGACCGCAGCCGAGTACCGCGCCTCTTTGCCGTGGCGGGCAGCCCCGGCGCCCACTATGACACCTACTTCCAGCAAAACCTGGCAGCCCTTGGCGCACCGGTGCGCCGCATCGTGCGGGAAGAACAAGACCCGTGGTTGCTCAATGCCCGCGAATTGGCACCCGGCGCCGACTACGTAGTCTCCGGGGAACCGACCGATGTAGTAGTCAACGAGGTGGAGTTATCCACAGGCACTCCCCCGCGCTTCCTTCTCGTCGGACCGGCCGACGAGGTTGTGGAAGGTGAAGAAGGGTTGGTTCAAAGGGGCGTCGGCAAGCAGCAGATCGACGTCCTTAGCTGGGGCCGCGACGGGCGCTGGCAGCCGGAAGACTACGCGGCGCTGACCTAGTCCGCAGTGGCCACAACCGGCAAAGCGCGGCGGGTTTTCGCTACCTCATTCGGATCGATGTCGGCATAGAGGATGTCATCCTCGTAGCCGGCCTCGGCCATGCGCACGCCATTCGGATCGACGATGGTGGAATGGCCAATGCCCGTTGGGCCGGAAGGATTGCCCGCCTCAGCGTCACCGCCTGGGCGCGATTGGCCGGCCGCGAGGATATAGCTGGTGGAGTCCAAGGCACGCGCGGCCGTGAGCAGGCGCCACTGCTCCAGCTTTCCGGGGCCGTCCGCCCAACTCGTGGGCACCACAATGAGCTGCGCGCCCTGGCTCGCCAGCTCCTTAAACTGCTCCGGGAAACGGATGTCATAGCAGGTGGCTACGCCCACAATAAGGTCATCCACGTCGAAGGCCACCAGCGATTCGCCGGCCAAGACCGTATCCGATTCGCGGTAGTCAAAGGCATCATAGGTATGGATCTTGTCGTAGCCGCCCAGCACGCCAGGGCCTGCAATGAGCGCCGTATTGGTCACGCGATTAATGGTCTTGCCGTCGCGCTCCACGGTATCGGCCGGGCAGAACATGCCGACCACGACAGTGACCTCAAGCTCCTCTGCGAGCGCTTGGATCGCCGTGGCGAACGGGCCTTCGAGCGTCTGCGCCTGCTCATCAAGGCGCCCGGAGTGGAAATTCTGCGCCGTGGCCTCCGGCAGCACGATTAACCGCGCCCCGTTTCCGGCCGCCTCACGGATCTTGGCGAGGGCCAATTCCTGGTTTTCGGTAATATTACCGGTGGACGTTAACTGCACTGCTGCTACCTTCATGCCTCCCAAAATAATGAAGCAGGGCGAAGTTATCCACAGGCTGCGTCTGTACCCCTAGCGCGGCGTTGTGTGGTCCTTCAGGCTTAGGGGCATGAGTTATGTAGAAATTCCCACGCACCTGCCCGATTACGTCCGCTCCCTCATGGCGCGCCCTCCGCTGCCACCGCCGACGGCCACGCTCGATACCGCCTGCCGCACCGCGGCCGCACTAGAGCGAGCCCGTGCCACCTGGTCCAGCGCCGTGGCCGCAACGGAGGACGCCACGGCCGAGCAATTGCGCTCCATTGAGGCCTTCCTCAACACTGCCGCCGGGGTGGATTCCCACCTGGGCCAGGCATTGGGAGATGCGCGATGACCCTATCCGTGGCTTTAAGACATGGCGCCAGTATGTTGCATAGCGAACGCGCTGAACTGCGCTTTCGTTTTATCGATGCACACCAGGATTGGCGTGGCCTATCACTGGGTGGCCCCGCCGGTGACGCCGCCCGCACCAGTTTGGCGGGCTACACCGACTGGCTGGCCCAACCGCTGCACCAGATGGAGCAGGTTGCCACCACCCTTGAGCTCCACGCCAGCCTGCAGGCCCGCCGCGAGGAACTCGAGGACCGCATCATCGCATTTCTAGGACAAGTGGATGAGCGCAATGGCGCCGCGGCCAGCGCCGCTGGACTCTTGTTGAATCAAGTGCGGGCGCTGGGCGATTCCCTCGACTGGCTATGCTCCCAAGAAATCGATGCCCTATGTACGCCTAGCGGGGTGGCCCCACCCGTTCGCTTGGAAGACTTCTCCGATCTTCCAGTGGATACCGTCCACGAGATTAATCTTGCCCACGCCAGCGAGCACGTATCTCAGCTAGCCGCGCAGAACCCAGATATGCGAGTGCTAGAAACTAGCGACGGCCGGCTCGTAGCCATGGTGGACCCCGGCGGCTTCCGGACCACACCGGCATCACTTACCACGTTCGTGGAAGGGGTTCACTCCTCCGATCCAGAAACCTGGCAGCGTGCGGTAGACCGCGGCCGCAATCTTGCTAAGGCCAGCGGCGGTCCCGCGGTCGTGTGGTTGGGCTACCAGGCGCCCTCCTCCCTGCCCCGTGCAGTTCACGCCACTCCCGCGCGAACTGCCAGTCAAGAACTCGCCCGGTTTCAGCGCTCGCTCGGTGCACGCTATCCACAGGCCAAGCGCACCGTAGTGGGATATTCCTATGGTTCAGTAGTCACCGGGCATGCCGCAAAGCAGGAAAGAATTGCTAATGACGTAGTGCTCGTCGGCAGTCCCGGCACCGACGCTGGCCACGCCTCAGAACTGCATGGCCGCATCTGGGCAGCCACAAACGCCAACGACCCCATCGCTATTACGACGGGGCCTCACGCTGGCATCCATGGCCCCGATCCCACCATTGATGCCTTTGGCGCTACTCCCCTTCCCGGTGCGGATGGTCTCCCTGGCGATCATGGCTCCTATTGGGAGGACCCCCAGTTCTTGCGGGGCCTAGGCCAAGTGGCACGCGCGAACTAGTCCGAGGGGTAGGGCCTTTTAGAACAGACCAGCCGGCTGGTCCGAATAGGAGACCAACATATTCTTAGTCTCCTGCTAGTGGCCCAGCATCATCAAGTGGTTCTCACGGCCAAGGCCGAAGAAAACCCCGCAGCCAGCGGGGAAGCTGGCTGCGGGGTTGGGTGTACTCGTCTGCAGAACGAGAGTTAGTCTTGGCCGTATCCACGGCTGCGGGAGCGCTTGCGCTCACGCGCGGTGCGCGGGCTCCACATCACCACGGAGGTGGACCGTGGGACATGAACAAGCTCACCGCTGCGCTGGGAGCGACGGCCGGCGGCCTGCTCGCGCAGGGCCCGAACTTCCTCGGCAAGGGCATCGCGCTCGGCCTCGAGTCGATCGCGTTCCTCGGTCAACTCGATGATGGACTTGATGCCGGCAAGGTTGACGCCATCGTCTTGGGACAGCGCCTGAATCTTGCGCAGCAGCTCGATGTCCCGGTCGGAGTAGCGGCGGCCACCGCCACGAGTGCGGGCAGGGGAGACCAAGCCCATGCGGTCATAGGTGCGCAGGGTTTGGGCATGCATTCCGGAGAGTTCCGCAGCTACGGAGATGACGTAGACCGCGGTGCCGGAATCTTCTGCCTTTCCAGTGCTCATTTTTTAACACACCTCCTGCCTTAAGCATTCTCGGCGCCGGCCCAGCCCGCACGCGGGTTGAAACCGGAGTCCTTTTCCGCCTGAGCATAGGTGCGCAGTGCGCTAGAGGCGGCGGCATCGAGCTTGGTAGGCACGGTAACCTGCACGCTAACCAGTAGATCACCGGAGTTGCCACCGCGCTTGGCGATGCCCCTTCCGCGCACCCGCAGCGTGCGTCCATCCGGCGTGCCAGCGGGGATCTTCACGCGCACCGGGTTATCCAAAGTTGGAACCGCGATGGTATCGCCCAAGGCCAGCTCCGTGAAGGAAACCGGAACGGTGACATGAAGGTCATCGCCCTCGCGAGTAAAGACCTTATCCGGTTTCACGGTTACCGCCACGAAGAGGTCACCGGCTGGAGTGCCGTTGGGACCTGCTTCGCCTTGTCCGGCGAGGCGTACCTTTTGGCCATCAATAACACCGGCGGGAATGCGAACGGTGATATTGCGGGTGCGGTGAACCGTGCCGGTGCCGTGGCAATCCTTGCACGGATCCGTGATGCGCCGGCCGGTGCCATCGCAGTCCTTGCACGGGGCAGAGAAACCGAAGGCACCGCGGTTTTCCGAGGTAAAACCGGTACCGCTGCAGGTGCCACAGGTAGAAGTCTTGCCAGAAGCGGAACCCGAGCCGTGGCACGTGGTGCACGGCGCATTGCCGCTGAGCGCTAGGGGAATGGTGGTTCCCTTAGCGGCCTCGCGGAAGTCGAGGGTTATTTCCGTTTCGACGTCGGCCCCCCGCGACGGTTTAGCTGAGTGGCCAGCACTACCGCCGCGGTTGAAAACGCTACCGAAGATATCCCCAACACCGCCGCCTTGAGACGCTCCTCCAGCGGATCCTCCGAAGAGGTCCGAGAGGTCGAATTCTTGCGCACCTTGTCCACCCATGCGCGTGGATCGAAACCCGCCGGGAAATCCGGCGCCTCCCATCCGTCCAAAGCCGCCTCCATTGCGGAGCATGGCCTTGAACTGGTCGTATTCCTTACGCTCAGCGGCGTCGGAAAGCACGTCGTAGGCTTCCGCAACCTTTTTGAACCTTTCCGCTGCCGCGGGGTCGTCCGGGTGGGTATCGGGGTGATTCTCGCGTGCTAGCTTGCGGTAAGCACGCTTAATCTCGTTCTGGTCTGCGGACGAGGAGACCCCCAGATCCGCATAGTAATCTTTGTCTGCCCATTCGGGTTTAGCGCTCACTGGGCATCTCCTCCTTTCAAAGAGAATCGATACAAGTTAAGTAAAAGGGCGCCGCGGGAAGGTCACTAGTCAATTCCCAGGGCGCCCTTTATGTTATTTACTCGGAATCTTCCGAGTTGCCGGACTCATCGCTGGGGTCCGCGATGATGACCATGGCATTGCGTACGAGCCTGTCGCCCACGCGGTAGCCCTTGCGCAGCACGGTGCCAAGCACCTGCTCATCGCCGGAGGACAAGTCCTGCACGGCTTCGTGGACCTCAGGGTCGAAGGCATCGCCTTCCTCACCGAAGGCAGCAAGGTCGTGCTTTTCCAGCGTGCTGTGGAGCTTATCCGCAAACGCCTTGAGCGGGCCTTCCAAGTCGCCGTGTTCACGAGCCAGTTCCAGGTCATCAAGGACAGGCAGCATATCTGCGATGACCTTGGCCTTGGCGGTCTCGATTACGACCTGGCGGTCGCGCTCGGTGCGGCGGCGGTAGTTGGTGTATTCCGCATTCAGACGCTGCAGGTCTTCTGTGCGTTCTGCCAACTGTGCTTCCACATCGCTGGCGCCGGTGCCTGCGGGCTCTTCGCCCGCTGCTTCGGCTTCTACCTCATCAGCGTTGACATCTGCCAGCGCTTCTTCGAGGTCAGCATCGAGGGTGGGATCCAGCTCGGCTTCTTCGGAGGCGTCAGCCTGCGCTTCCTGCGCAGCCTGGGCCTCCTCGGCCTGCTCGGCAGCAGCCTCAGCGCGGTCAGCCGAGGTAGCCTCCGGATCCGTGTTTTCCGGGTCGCCTGGGTTGTGCGGCATTCCGCTGTCCTGAGTCATTACTTATTGCCATCCTTGTTCTCGTCCTCGTCAACGACCTCAGCGTCGACGACGTTCGGGTCACCCTGCGCAGCACCAGCATCGGCAGCGCCCTCAGCGCCGGCCTCAGCAGCCTGCGCCTCGTAGATCTGCTTGCCCATCTCCTGGGATTCGGTGGACAACTTCTCCACTGCGGACTTGATGGCCTCGAGGTCATCGCCCTTCAGAGCCTCATCAACGGCGTCAGCAGCCTCGGTGACCTTGGTCTTAACGTCCTCGGATACCTTGTCAGCGTTGTCATCCAAGAACTTGCGGGTCTGGTAGGAGGTGGACTCTGCGTTATTGCGCAGCTCCTGCTCCTCGCGGCGCTTCTTGTCCTCTTCAGCGTGCTGCTCAGCATCCTTGACCATGCGGTCGATCTCTTCCTGGGACAGGCCGGAACCATCCTGAATCTTGATGGTGTTTTCCTTGCCGGTGCCCTTGTCCTTTGCGGTCACGTGGACGATGCCATTGGCATCGATATCGAAGGTGACCTCAATCTGCGGAACACCGCGCGGTGCCGGAGCAATTCCGCCGAGCTCGAAGGAGCCGAGCAGCTTGTTGGCGGTAGCCATCTCGCGCTCGCCCTGGAAGACCTGAATCTGTACGGAAGGCTGGTTATCTTCCGCGGTGGTGAAGGTCTCGGACTTCTTGGTCGGGATGGTGGTGTTGCGCTCGATGAGCTTGGTCATCACGCCACCCTTGGTCTCAATGCCGAGGGACAGCGGGGTGACGTCGAGAAGCAGCACGTCCTTAACCTCGCCGCGCAGCACGCCTGCCTGCAGGGCAGCGCCGACTGCAACAACCTCGTCCGGGTTAACGCCCTTGTTGGCATCCTTGCCGGTCAGTTCCTTAACCAGGTCAGATACGGCTGGCATACGGGTGGAACCGCCAACGAGAACAACGTGGTCGATATCGCCGACGGAAAGGTCAGCGTCCTTAATGACCTGGTTGAACGGAGCCTTGGTGCGGTCCAGCAGATCCTGGGTGATCTTCTGGAACTCGGTGCGGGTCAGGGTCTCATCCAAGAACAGCGGGTTCTTGTCGGAGTCAACGGTGATGTACGGCAGGTTGATGTTGGCCTGCTGGGAGGAGGACAGCTCAATCTTGGCCTTCTCTGCAGCCTCGCGCAGACGCTGCACGGCGCGCTTATCCTTGGTCAGGTCAACGCCCTGGGAGGTCTTGAAGCGGTCTACCAGCCAGTCGACGATGCGCTGATCCCAGTCATCGCCACCCAGCTCGTTATCGCCGGCGGTGGCCATAACCTCAACGACGCCATCGCCGATTTCCAGCAAGGAGACGTCGAAGGTGCCGCCACCCAGGTCGAATACCAGGATGGTCTGCTCCTGCTCGCCCTTTTCCAGGCCATAAGCCAAAGCAGCTGCGGTTGGCTCGTTAACGATACGGAGCACGTTCAGGCCTGCAATCTGGCCAGCTTCCTTGGTGGCCTGACGCTGTGCGTCCTCGAAGTATGCAGGAACGGTAATAACGGCGTCAGTAACATCCTCGCCGAGGTAAGCTTCTGCGTCGCGCTTCAGCTTCATCAGCGTGCGAGCGGAAATCTCCTGGGAGGTGTAATCCTTATCATCAATGTTGATCTTCCAGTCGGTGCCGATGTGGCGCTTGACGGAGCGAATGGTGCGGTCAACATTGGTTACCGCCTGGTTCTTAGCGGACTGACCGACTAGGATTTCGCCGTTCTTTGCAAAAGCAACGACGGAAGGCGTGGTGCGAGAGCCCTCGGAGTTAGCGATAACGGTGGACTCGCCACCTTCCAGTACGGAAACGACGGAGTTCGTCGTACCAAGGTCAATACCTACTGCGCGTCCCATGATTTCTTCTCCTTTTATCTTGGGGTAATTAATAAAGTTGACTGTCAGTGACTCAACTTCTCGTTGCGTCCGAGCGCTACTGTAACAGAACTTCTACGTCCGGTCACACAACCTTGAGCCTGTGTCACTCAATCTCTACAACGAGTAACCTACAAAAGTTATTCCCCGCGACTCAACTTTTCTTGTAAACCTCGCCTTTATGCAGCTCAGCGCCGCTCTTGCCGACGCCCACCCCCTACCCTCCACACGATCACCCCCTTCACCCAACACTGCCCCATACCCAAACGGAGCCCCTTAAATAACCCTAAGAGGATCCAAAAGTCACCTCAGAAAGGATCCAAAAGAGGATTGGCAGCCCGCCCCTGCTACCGCATACTAGAAATCACAGCAGTTAAGAGCTGCTACCCCAGAGAGAGATTGTAGTTTTACTCCGCCGATCCGAAAGGAATGTGTATGTTCGATACCCTCGCAGACCTCAGCTCCGCCATCGACTTCGAGGCACTCATCAAGGGCATCAAGGGCCTCATCGAGGCTTCCTTCGAGTCCAACACCGACTCCGAGGGCCTGTCCTCCGTATTCGAGGGCCTGTCCTCCAAGGATGACGCAGAGGCTGCTGCAGAAGCTAAGTAATTAGCCTTCTGTACTCCTTCATGAAGACCAGCTAAACCCCCTCACCTTCTTCCTCCGCTCGGAACCCACCACAAGGAACCGCGCACGAAGGTGCGGGGGTTTCGCTGTTTTCAATCGCTGTTTCACGTTCGCTGTACCTACACTAGGGAGATAAAACCCATTGAGCCTTAGCATCCAGGAAGCGTGGACCGCACCGTGTCGAAACCTTCACAGCTGCCCCTTCACCAACGCATCCGCGCGGCCATGACCCTGCAGCGAACAGCCGCTTTAACTGCGGTGATTTGTGTGGCGCTGACATTACTTGGCGCATTCTTCACGCCCACTGAACACCAGCTATCTGCCGCCATCTTTGGCCTAATACTGACTGTCATTACGACATTGGCATTCCGTCACCCGCTCGTGATGTCTGTGCTTTTTGTGACGGTGTGGATGAGCTCTACATTCGCTGCAGGCACTCCTTACCTCTGCTACATCTTCTTAACTCCAATCTTCATCGCCGTCATCGCTTACCACGGGAAAAATTGGCAGACGCTTGCAGTAGGCACCGTCTTTTGGGCTGCTGGTCTTATCGATCCCAGCAGTGCGAGGATCAGCGTTAATCCTGCAGCCGCTTTTGCTTGGGCAATGTTTATTGGAGTCGGTGCAGTCATTGGCGCAACTTTCGCGCACTCTGCGCAGCGATACAAAACAGCCATGGTCGAGTGGAACGCCGATGTGCAGCGGCGACAGTCGGATCTCGCCGAAACTCTCCATAACTCCGTGGTCTCGAGCCTTACTGTTAACACGATGCAGCTAGAAGCCCTGAGCCTTGAATACTCCAAAGACCCGAAGCTCGCTAAACGCTTAGATGAGCTTAGCGATTCCATGCGCTCTTCTATGTCCGAAGTGCGCGCACTTACCAAGGTTCTCCGAAACAATATCGAGGGCATTTCCGACGGAATGAGCTTCGGTTCTACCACCAAACCTGATAGCTTTGCCCAGCTTCTTTCCCAGGAAGAAACCCGGCTTTCAAGGCTCAATCGAAAGCCACTTGTGGA
The DNA here is from genome assembly GCF_022347345.1 of Corynebacterium sp. ACRPJ. Classification (NCBI taxonomy): domain Bacteria; kingdom Bacillati; phylum Actinomycetota; class Actinomycetes; order Mycobacteriales; family Corynebacteriaceae; genus Corynebacterium; species Corynebacterium sp. ACRPJ. Next base: position 22,060 of record NZ_JAKRNC010000022.1, read on the forward strand.
GGTAAGCGCAGAGGATTTTGCCCCGCATTTTCCTCCGGAAACACTGGATTCCATCGCTGCCATCACCACGGAAGCTTGCTTGAATGCCGTGAAGTACTCACCCCCAGGCGCTGAAATCGTAATCTCGGTGCACCCTCACCTCGGTTGGACCGTCATAACCATCACCAACCCAGTGTCTAAACCTACAAGCACTAACGCTGACATGTCTTCGGGCATCGGTATGGCATCAATGTCGCGTATCGCGGCAACAATTGACGCTCGTGTCGATACTAAGCTTGAGCATGATCAGTGGGAGCTTTCGCTTTCCCTTCCGCCCTCTGCCCAAAAGGCTGGTTAGCTTCGACACGTCGCCTAGCAAACCTAGGAGGCGTACACTAAGCTAACGATTGTCTCTGACTAAAGCAGATTTTATTAAAGGATTCCGCATATGCAGGCTGCACTTGCTAGCTTTCTGGCCCCATTTTTGCTGTCCTCTTCTCTTTTGGGTGGACTAACGCCAGGCGATCTTTCGCCCACCACTGAATATCAATCGCCGGTCGATATGGTCTTTGGTTGCCCGTCGCCGTGGTGCCCGAGGTAAAGACTTCTCTTTTGGTCGTCGATGACGACCCCTTAGTCCTTGAAGCTTTGGGGCGCTATTTCGCTTCGGCCGAGGACATGGAGGTGCGCGCCACCGCAGAAAATGGCAAGGTCGCCCTCGAGCTGCTAAATGAGCAAGACTTCGACGTAATCGTGGCTGATATTCACATGCCCGAGATGGATGGCACTACCCTCTTGCGCGAGGTCAACAAGATGGAAGACCCGCCGGTCTTCGTCGCGATGACCGCGATGGACAATGATGAGACCCTCAAAGAGGTCATGTCCAATAAGGCTGCAGCCTATATTCTGAAAAGCTCCAAGCCGGTCTACATCTTAGATACCGTGCGAGAGGCTGTACGCGGCGGCACTGTTGTCACCCCACAATCGCTTACCCGCCTATTTGAGCAGCTTCCTGACTGGAACGCCGAAGGCACCGCCGCTAATGCAGCAGCTGTAACCGCGAAGTTTAAAGATAATCATCATATCTCGCCTGCTTTAGAGCAGGTTCTAGACCTGGTCTGCCAAGGCAAGTCCAATGAAGAAATTGCCAAGAGCACGCACTACGCACCGGGCACGGTGAAGAAATACGTATCTACCTTGCTCAGTGAATTCCATGCTAAATCCCGTCTTGAACTAGCGGTGAAAGCCCTAAAGGCTGGTTACGGTTCCTGACCTGACTACTTGGCAACAACGAAATCTTTTCCTTCAGAGAAGTGATTTTCCTGCACTGACCGAGAGACTTGCGTTCTGGGACCACCTTTCAATGAAATAAACCGCGTCTCAAGCAACTCGTATTGAGCGGCTTAAGACGCGGTTTAGGCTACTAGGGAGCTATCCGCCGAGCTTCACTAGCTCTCAGTAGATTTACGATTCCTTCGAACTAGGAATAGACCAGCTGCAAGTGCAGCAAGGCCACAAAGGACCAGTCCGAGTACCGAGGCACCAGTATTGGCCAACCCAGTGAATCGTTCAGTGTGGGCGGTAGGAGTACCTTGGGTAGAGGTAGGCTTTGCCACTAGTGGCGCCTTTTCCGTCGGCCCGTAAGGATTAGTCTCGCCGTCTTGGTGAGTATCCTCAAGCACGTTATCAGCTTCCTTCTGGGGCTTTTCTTCCAAGCGCTTCTCATCCGTAGATGGAACCGAGCTATGCGGGACAGGCTTACCGGATGGCACCGCTGAGCTCTTACCGCTCGACAACAGCGGAATCAATGGAACCAGGAGCCAGCCCAAAGAGGACTTGGAAGATTTTTCCGGATTGGTCGGAGTTGGGTCTGGGTCTTCGGAGGGCGCAGGGGTAGGCTCGTCGCCTCCTCCGGACGGACAATTTGGATCGTCAGGATCAACAACAGTCGTCGTCACCGTAACCACACCATCATCACCAGGAGTAGGCTCCACCGGCTCAGACGGCTGACCACCCTCAGACTCCGACGGCTTACACACCTTCTCCGTCTCCGTCACCGTAGACGAAGGAGAAGAA
>NZ_JAKRNC010000023.1:0-23965 GCF_022347345.1 Corynebacterium sp. ACRPJ
AAGCACAAACCCTAGCCAACCAGGAAAAACAAGCCACCAGCGGCCACGAAGACGGCCGACCAGCAACCTACGACAGTGCCATCGACACTGCCTACAACCACTCTATGGGAATACGCAAAGGTCATATACGCTAAACCCCACCAACACAAAATGTCGTTTAGCCCGACACGCCGCAAAACAACACATTCTGTCGTTTAGGCCGCTTTTTCATGATGACCATCTTAGGGCGACTATGCGGGCGGTGATATGCGAAAGCGCCGCCAGCTTCGAGAGCCAGCGGCGCCGATAGTGCGCCCGGTGAGACTTGAACTCACACGTCATAAGACACTAGAACCTAAATCTAGCGCGTCTGCCAATTCCGCCACGGGCGCGGGGGACTTGCCATAGTGTACACGGCACGCCGTCAATCCAGAAACCAGGGGTGTTCTGTTTTCCGGCCGCTGGTGGGTAGGGTGGAACGCGTGAGCACTCAAGAGGAAAAGAAGAACAAGCGCATGCAGGTGCGGTGGTGGCACATCCTCCTCATCGCGTTTTTCGTCGTGCTCTTCCTATTCCTGGCCTATTGGCAATGGACGCGCTTCCGCTCCGGCTCGGGCACCTTCCAAAACTTGGGCTATGCCTTCCAGTGGCCACTGTTCGCCGTGTTCGTGGTCTATGCCTATCGCACCACGCTGCGCTATGAAAACGAGCGCCTCGCGGCCGAGGAAGAAGCCCGCGACATGGATAGCACCGTCACTGAGGCCCCGGCTGAGTCTCCCGCACAGCCGCAGGCAGATACCAAAATCGATGAGGATTTCCTGCCCCAGCGGCCGCAGATAGATGTGGAAACGTTCAACGCCATGAATACCCCGCGCCGCCGGCGCGGCGAGAATGAAGAAAGCTGATTATGACCAATAAAGTTCACCCCGCCCGCCAGGCCCGCATCCGCGGACCTTTGAAGTTTTTCTCCATCGCGGCCACCGTGACCGGTGTCTTCCTGATTATCCTGGTCATCCGCATGGTCTGCCAGTACCTCATCGGCATGGAGATCCCAGAGTGGGCCACCTATATCGCGATCGTGCACGGCATCGCGTACATGACCTACCTGCTGTCCATCCTCATCCTCGGCCCGCGCGCGCTGTGGCCGGTGGGCAAGCTCTTTACCACCGCCCTTGCCGGCGTGGTGCCCTTCCTGTCCTTCTGGATGGAGCACAAGCGCCGCAAGGAGATTAAGGAGGAGTTCCAGCTTTAGGAACTACGAACCAGCTCCGCGATGGCGGGGACTAGTTGACTTAGAGCGCGGCCGCGATGCGAGACCGCGTTCTTTTCTTCTGGGGCCATCTCCGCGGCCGACCGGGACTCGCCTTCTGGCTGAAAGAGCGGGTCATAGCCAAAGCCGTTGTCCCCGCGCGGCTCGCGCAGGAAGCGGCCTTCCCAGCGGCCCTCGGCCACGTGCTCGGTGCCATCGGGAGTCACGAGCGCGCAGACGGAGACAAAGGCGGCGGCGCGGCGCTCATCGGGGACATCGGCCATCTGTGCCAAGACCAGGTCATTATTGGCCTGGTCATTGCCGTGCTGACCGGACCAGCGGGCGGAAAGCACGCCGGGCATGCCGTTGAGCTCTTCGATGGCCAGGCCGGAATCATCCGCGACGGTGGCAAAGCCGGTCGCGGCCGCGCCGGCGCGGGCCTTGATGAGCGCGTTATCGGCAAAGGTGCGGCCGTCTTCCACCGGCTCTGGGTAGGGCTCCACGGCGGATAGCGGGCGCAGCTCGACGCCCTCGATGCCGGCGTCGGCCAGGATGCGCTCCAGCTCCGCGAGCTTCTTCGGGTTATTGGACGCGACGAGAATTACCACCCCAGCGCCGCCTTCTGTGCGGCAATGAGCTCGCGGCAGCCCTTCTGGGCTACGTCTAGCATCTCGTTGAGCTCCTCGCGACCAAAGAGTCCGTGCTCGCCGGTGCCCTGGATTTCTACGAAGTCGCCGGATTCCTGCATCACCACGTTGAGGTCGACCTCGGCGCGGGAGTCTTCCTCATAAGGCAGGTCGAGGCAGATTTCGCCATCAATGATGCCAACCGAAACCGCGGCGATGGGATCGAGCAGCGGCTCGCCGGGGACGACGCCCTCGGCCTTGAGGTGTGCGATGGCGTCGGCAAGCGCAACATAGGCGCCGGTGATAGACGCAGTGCGGGTGCCGCCATCGGCCTGCAGGACGTCGCAATCGAGCTGGATGGTGTTCTCACCCAGCTCCTCCAAGTCCACCGCGGCGCGCAGGGAGCGGCCGACGAGGCGGGAAATCTCATGGGTGCGGCCCTTGACCTTGCCCTTCATGGATTCGCGCGGCATGCGGTCATGGGTGGCAGAAGGCAACATGGCGTACTCGGCGGTAAGCCAGCCTTCGCCCGAATCACGCTTGAAGCGCGGCACGCCATATTCCACAGATGCGGTGCACATGACGCGGGTATTGCCAAACTCCACCAGCACCGAGCCGGCCGGGTTGGTGGTGAAATTGCGGGTAATGCGGACGCTGCGCATCTGGTCGAGCGCGCGCCCATCGGCACGAGTAAATTCAGTCATGCCGTCCAGCGTATCTTAGAACTCCATCCCCGCGGCGCCGAGGACAATCTCGCCGTCGAATTCGGAGCGGGCGGCCTCCAAAGTAGCTTGCGCATCGCCCCACGGCTGAATGTGGATGAGCACCAGCTTGCCCACACCCGCCTCGCGCGCCGCCCTACCGGCTTCCGCGCCCGACATATGCATGTCCGGCGCCTTGCCCTCAGAGGTCTCGCCCCAGGCCGCCTCGCAGAGGAAGATGTCGGCACCACGGGCGGCTTCGACAAGCGCGGGCGTATACGAAGAGTCACCGGAATAGGTAATGGTCTGGCCCGTCTTCGTATGCTCCACGCGCAAGGCATAGGCCTCTACCGGGTGGTTTACCGGGAAGGGGGTGATATAGACATCGTCCACGAGCTGGCGCTCGCCCGGCTCCCAGGCACTAAAGGCGAAGGTATCGGACATGTCATCGATGCCATCGACCTCATCGGAGGACAGGCGGCCCAGGTGCGTGGGCGTAGCCTTCGGCCCGAAGCACATATTGCGCGAAGCCGCCGGCGCCGTGGGATGGAAGCGGCGCCACACCATCAGGGAAGGAAAATCCAGGCAGTGATCGGCATGCAAATGGCTAAAGGCCACGTGCGCATCACAAGGATCCTGCTGCTGTTCCAGCTGCGCCAAGGTGCCAGGGCCCATATCGAGGACGATGGACGGCGCATTATCGAAGGACAGCAAGTAGCCTGAGGCGGGATTCTGGGCGGTGGGGACGCTACCGGAGCAGCCTAGGATGGTCAGCTTCATGGGCTCAATAGTTCCATGAATTCGCCCCACATGCGTACTCAACGTGCAAACGGGGGAGAAATTGCACTTCCTTATGCAATCTGGGGGCCGAGAAAGCGCGTGGCAAGGCGGGCAAAGGCTTCCGGATCGCCGGTGGATTCAAAAGTGTGGACCGGCTGATTATCTGCGGGGGCCAACATCTCCGTTTCCGTGAGAATCCGCATCACGTCCTTAGTGGTCTCCTCCGAGGAGGTCACCAGCGAGACGTTATCGCCCATCGCCAGCTGGATAATGCCGGTCAATAGCGGATAGTGCGTGCAGCCCAAGACCAGCGTGTCTACCCCCTGCGCTTGCAACGGGGCCAGGTAGCCCTCGGCGACGCCGAGGATCTGGCGGCCGGCGGTAATGCCCCGCTCGACAAAGGGAACAAAATCCGGGCAGGCGGCGGCAAAGGCCTGCACCTTGGGGTTGAGTGCGAATAAGTCTTGGTAGGCGCCAGACTTGATGGTGCCTTCGGTGCCGATAACGCCGATTTTTCCATTGCGCGTGGTGGACATGGCACGGCGCACCGCGGGCCGGATGACCTCCACGATGGGGATATCGTAGCGCTCGCGCGCATCGTGCAAGAAGGCGGCGGTGGCGGTATTGCACGCGATGACCAGCATTTTGCAGCCGCGTTCCACCAGCCGATCGGCCACGTCTTGAGAAAAGGCGCGGACTTCAGAGATGGGCCGCGGGCCATAAGGGCTGTGGGCGGTATCGCCGGTATAGATGACGGATTCGTGCGGCAGCTGTTCCATCACCGCTCGGGCCACGGTGAGCCCGCCCACGCCGGAATCAAAGATGCCGATGGGAGAGGTCGCAGTTGGCATTAGCGCTTCACTGCCTTAACCGGGTCGTCCGAGGTAATGGTCATACCGGCGAGGATTCCGCCGATGGCACCGAAGAGGTGGCCCTGCCAGCTCACGCCCTCGTAGACGGGCAACACGCCCCATACCAAGCCGGAGTAGGCGAAGCCGAGCACGATGCCCAAGATGGTCTGGATGAGCGAGCGGTTAAAAATTCCGCGCACAATCAGATATGCCAGCCAGCCATAGACCAAGCTGGAAGCACCGATATGGGAGGTACCGGGGCCGCCGATAAACCAGGTTCCAAGACCCGCGACCAGCGTGGTGATCAGCGTGACCTCCCACCAGGCCTTGCGGCCGGACAGACCGATGAGGAAGCAGAAGATGGCGCCGGGCACCGAGTTGGACATCAAGTGCTCAAAGTTGGCGTGGAGCAGCGGGGCGGTGACAATGCCCCAGATGCCATTGAAATCCAGCGGGCGAATGCCGTAGTTAGAAAGCTGGCCACCAAACAGGAAGGCGTTGATGATGTGGACCGCCCATTCCACCACGAGAAAGCCAATGGCTATAGAAAAGCCGGTGGTGATGCGGCCACTGCGGGTGTAGTTCTTGGAATCGCCGCGATTGACCTGGCCCGTGGGCGCCGGCTGGTAGTTAGATGTTCCACCTAAAGTCATAATGCGCCTTATCTTAGTCCAGCAGATCGCGGTACGCGCTCAAGCCCAGGCCGGGATCGGCGGCGGTGACCGCGTTGACGATGGCTTCTTCCACGGCGTCGGCGGCCGCGGCGCACAGCTGGGTTATCACCTGCGTGCTCAGTTCGGCCGGGCGCTCGGCAGTGGACAAGGCGAAAATCGTGTCCCCATCCAGCGGCGAATGCGCAGGGCGTACAGCGCGGGCGATGCCGTCGTGGGCAGTCATGGCCAGGCGCTGGGCTTGGGCGGTGGTAACGGGGGCGTCGGTAAGCACGGCGCCAATGGTGGTATTGAGCTTGGACTCCGCTGGGTGCGGCAAGGCGCGGTAGGCGGCAGCATTGACCGGGGTGCGCCCCGGCGCGCCGTACAGCCGGCCGGACTGCGGCTCGATGACCTCGCCCACGGGGTTGGCAACCATCGCGGCGCTGACCTCGTAGTCACCCACCCGGCGCGTGGCCAGCCCGAAGCCGCCGCGCAGTTTGCCAGCAGTAGCACCCACGCCGGCTCCCACCGACCCCATGGATTCGTCGCTGCCCGTGAATGCGGCTCGCAGCGCGGCTGCGCCTTCCTCCGGACCGGGACGGGAAGGCCCGACCAGCAGATCAAAAATCACGGCGCCGGGAACGATAGGCACGCGCGGCCCAGGCTTGTCCTCCCCGAAGACGGGAAAGCCGATCCCTTGCTCTGCCAGCTCATTCATCACGCCGTCGGCAGCGGCCAAGCCAAAGGCGGAGCCGCCTGCTAACACCACGGCGTGGACGCGCTCGACCGTATTATGCGGCTGTAAAAGGTCCGTTTCGCGGGTGCCTGGGCCGCCGCCGCGCACATCGACGCTGCCGAGCGCTCCGCCCGGCCCGCAGTAGAGCACTGTGACTCCGGTATCGGTGCCGCTATAGTGCCCGATGCTCATGCCGTCCGGCATTAGTCCATCAACACCTGCAGCAGCGAATCCTGGCAAAAAGCCAGCCACTCCACGAGGCTATCGCGGTCAGACATCAGGTTGTCATCGGCCACATCGCCCGCCGCGACAAAGAGGCGGAGGTCGTTGAGGCCAGCGACGAAGGCCTGGGCCTCTTGTTCGTTGATGGTGACCTCTACCCCACCGGTAGGTCCGAGGGCAGAGCCAATCACCTGCAGGTTTTCCAGCTTGGCGCGCGCAATGTCGTTTTCATGCAGGGAACGCAGCAATGATGCATCGCCTTCATATTCCTCATCGCCGGGCATTTCAAAGTCCGGGAAGAGGCGCGCCAGCGAGGGGTCATCCGGGGCCTCGGTGTGGCCGGTGGGCATGTCCAGCATTTCCGCCAGCTCATCCTTGGGCGCGGACTGGGCGCGCTTAATGATCGCCTCAGAGACGGTGGCGGTGAGATCGCCCAGTACTTCGCGCTCCATTGGTTCGAATACGGCCGTGATCTTCGGCGCGCGCATGAGGGACTTCTTTTTCTTCCACGGTTGCATCTATTTAACCTGCCTGCTGCATCGTTGCCCACAGACCGGCGATCTGGAGCTTTTTCACGTCCGCTTCAATTTTGTCGCGCTCGCCGCTGGACACGGCGGCCTTGCCTTCGGTGTGGACCTGCATCATGAGTTCATTGGCCCGCTTCTTGTCATAGCCCAATACGGTTTGGAATACATAGGACACGTAACTCATCAGGTTGACGGGGTCATCCCACACGATGCACATCCACGGCAGGTTTTCGCTCGTGGCTACGTCTACGTCGAGTTCTTCATCCAATTCGGGCGTAGCCATGGGAGAGCTCATCCGGACTACAGGAAATTGCGCCTTCATGCCTTCTAGCCTAACCACATTTGGGTATTTATTGTGGGTCCGCGCAATCTGGCTTCAAACATTCCGGCGCCAAAGAATCTAAACCCCTGAAAACCACCTAGTCAGTGGGTATTATCACTCCCGTGAATGACAAAGCTATCCCTAATGATCGCTCTACTGCACTGCTCACGGATAAATATGAGCTAACGATGCTCCAGGCCGCGCTGCGCGATGGCTCGGCAAGCCGCCAGGTCACCTGCGAGGTATTCAGCCGCCGCCTGTCCAATGAGCGCCGCTATGGCGTAGTTGCCGGCACCGAACGCGTCCTGCGCGCAGTGGAGGATTTCCGCTTTTCGGCCAATCAGTTAGCGGAGATGGACTTCCTGGATGAGCAGACTAAGGAGTACCTGCGCCACTACCGCTTTTCCGGGCAGATTGACGGTTACCGCGAGGGTGAGCTTTATTTCCCCAACTCCCCCATCCTGACGGTGCGCGGCACCTTTGGGGAATGCTTGGTTCTTGAGACCGTCATCTTGTCCATCATGAACGCCGATTCCGCGGTGGCTTCGGCCGCCTCCCGCATGGTCACGGCGGCCGACGGCCGCCCCATTATCGAGATGGGCTCGCGCCGCACCCACGAGTATGCGGCGGTAACCTCCGCCCGCGCGGCCTACCTGGCCGGCTTCAATGCCACCTCCAACTTGGAGGCGGGCTACCGCTACGGCATTCCGGTCTCCGGCACTGCCGCCCACTCCTGGACCTTGGCGCATACCAACCCGGATGGTACCCCGAATGAAGAGGCCGCCTTTCGCTCCCAGATCGACACCCTTGGCGTAGACACCACGCTTTTGGTCGATACCTATGACATCACCAAGGGCGTCGAGACCGCAGTGAAGGTAGGTGGACCGAAGCTCGGCGGCGTTCGCATCGATTCCGGTGACCTGGGTGCGGTTACCCGCCGCGTGCGCAAGCAGCTGGATGATTTGGGCAATCACAACACCAATATCGTGGTATCTTCCGACCTTGACGAGTTCGCCATCGCCGGCCTGCGCGGCGATCCGGTAGACGTCTACGGCGTCGGCACGTCCGTAGTAACCGGCTCCGGTGCGCCCACCGCGGGCATGGTCTACAAGGTCGTAGAGGTAGACGGCATCCCAGTGGCGAAGCGCTCTTCCTCCAAGCAATCCGTCGGCGGTGCCAAGCGGGCGCTGCGCACCTACCGCTCCTCCGGCGTCGCCGTAGAGGAAATCGTCTATCCCTTTGAGGCACCAGCGCCGGATACCGGCCAGCTCGATACCCGCGAGATGACCATTCCCCTCATGCGCGATGGCCACATCGTCGACGGGCTGCCTGATCTGCATGCCTCGCGCGAGTATTTGGATCAGGCCCGCAAGACCCTGCCATGGGAAGGCCTGGCGCTCTCCCGCGATGAAGCGGCCGTGCCCACGCGGATGGTGGGCTTTAAAAAGTAGGTCGCTAGACTGTGTGGGGTGAGTGAGCACGCAGATGAGCCCCTAAACCTCGACACGGAAACGCTGCTGGGAAAGGCCGTTGATGCGCTGGGCGGCAGCCGGCGCGAAGGCCAGGTGCGCATGGCCACGGCCGTCTCGGCCGCGCTCGAAAAGGAGCGCCACCTAGCTGTGCAGGCCGGTACCGGTACCGGTAAATCCCTGGCCTACTTGGTCCCGGCTATCCGGCATGCGATGAACTCGGGGTCCACCGTCATCGTCTCCACCGCGACCCTAGCCTTGCAGCGCCAGCTGGTGGAGCGCGATCTGCCGCGGCTTACTAAGGCCCTCGCCCCTGTGATGGAGCGTACGCCCACCTTCGCCATCATGAAGGGCCGCAATAACTACCTGTGCATGAATAAGATTGCGGCTACCCCGGATGACCCGGAAGCTCTTATCGACGAATCCGAGATCTCCCACCGCGGCAAAGCCGTGCGCCGCATCCACGAGTGGGCGCAGGAAACCGACACCGGTGACCGCGATGACCTAGAGCCTGGCGTACCGGACTTGGTATGGCGGGCGGTATCGGTCACCTCCAACGAGTGCTTGGGCGCGTCGCGCTGCCCGCACGGGCCGGATTGCTTTGCGGAAGAGGCTCGCAGGGCGGCTGCCGACGTCGACATCGTGGTCACCAACCACGCCATGCTCGCCATCGACGCGGTTTCTGAGGCAAATATCTTGCCGGAGCACGACGTCGCCATTATCGATGAGGCTCATGAGCTCGACGGCCGCATCACCTCTGTATCCACCGCGGAGATTACTACCCGCGCCATCAAGATGGCCGCCAACCGCGCGAAGTCGCTGGGCAATGCCGGTAGCCTCTCGGACTTGGCCGAGGAATTTGATGACCTGATGAAAATCCAAGAGCCCGGCCGTTGGACCGACTTGGATGAAACTTCCCAGGGCCACCTGCGCGCGCTTGCCGACGAATTCCTGCGCGTTAAGTCCCTCATTTCTCGCGCACCAGAAGGCGAAGCGACCGACGACCCAGAGAAAAACGCCGAGCGCCAAAACTTGAGCAACCACCTCTCCGACCTCGCGCAGGCCGTGGCGCGCATGCTGGAGGTTTTCGCCACCGATGACCCGGCCAAGCAAGACGACGTCGTCTGGCTCGAGCGCGATCCGCGCAGCGACGCCGAGACCCTCGCCGTGGCGCCCCTCTCCATCGCCCACATGCTACGCGAGAACCTCTTTGGGGAGCAGACGGTGGTGCTGACCTCGGCCACCCTCGCCCTCGGCGGCCGCTTCGATGCCATGGCCGCGCAGTGGGGCATGCCGAGCGGCACCTACGACACCTTGGATGCGGGCACGCCCTTCGACCCAGCCAAATCCGGCATCCTGTATACCGCCAAGCACCTGCCCGCGCCGGGCCGCGATGGCCTGCCCAAAGAAACCATCGATGAGATCTACGAGCTCATTATGGCCGCCGGCGGGCGCACGCTTGGTCTGTTCTCCTCCCGCCGCGCCGCGGAAGAGGCGGCCACCGCCCTCAAGCCGCGCATCCCCTTTGACCTCTTCGTACAAGGCGAGGATTCCATCGGCGCGCTGGTAGAGAAATTCTCTCAGAAGGAAAACTCCTGCCTCTTCGGCACGCTTACCCTGTGGCAAGGCGTGGACGTGCCGGGGCCGGCCTGTTCGCTGGTCATCATCGACCGCATTCCGTTTCCTCGGCCGGATGATCCCCTGATGCAGGCGCGCGCCCAGGCGGCCGATGCTGCGGGCCGCTCCGGGTTTATGGAGGTCTCCGCCAACCACGCCGCCTTGCTCATGGCACAGGGCGCAGGCCGCCTGCTGCGCCACGTAACCGACCGCGGCGTGGTGGCCGTGCTCGATAACCGCTTAGAATATAAGCGCTACGGCAGCTTCCTCAAGGCCTCCATGCCAAGCTTTTGGCAGACCACCGACGCGGATACGGTGCGCGGCGCGCTTAAGCGATTGGTCGCCGCAGGGCGCACACGGTAGCCGAGTCCGGAGCAATCTCCGTAAACCCGGCGTCCACGATCACCACGGCGCCGTCCTGCGCGCAGGCCGTGCGAAAATCTTCGCCGGGCACCTCGCGCACCGAAAGCTCAAAACCCGTGTCGGCCCAGGCACGAGCCTCCTCCACCGACATCGCCGCGGCGAGCATCATCGAACCGTGGCCCACCTGCGCTGCGGCCTTGCCGGCAGACATATCGAGACTGCGGTCGACGTAGATGACGGGGGCGTCGCCAAGCGGGGCTCCCGGCTCATCATAGGCAAGGTCAGTGTGACCGATCTGCAGCTTGCCGATGAGCGGATCCACCTCCCCCACGGCCGAAGGCGCGAAGGCCCGGGCACGGTCCGCCACAGTCACGCCCGGCAGGCTCTGCACATCGCGCCAGGCCTTATTGCGCGCCCGGCGGGCGATTTTGCGGATGCGGTGGCCATACCACTGTCCCAGGGCGTGGGCGAAGGCCCCGTCCTCCCCCGCGCGCTCGTCCAAGCACACGGCCACAACGGCGCTGGCGGCCGCCTCCAGCACCTCCGTGCGCGCCGGCGGCTCCTGCTTTGGCAGGTTAAGCACAATCTGCATCGCTTGGATGGTGGCGGGCTCGTCGGGGTTTTCTGGGTCATCGCGCCACGAACGCGAATCACATGCCTCCACCAAACGCTGGTGGGCTACTTCAAACTTATCCACGAACAACCTCCTCGGCCGGAATTCCCAAAATCTGTAGTACCTCATCCAACCGCCGGTGATTTACCGAGGTATCCGCCACCTCTTGCAGCGCCGGCTTAGCGTTAAAGGCGATGCCCAGCCCCGCGGCGGTAATCATATCGATGTCATTGGCGCCATCGCCCACGGCGACCGTCTGGCGCATGCTCACGCCGGAATCCGCGGCGAACTCCCGCAGGATTTCCTCCTTGGCCTTGCGGTCAACCACCTTGCCGGTTACGCGGCCGGTGAGCTTGCCATCGGCGATCTCCAAGGTATTGGCGCGGACGTAATCTAAGTGCATTTCTGCGGCTAGGCCCTCTAGAACTTGGATGAACCCACCGGAGACCACAGCGGTGCGATAACCGATGTGGTTGAGCGTGGCAATGGTCTCGCGGGCACCGGGGGTCAGCTGAATCTCGCGGGCTACCTCATCAATGATGGAAGCATCCAGGCCGGCCAGAACGGCCACGCGCTCGCGTAGGGACTCCTCAAAATCCAACTCGCCGCGCATAGCCCGGGCCGTAATGGCGGCAACCTCTTCCTCTTTGCCGGCGTGCGCGGCTAGCATCTCGATGACCTCGCCTTGGATGACGGTGCTATCGCAGTCGAAGCAGACGAGGCGTTTGGAGCGTCGGCCCAGACCCGCAGGTTCAATGGCAATGTCGATGCCAATCTGCTGTGCCAGCTCTGCCAGCGCCTGGCGCACAGGTGCCGCGGAACCATCGAGGGACAAGAACAGCTCCAGCCCAGTCAGCGGAGAGGTGGAAAGCCCGCGGATGCGATCGATATTGGCATCGAAGTTAGCCAATACGCGGGCGACCTCCTCTACGTGGTGGGCGGTTACTTCCGTTCCCATGAGGACCACCGCATGCGTGGAGCGAGCTCGCGCGCTAGATTCCTCCTCCCGCACGTCCACGGATACCTGTTGCCCGTAGATGCTCAAGGTATTGCGCAACCCCTGTGCAATCTGATCGGCGCGCGTACGGGGAATGCGGGTATGGGCAGCAAGGGTGATGCGGCCGGAAAAGATGGCCTGTTCGACGTCGACAAGCGCGGCGTTATAAGACGCTAACACGCGGAAGAAGGCCGCCGACACCCCAGGCTTGTCCGGCCCGGTGGTGGTAATAACGGCATAGGTATCAGCTTGGGTACTCACGCCGCCCATTATCGCACGTAGGGCAAACAAGATACGCCAAAGCCGCCTCCCACGGCCCTTGGCGGGCTGGGAGGCGGCTTAAGTCAGGAGTGCTTTAGCGAGTTATATCGCTTTAGTGGCTACCCACGTGTGCTTCTTCGCGCATGCGCTGAACCATGTGCGGGTAGTGCAGCTCGAAGGCCGGACGCTCGGAGCGGATACGCGGCAGCGACACGAAGTTGTGGCGCGGCGGCGGGCAGGAGGTTGCCCACTCGAGGGAGTTGCCGTAGCCCCATGGGTCATCCACGGTGACGATCTCGCCGTAGCGCCAGGACTTGAATACGTTCCAGACCAGCGGGATAACGGAAGCGCCGAGGACGAAGGAGAAGATGGTGGAAATCTGGTTGAAGACCGTGAAGCCATCGGACTCCAGGTAGTCAGCGTAACGACGCGGCATACCCATGTTGCCGACCCAGTGCTGAACCAGGAAGGTGCCGTGGAAGCCGATGAAGGTCAGCCAGAAGTGAATCTTGCCCAGACGCTCGTCCAGCATGCGGCCGGTCATCTTCGGGAACCAGAAGTACAGGCCGGCGAAGGCGGAGAACACAACCGTACCGAACAGGGTGTAGTGGAAGTGTGCAATCAAGAAGTAGGACTCAGCCAGGTGGAAGTCCAGTGCCGGGGATGCCAGCATAACGCCGGTCATGCCGCCGAAGAGGAAGGTTGCCATGAAGCCCATGGCGAAGATCATCGGGGTATCCCAAGTGATGTGGCCCTTCCACATGGTGCCGACCCAGTTGAAGAACTTAACGCCGGTTGGAACCGCAATCAGGAACGTCATGAAGGAGAAGAATGGCAGCAGGATAGCGCCGGTGACGAACATGTGGTGTGCCCACACAGCCATGGACAGGGAGCCGATGGCCAGCAGTGCGAAGACCAGGCCGATGTAGCCGAAGACCGGCTTGCGGGAGAAGACCGGAACGACCTCAGACACAACGCCGAAGAACGGCAGCGCGAGGACGTAAACCTCAGGGTGGCCGAAGAACCAGAACAGGTGCTGCCACAGGATGCCGCCACCATTAGCGGAATCGTAGATGTGGCCGCCCAGCTTGCGGTCATACAGAACGCCCAGTGCCGCAGCGGTCAGCAGCGGGAAGATCATCAGCACGATGGCGGACGCGGTAAACACAGCCCAGCTGAAGACCGGTAGACGGAACATCGTCATGCCCGGTGCGCGCAGGGTCAGGATGGTCGTAATCATGTTGACAGCGGAGGCAATGGTACCGACACCGGTAGCGCCCACGCCGACGATCCACATATCAGCGCCGATGCCCGGGGTGTGGACACCATCAGCCAGCGGCATGTACATGGTCCAGCCGAAGTCAGCCGCACCACCTGGGGTAACGAAGCCCAGCAGCATCACGGTGCCGCCCAGCAGGGTAACCCAGAAGCCGAAGGCGTTCAGACGCGGGAAGGCCACGTCCGGCGCACCAATCTGCAGCGGCAGGATGTAGTTACCAAAGCCCCACACGACTGGGGTCGCAAACAGCAGCAGCATCACGGTGCCGTGCATGGTGAACAGCTGATTGAACTGCTCATTGGACAAGAACTGGAGACCCGGGGTGAACAGCTCCGCGCGGATCAACAGTGCCATAAAGCCACCGAGGAAGAAGAAGCTGAAGGACATGATCAAGTACATGATGCCCAGCTGCTTGTGGTCGGTGGTGGTTAGAAATACCCAAGCCTTTGAACCGGTCTTCGCATTACCGGTTGGCTCTGGACGTGTGGGGGCGACGTAATCGTCGACCCGTGGCGCCACAGCGGTCATAAAATCCTCCTGAATAACAAAGTGTCTGTGGACAGACTCCACCTACACCTAGGTTTACTCGCCTTATATTAGGCCATTTTCCCCTGTTCTTTCCAGCTTCCCCCAATACTTCGCCACAAGGACAAGCCTCACCACTGACCACATCTGCCACATTGCCCCTGCACGTGGCGCAGCCACTATTTCCGTCGTCGGTTTTCGCCAAAGATACAGCGTGCTATATGTCACAGCCGCGCCGAATTGTGCAGGCCCAAAACGTAAAAACACACCCCCGCTCGTTATCAACCTTTCGGTTGAGTTCGAGCAGAAGGTGTGCCGCTAGACCACGCTGATCAGCGGGAATGCTTAGAAGTCCCAGTCATCATCCGTGGTGTCCTCAGCCTTGCCGATGACATAGGACGAACCCGAACCAGAGAAGAAGTCATGGTTCTCGTCGGCGTTCGGCGACAACGAGGACAAGATAGCCGGGGAAACGCGGGTCTCATCGGCCGGGAAGAGCCCCTCGAAGCCC
Organism: Corynebacterium sp. ACRPJ; assembly: GCF_022347345.1. Taxonomy (NCBI): domain Bacteria; kingdom Bacillati; phylum Actinomycetota; class Actinomycetes; order Mycobacteriales; family Corynebacteriaceae; genus Corynebacterium; species Corynebacterium sp. ACRPJ. Next base: position 14,282 of record NZ_JAKRNC010000023.1, read on the forward strand.
AAGTTATTCAGTGCCTTATTGGCGTTATAGCGCAGGAAGCGCTTAACGTCCTCGGTCCAGCCCAGGTCATCGTAGAGATCCTCGGTGTAGTCGATCTCATTGTCATAGAGGTCATAGACCAAGTCGAAGGTGTATTCCTTCAGCTCCGCCTGGTGCTCTTCATCCAGCTGCTTATACGCCTGCTGGAACTTATAGCCAATGTAGTAGCCATGCACAGCCTCATCTCGGATGATCAGGCGGATGATATCGGCGGTGTTGGTGAGCTTCGCGCGGGAGGAGAAGTACATCGGCAGGTAGAAGCCGGAGTAGAACAGGAAGGACTCCAGCAGCGTGGAGGCCACCTTCTTCTTCAGCGGATCATCGCCCTTGTAGTAGGACAAGATGATCTTTGCCTTCTTCTGCAGGTTCTCGTTCTCTTCGGACCAGCGGAAGGCATCGTTGATCATCGGCGTGGACGCCAGGGTCATAAAGATATTGGAATAGGACTTGGCGTGCACAGACTCCATGAAGGCGATATTGGTGTAGACCGCTTCCTCATGCAGAGTCTGGGAATCCGGAAGGAGGGAAATCGCACCCACTGTGCCCTGGATGGTATCCAGCAGCGTCAGGCCGGTAAAGACCCGCATGGTGGTTTCCTTTTCCTTCTCCGTCAGCGTCTTCCAGCTGGGCAGGTCATTGGAGACGGGGACCTTTTCTGGCAGCCAGAAATTACCGGTGAGGCGATCCCAAACCTCGAGGTCCTTTTCATCCGGGATGCTATTCCAGTTAATGGCCTTAACTGGCTTTTCATGACTAGAAACGTAGTCATCGTACTCGTGCGACACGCGGCGTCACTCCAATACATAATACGGACACTTTTAGCTCCCCAGCATACCCAATTCGCCCGCCCTCTAGATCATTGTGGTGGATGCCTCATGCCTATACTGATCCCAGCTATACCGAGTGCCCGCACAGAGAGGATTCACCCACCATGAGCGCCACCCCTCCCCTACTCGGCTCCGTGGTGGACCAACTCGGCGCGGATATAGTAAGCGGAGACCTCGCGGAGGGCGAGCGGTTCCGGCTGGGGGACGTCGAAAAGCGCTTTGGCATCTCCCGCACCGTAGCCCGCGAGGCCATGCGCGCCCTGGAGCACCTCGGAATGGTCAGCTCTGGGCGCCGCGTGGGAATCACGGTGCTGCCGATGGAAAAGTGGGCGGTCTATGACCCGGCGGTCATTGGCTGGCGCTTAGACAACGATAAAACGCGCGGGCAGCAAGTGGCCCGACTCAACGAGCTGCGGCTTGGCATCGAACCGGTGGCCGCGCGTCTGGCTGCAGGCAATGCCACCGCCCAGCAGCGGGCTGAATTGCTGGGCCTCGCCGCGCGCTTGGCCGAGCTGGAATCCACCCCGTCTCCGCGCGTAGGCGAAGAATTAGAAACCGATCTGCGCTTCCACACCCTCATCCTGCGGGCCTCTGGAAATGAAATGCTGGCCGCGCTCGCCCCTTCCCTAGTAGCGATGCTCAAGGGCAAGTCCGTCTTTGGCTCCCGCAAGCGCGACCCCATCGGCGGCACCACACAGCTGCACATGGAACTGGCACGCGCCATTGATGCCGGGCTTGCCGACGCCGCCGAAGAAACCTCCCGCACCATCCTCGACCGCACCCGGGCAGAAAACGGCTAAGCGTCTCGCTGCACGTCCTTCCCCACGACGTGCAGCGAGGCGCTTTACCTGCGGTTTAGAGCATGCAGGATACGCAGCCCTCGACCTCGGTGCCCTCCAGCGCCATCTGGCGCAGGCGGATGTAGTACAAGGTCTTAATGCCCTTACGCCACGCATAAATCTGCGCGCGGTTGACATCGCGGGTGGTCGCGGTGTCCTTGAAGAAGAGCGTGAGCGATAGGCCCTGGTCCACATACTTGGTGGCTACGGCATAAGTATCAACGATCTTCTCGTAGCCAATCTCATAGGAGTCCTTGAAGTACTCCAGGTTGTCATTATCCATGTGCGGCGCCGGGTAGTAGACGCGGCCGATCTTGCCCTCCTTGCGGATCTCAATCTTGGAGGCAATCGGGTGGATGGACGAGGTGGAGTTATTGATATAGGAAATCGAGCCCGTCGGCGGCACCGCCTGCAGGTTGCGGTTGTACAGGCCATGCTTGGCCACATCCTGCTTCAAGTCCTCCCAGTCCTGGGCGGACGGGGTGTGGATCGAAGAGGCGTCGAAAAGCTCCTGCACCTTCTTGGTCTTCGGCTTGAACTCTTCCGGATCGTAGCGGTCGAAGAATTCGCCGGAGGCATACTCGGACTGCGGGAACTCCGTGAAGTACTCGCCGCGCTCGCGGGCAATCTTATTGGAAGCGCGCAGCGCCGCATACAGCACGGCCGCAAAGTAGGCATTGGTGAAGTCCAAGCCCTCTTCCGAGCCATACTCGATGTGCTCGCGGCCCAAGTAACCGTGCAGGTTCATCTGGCCCAAGCCGATGGCGTGGGACTCGTCATTACCACGGCGCACGGACGGAACGGAATCGATGGAGGTCTTATCCGCCACTGCGGTCAGGCCGCGGATGGCGGTTTCCACCGTATTGGCGAAGTCCGGCGAATCCATGGTCATTGCGATATTCAGGGAACCCAAGTTGCAGGAAATATCGCTGCCCAGCTCCTCATAAGTCAGGTCCGCGTTGAATTCGGAAGCGGAGTTGACCTGCAGGATTTCCGAGCACAGGTTGGACATGTTGATCCACGAGGTCTTCACCGGATTCGCGCGGTTTACGGTGTCCTCGAACATGATGTACGGGTAACCGGACTCGAACTGCAGCTCGGCCACGGTCTGGAAGAAGTGGCGGGCATTGATCTTCTTCTTGCGGATGCGTGGGTCTTCCACCATCTCCTCATAGTGCTCGGTGACGGAGATGTCACCGAAGGCCTTGCCATAGACGCGCTCGACGTCATACGGCGAGAAGAGGTACATATCATCATTGCGCTTAGCCAGCTCAAAGGTGATATCCGGCACGACAATGCCCAGCGAGAGGGTCTTAATGCGGATCTTCTCATCCGCATTCTCGCGCTTGGTATCCAGGAAGTTCATGATGTCCGGGTGGTGCGCGTTGAGGTAGACCGCACCGGCACCCTGGCGGGCACCGAGCTGATTGGCGTAGGAGAAGGAATCCTCCAGCAGCTTCATCACGGGGATGACACCGGAAGACTGGTTTTCAATGTGCTTAATCGGCGCCCCGGACTCGCGGATATTAGATAGCAGCAAGGCCACGCCGCCGCCACGCTTGGAAAGCTGCAGCGCGGAGTTGATGGAGCGGCCGATGGACTCCATATTATCCTCGATGCGCAGCAGGAAGCAGGAAACGAGCTCGCCGCGCTGGGCCTTGCCGGCGTTGAGGAAGGTCGGGGTAGCCGGCTGGAAGCGGCCGGTCATGATCTCGTCTACGAGGTGCTCGGCCAAGCCTGCGTCGCCGTCCGCCAGGAACAGGGCGGTCATGGACACGCGGTCCTCAAAGCGCTCGAGGTAGCGGCGGCCATCAAAGGTCTTCAGCGTGTAGCTGGTGTAGTACTTATACGCGCCCAGGAAGGACTTGAAGCGGAACTTATAGGAATAAGCACGCTTGAATAGCTCCTTAATAAAGGAGAACTCATACTGCTCGATGACCTGCGGGTCGTAGTACTTGTTATTAATCAGGTAATCGATCTTTTCTTCCAGATCATGGAAGTAGACCGTGTTTTGATTAACGTGCTGCAGGAAGAATTGGTTAGCGGCCTCGCGGTCTTTATCAAACTGAATCTTGCCGTTTGCATCGTAGAGATTCAGCATCGCGTTCAGAGCGTGGTAATCCAACTGCTCTTCTGGCTTCACTGGCTCGGCGACGGTCTTCCCCAATTGCGTACTCACAGCTGACAAGGCCTTTCTTAAAAATCAGGATCTTTAATTAAGTCGTAGTGGGCGCTAGGCCGCAGCCTCGAGCCCAAGCTCGGCGGCGTTAGCCAATAAGCCTTCACGACAAATTTTTATATCGTCTTCGTTTCCCAGCAACTCGAAACGATATACATAGGGCACTTTACATTTGGCGCTGATGACGTCACCAGCCTTGCCAAAGTCGGCGCCGAAGTTGCTATTGCCACCCGCGATTACCGCGCGAATGAAACTGCGGTTGTGCTCATCGTTGAGGAACTTAATTACCTGCGTGGGCACGGGCCGGGAGTTCTGGTGGCTAATGGACGCACCCCCGCCGTAGGTGGGGCACACCAAAACATAGGGTTCGTTGACCTTGAGGGGCTCGTCCGTGCGGCGCAGCGGGATGCGCGCGCTAGGAAAGCCCAGTTTCTGCACGAACCGGTGCGTATTTTCCGTCGCGGAGGAAAAATACACGACCAACATCGCTACTGGCCTCCCCTATTCTCTTAAGCAGAGGCCGCTACGGAAGCCAAGCCCTTGATACGGTCAGGGCGGAAACCAGACCAGTGCTCGCCATTAGCCTCAACCACTGGGGCCTGAACGTAGCCCAGTGCCATAACGTAATCGCGGGCCTCTTCATCGGCCGAGATATCGACGAGGTCATACTCAAGGCCGGCACGGTCGAGGGCCTTCTTGGTGGCATTGCACTGGACGCATGCTGGCTTGGTGTAAACGGTGATAGACATATAGATCCTTAAAGCTCCTGCATTGAAAAATTCGTCAGAGCGGGGCGCGTTTTCCCGCCTATGCGGGCGCTTCCTGCGCCGCTCTGAGCAACATCAACGACACTATACTTTGGGGGAAATGCCCGCAACTAACACAATATGTAGTAGTTACAGCCGTGGTATTCCCAGGATGGCACACCCCCAGGCCCCACATGTTGTCCACACCTACGAACAGTCATGAAACTACACCAATGGTATTCCTGCAGGTTTACCTGGAGTTCACCATTTTGTGTGCCAAAGTTCACATTTTAGGGCTGGTACGTCACCTTAAGAGCCGACTACCGAAGGCTCGCCAGAGGCACAGGTCGCCGGGTCCGGACCCTCCCCAGGGGCGCGCTTTAGCCCAAAAATGACCTGACTCAACACCGTCGGGTCGGTCGGCAGCTTGTCGTGCCGAGGAGCCACGCCACAGACTTCGCTTAAGTCAAGGTTGACCACATCGGCGCCGTCGCCAAGCGCCAGCTGCGAAGAGCTATTCGGAGTCACCGTCGTATCCCCCGGCGAGTAAATGGAGGTATAAAGCACGCCTGGCGCGGTATCTGGCAGCGCATTGAGCCGTTTAATAAACTCCGACCCCACCACTTGCTGAATGCCGGCCGTACTTGCCACAAAAGCGGCGAGGTGCGGCGCAAAGGCAATGATTTTAGAGAGCGCCTCCCCCTGCCCGTTAAGCGTGGTGCCGTGGAAGTTGCCGCCCAGCGCTACCGCATGGGAGACGTGATCCGCGCCATTGTGCATCTGGGTATAGGTCTTGATGTGCATGCCACCCTGGGAATGGCCCACCAAGTTCACCTTGTCCGACCCAGTGACCTCGCGGACATAGTCCACCTGATCCGCAATTTCCGCGGCCGAATCATCCAGGTCCGCGATGGCTTTGACGCTTGGAATCATATTCTGCAAGGTCACATCATCGGCGCCGTAATCAAAGGCCCACACGCACGCCCCCTGATCTTGCAAGAGGTGGACCAAGTTTCCCCACACGGAAGCATTATTCGAGGTTCCATGCAGCAACACAACGGGCTCAGTGATGTCCCCTGAAGGCACGCAGGACGGGTCATTGATGCCAAAGGATTCCGGCGCAGAGGATTCCCACTGTGGCTCTGCAGCATGCGCCACTGGGGCGGACAATCCGAGGGCGGCGGCAGTGAGCGCGGCAACGATTCGCTGGGACATAATTCTTCTTTCTCACGGCATGGATAGACAAATTAATTATATTCATACATTTGTCTTTATGTTCACTTGGATTTAAAAGAATTTATCCTTTGTGCCGGAGCTCACGCATAAAAAAATCCGCCCCACTCCGGAAGCCGGAGGGAGCGGATGGAATCGCGTCTCAATTAGCCCTGACGAGCCTTGAAACGGGGATCCTTCTTGTTGATCACGAAGACCTTACCGTGGCGGCGAATAACCTGGGCGCCCGGCTTCTTCTTCAGCGACCGAAGGGACTTACGGACCTTCATCGGGCGCTCCTTTCGTTATGCGCAATCTACATGCGGTTGAATAAGTAAAGCACGGACTGGGAATCCCCAGCCATGACACGAGGAAAAATGTTACCTCACACGGCCGTCAATACCAAAACACTAAGGCTTCACGGGTGCGGACTCGCGCTCGTAGCGCGACTTCATTTCCTCGCCTACCTCATCCAGGCTACGTCCCATAGTCTCTGGAACCAAAACCTTGGTGTAGCCGATGGCGATGAGGCCGAAGACTCCGAAGACGATAAACGCCACCGGGCCGGTCAGCCACTCCACTAGCGGCAGGAAGTACTGCGCCACGGCCCAGTTGGTGGCCCATAGCGAGAGCCCCGCAATGCCCATGCCTAGGCCGCGCACCTGCAGTGGCACCAGCTCGGAGATGAGTAGCCAGGTAGTGGGCGACACTGCCGCCTGCTGAAAGGCGATAAACAGCGCCATGAATACCAACGAGACCATCGCCATGGCGGTGGAGTCCTGCGCGTGGGAATAGGCAAAGGAGAGGATAAACAGCGAGACCACATTGCCAGTCAGGCCGATCAGCAACAATCGCTTTCGCCCAATGCGGTCCACGACCTTCAGCCCCACCCAGCAGGCCAGCACGGATACCGTGCCGATAACGATGGAGGTATAAACCGAGTTAGCCGTGGATATCCCCACCTGGTTCATCATGGTCGGCGCGAAGTACACGATGGCGTTGACGCCGGTAATCTGCTGCGTCAGCCCCATCAACATGGCAAGCAGCACCGTAATTTGCATCCAGCGATTGGCCTTCAGCGCCTTCCATTCGGATCCGCTGGACTTGCGCGCAGTGTCCTGCGAGGTCAGCTCCGAAATATCCATCCCGGCGCGCCCGGCAATCTCTTGGGCGCGGGGCATTTTCCCGTTAGTGGCCAGCCATACCGGCGTCTCTGGCAGGAAAGCCATTCCGAGCGCCAGCGCTAGGCCTGGAACGGCGGCCAGGCCCAGCATCCACTCCCAGCTACCGGTAGAGGCCAGCACGGAGTTGACCAGGTAGGCCATCAACTGACCCACCACAATCGCGAGGGTATTGAGCGAGACCATGCGCCCGCGCACCTTGGCGGGCACGATCTCCGCGATGTACATGGGAGACACGATGGACACTGCACCCACGGCAAAGCCCAAAAAGGTGCGCGCCGTGGCCAGCATCCCCACCGAGCCGGAAAGCGCACACCAGATGGAGCCCACCACGAAAATAATGCCGCCTGCAATCAGCGTGAAACGGCGCCCATACCTATCGGCGATGCGCCCGGCCGTCAGCGCCCCTACTGCAGCACCCACGAGCAGCATCGAGGTCACCCAGCCCTCTTGGTGCGCGCTCATGTCGAATGCGGGGCTAATAAAAAGCAAGGCACCGGACATCACGCCGGTGTCGTATCCAAATAGCAGCCCGCCCAGGGCCGCTATTCCAGCTACTACCTTGACATAAACTTCCTTATTCACAGCACAATATTGTGTCAGGCGGCTACCATGAACGTCATGTCGAACGATGCCGAAAACCTGCAGCAAACCATCATAAAAGCCCTGGGTGTGCGCCCCTTTATCGATCCAGAAGCGGAAGTGCAGCGCCGCGTGGATTTCCTGGTTGAATACCTGCGCGCCACCGGCGCTAAAGGCTACGTGCTGGGGATCTCTGGCGGCCAAGATTCCACCTTGGCGGGAAAGCTTGCGCAGCTGGCGGTGGAGCGCGTCGACGGCGCGGAGTTTTGGGCCGTGCGCCTGCCCCACGGCGTGCAGGCCGATGAGGACGATGCCCAGATTGCTCTGGATTTCATCCAGCCCGATCACCGCCCCACCGTCGATATCAAGCCGGCCACCTTGGCCCTCGACGAGCAGGTGGCGGATGCGCTGCAGCTTGCCGACGTCACCGATTTCAACCGCGGCAATACCAAAGCCCGCCTGCGCATGACCGCCCAATACGCCATCGCCGGCGAGGTCGGCGCGCTAGTCATCGGCACCGACCATGCGGCGGAAAACGTCACCGCCTTCTTTACCAAGTGGGGCGATGGCGCGGCGGATCTCCTCCCCTTGGCCGGCCTCAATAAGCGCCAAGGCGCCGCCCTCCTAGAGCACCTTGGTGCCCCGCGCTCTACCTGGGAGAAGGTTCCCACCGCGGACTTGGAGGACGATAAGCCCCAGCTTCCCGACGAAGAAGCCCTCGGCGTCACCTACGCCCACATCGATGACTACCTGGAGGGCAAAGCGGTTCCCGACGCCGCCCGCGAGCGCATCGAAACCTTATGGCGCCGCGGCGCCCACAAACGCATCATGCCGCAGGGGCCGAATCTTTAGCCCAGCGCCTCCAAGGTTGCGGCAGCCGCGCGCTCCAGCGGCCGGTTATAGCTGGCGCCGTGCGTCAGCGCATGCACCGCCAACGGGTGTAGCTGGTGCATGGGAATCCACTTCTCAATGTCCTTCGGCGCACCATATCCCCGGAAAATCTCCTCGAGGTACGGTGCCCCGAAAAGCGCCAACATCCCCAAATCCGTATGCGGGTGCCCACCATGGGCGGCGGGGTCAATCATGATGCCGCCGTCGGGCCCAAAAAGCAGGTTTCCCGCCCACAAATCGCCGTGGATTCGGGCCGGCACCACATCCCAACTGCGCGCGGCGATGGCGTCGCAGGCACGCCTTACCAGGTCCAACTGCGCTGCACTTATCCCCGCCAGTTCTGCGAAGGGCAGCACTCGCTGTTCAACATAGAACTCGCCCCAATTTTTTGTCGGGATGCAGTCTTGCTCGATACTGCCGATGAAGTTCTTGCCTTCCCACCCGGTGGGAGGCGCGCCAAACGCTTCGGCTCCCCCACGGTGCATGCGCGCCAGCTCCGCACCAAATGTCCGCGCGGCCTCCGGCGTAGGCATGACCTCGTCCACGCGCGCGGTAACGATTTCTAGCCCGTCGGCGCTCACGACGTCGACCACCGCGTCGGTGGCCTCCCCGAGCCACCGCAATCCGGCAGCCTCGGCACCTGCTTGATCTCTGTCGCGTACTCGCTTTGAAAAAGTCTGCATGCCGCCCAGCCTAATCAGGCAAGGAAATTTTTAAAGCGCCGCGCGGTCCCGCGTGGGCAGGGCCATCATAAAGAGCAACGCGATTCCACCGAACACGGGAATGAAACCAATCAGGCATAACAACCCCGTCCGCCCGGAATCGTGCAGCCGCCGGCACATCAAGGAAACGACTGGAATCACAAGAACCGCCTCGGCAATAGCCTCAATATCCACGCCAAAGTGCCGATCGATAATGCCGATTGCCACAGAAATCAGCACGAGGAAGCCGAAGACCCACCAAAACTCACTCATGGACGCCCGGCCACGAAAATTGAAGTACTTTACAAAGAACCTGCCTAGCGCCTGTACAGGCGACGCCCCATAGAGCGCGTCGCGTGTAAAGAATGGGGTTGCCCGCAAATCGTGGACACGTAGTGGAGCTACCTAGTGGTTAGGCAGCTATTTCTTTTCTGCTGGTGGTTAGACCAATGTGGTTCTCGAAGTCGACGGGGCTTACCATACCGAG
>NZ_JAKRNC010000024.1:0-14641 GCF_022347345.1 Corynebacterium sp. ACRPJ
TCAAATAGTTCAACCAACTGCTCCCGCTGATGCTCACTCACCAAACTTCGAGCTCTCAATGAAAACTACTCCCCACTAATCGGAAACTGATTTCTCAGTCCAACTAATGGGGAGCAGTTCACACGCGGATTTCGGGGCTTATTTGATCGAAACGTGCTCGCTACCCCTGGGCGCTAGAATAAAGGTCATGCGACCTGAGCTTTCTTCTTATAACCATCTTGCCTCCGGCAAGGTCCGCGATATCTACGATGTAGACGAGAACACCCTGTTGATGGTGGTCTCGGACCGCATCTCGGCCTACGATCACGCCCTCGAACCGGCCATCCCGGACAAGGGCCGCGTGCTGACCGCAACCTCGAAGTTCTTCTTCGACTCCATCGATTTCCCCAACCACCTGGCCGGCCCGCTCGATGATGAGCGCATCCCCGCCGAGTGCCTCGGCCGCGCGATGGTGGTCAAGAAACTGGATATGCTGCCCTTCGAGTGCGTGGCCCGCGGCTTCCTCACCGGTTCCGGCCTGAAGGAGTACAAGGCCAACGGCACCGTGTGCGGTATCGAGCTGCCGGAGGGCCTGGTTGAGGCTTCCCGCCTGCCCGAGCCCATCTTCACCCCGGCCACCAAGGCAGAACAGGGCGAGCACGATGAGAACGTCTCCTTCGACTACGTGGTGGACAAGCTGGGCGCCGAGCGCGCCGAGGAGCTGCGCGCGGCCACCCTCCGCATTTACTCCGAGGCCGCCGCGCTCGCGGAGGAGAAGGGCATTATCCTCGCCGATACCAAGTTCGAGTTCGGCCTAGACCAAGACGGCACCCTCGTGCTGGCCGATGAGGTCCTTACCCCAGATTCCTCCCGCTACTGGCCGGCCGATTCCTACGTGGAGGGCGAGGTCCAGCCGTCCTTCGACAAGCAATACGTGCGCAATTGGCTGACTTCCGACGCCTCCGGATGGGATCAAGCCGCTGACGGCACTCCGCCCCAGCTTCCCGACGACGTCGTTTCCGCTACCCGCCTGCGCTACATCGAGGCCTATGAGCGGCTTTCCGGCGAGCGCTTTGCGGACTTCCTCTCGCCCGAGGCCTAGCTCTCGCTCTACGGGGCGCCACGCGTACAGTGGGGCGGCATGAGCAACGAGAATCTTTCCGCCCCCGTGGCCGCCGTCCACCCCGTGACCCGTTCCTTCCACGGACGCGAGTTCGTGGATAACTACGAGTGGCTGCGCGATAAGGAATCCCAGGAAACCCTGGATTACCTCAACGCAGAAAATGATTACACCAAGGCGAAGACCGCGCACTTGGATGAGATGACGGAAAATATCTTCCAGGAGATTAAGTCCCGCATCAAGCAAACCGATATGTCCGTGCCTTCTCGCCGCGGCGATTACTGGTATTACGGCCGCACCGAGGAGGGCAAGAGCTACGGCTACTCCTGCCGCCTCCCAGTAGAGGAGGGGGCTGACCCATGGACTGCCCCGGTTATCCCAGAGGAAGGCACCCCGGCAGGTGAGGAGATTATCCTCGACGCCAACGCGCTGGCGGAGGGCAAGGACTTTTTCGCCCTCGGCGCCGCCTCCATCTCTGATTCCGGCCGCTACCTGGCCTATTCCGTGGACTTCGCCGGCGACGAGCGCTTCGAGCTCTACATCAAGGACTTGGAAAGCGGCGCGCTTCTCGACGACCACCTCAAGGGCATCTTCTACGGCGCCACCTGGGCCGGCGACGGCTATATCTTTTACACGACCGTCGACGAGGCATGGCGCCCTGACGCCATCTGGCGCCACAAGGTCGGCACCGCGCAGTCCGAAGACGTGCAGGTGTTCAAGGAAGAAGACGAACACTTCAACGTCGGCATCGGCAGCGCTCGCTCCGATAAATACCTCTTCCTTGGCGTGAGCTCCAAGGTGACCTCTGAGGTGTGGGTCCTCGAAGAAGACAACCCCGAGGGTGAATTCCGCCTGCTGTGGGAGCGCGAATCCGGCGTGGACTACGACGTCGACCACGCCGTCGTTAAGGGCGAGGATTACTGGATCGTCACCCACAACGCCACCGGCCCCAATTTCGAGGTCGGCTATACCAAGGCCAAGGATGAGCTGCCCGCCCTACGCGAGCTGCCGACGCTTCTGCCGCACGAGGAAACCACCCGCATCGAGGGCGTGGACACCTACCGCGATCAGATTGTGGTGGGCTACCGCCGCGGCGGCATCGGCCGCGCCGCCATCATGCGTGTGAACGACGGCTTTAGCGAATTCGAAGAGCTCAACTTCGACGAAGAACTCTTCACCGTGTCTGTATCCGGTAACCCCGAGTGGGACGCACCGGTGCTGCGCGTGAGCTACGTGTCTTTCACCCAGCCCTCCCAGCTCTTTGATTACCGCGTGGATACCGGCGAATTTACCCTGCTCAAGGAGCAGGAGGTTCCCGGCGGTTATAACCCGGATGACTACGTGGCCTACCGCCTGTGGACCACGGCTGCCGACGGCACCGAAATCCCCGTCTCCATTGTCCACCGCGCGGATCTCGACCGCACCCAGCCGAATCCGACCCTGCTCTACGGCTACGGTTCCTATGAGGTCAGCGTGGATCCGGCTTTCTCCGTTACCCGCCTGTCCCTCATGGATCGCGGCATGATCTTCGCCGTGGCCCATGTCCGCGGTGGCGGCGAGATGGGCCGCACCTGGTACGACGACGGCAAGATGCTCAAGAAGAAGAACACCTTCACCGATTTCATCGATGTCGCCGATGACCTCATCGCCCGCGGCGTGACCACCGCGGATCAGATGGTGGCCGAGGGCGGCTCTGCCGGCGGCATGCTCATGGGCGCGATTGCCAATATGGCCCCGGATCGCTTCACCGCCATCCAGGCCGTCGTGCCGTTCGTGGATCCGCTGACCTCCATCCTCATGCCGGAGCTGCCACTCACGGTCCCTGAATGGGAAGAGTGGGGCGACCCGTACCACGATCCAGAGGTCTATGACTACATGAAGTCCTACTCGCCGTATGAAAATATCGAGGCTAAGGACTACCCGGACATTCTGGCTATCACCTCGCTCAATGACACTCGCGTACTCTACGTTGAGCCGGCCAAGTGGATCGCCCAGCTGCGAACGACGGCCACCGGCGGCGAGTTCTTGCTCAAGACCGAAATGGCCGCAGGCCATGGCGGCGTGTCCGGGCGCTATGAAAAGTGGCGCCAGAATGCCTTCGAGTACGCGTGGACCATCAACAAGGCCACTGGCTTGGAGAAGTAAAACCCGGATAGGGGGCCAACGCGCGAATCCTGAATTCCTGTGCGATAATTTTCCTTATGAATGGCCACCTTCTGGTATCTATCTCCAGCATCTTTGATGACACACGGAAGCAGGCTAGCCGGCTCCTCTCGATCCTTGATCGAGAGGAGATTCCTGTTTCCCTGCTGATTGCCCCGCATATCGACGGCAACTGGCACCTCGCCAAAGACAAAGACACCAAAAAGTGGCTTCAAGACCAAGCCGATGCCGGCCGCGTTCTTATCCTGAACGGTTTCGATCGTTCAGTGCAGGGCCGCCGCGCGGAATTCGCCAACCTCGATTCACACGAGGCGAAGCTGCGCCTCGCCGGAGCTACCCGCCAGATGGCCAAGATCGGCTTCGAGCCCACCATCTTTGCTCCCCCTCGCTGGCGCATGTCGCCCGGTACCTTGCAGGTTTTACCGCAGTTCAAGTTTGAGGTAGCCGCTTCCACCCGCGGCATCCTCCAGATTAATTCCGGTAAGTTCCACCAGGCCCGCAACCTGTCCTTCGGTGAAGGCTTTGGTTCCGCCAAGTGGTGGCGCAAGAACATTATTCGCGCTGCTGAGCGCTCTGCCCAGCGTGGTAATACGGTCCGCCTTTCGGTTTCCGGCCGCAACCTGGATGACCGCAAAGTTATCAATGACTTCGTCAAAGCCGCCGACCGGGCCATCAACGCCGGCGCGACCCCTGCCGATTACGGCGCATACCTTCCGAAATAGTCCGGACATTCCCTCGCCAGAGGCTCCGCGGAGCATCTGACGAGGGATTTTTGCTGCCTAAGCCCAGCTTCGCGAGTTTCGTCCATATAAAAGTCCATTTCCGTCGACGAAAGCGGTGGTTTATATGGACGAAAATCGTGAAATTGCTGATCTCAGCTGCACCAGTGCGAAGCAGTATCTGCTAGTGGCAGGCTGTCTCATGCATTGCGAAGTTGAGAAATGCAGACAAAATGCATTTACACTTTGAAGGGTGTATCTCTCTCCCTTACTATCTCGACCCCGTGTGCTGCTTGTGAGCCTCTGCATCATTCTGCTCGCATTAACTGCGATTGCCGGCGGATTCAAGCCTCGCGAGGGAGGAGATATCCCTACCTACGACTTGAGTGATGACCCCGTTATCGAGGGAGAAGGACTAACTTTTTCCTTTGAGGGAGTGGGTACGCGCCAGCAAATCATAGAGCCCAAGGAACTGACTGTTATAAAGGTGAAAATTACGAATCATCTGGATAGGGCGTTTTATCCTCGTGAGGTGCTGGGCACAAACCCGGAGGGGCGATTTTCTAAGCAGAGCGGGGAAAAGTTCAGTGTGTTTCGGGCAGGGAGTCGTCGGGGCGGCAGCATTTTGGGGCCAAGTATGAGTGCCCAGTATGAAATTGAGAAGTCCGGAAATGATGGTTTCTATCTATTCGATATTGTGCCAACCCCTAACTATCGAGGTTTCGTAAACAGTACGCTTCAAGGGAAACCACTGGCGAAGGTGCATTTCTAATGAAGCAACTGAATACGCCTATTTTGCGCAAGATTCTGTGGGGCCTTGTCATCATTGGCCTAGTGGTGGGTAGTGCGTATTTTCAGGATTTTTCTCGGGTCGAGCGGGTGAGCGAACATCGAGTAAAGATTAAAGGCGAGCTCAATGAAAAGGTCGCGGTAAACGGATTTGGAGAATTCCAGGTTAAGGGAATGCAACCATTTTCGAATCTGGAAGATGCCCACTCTGAGGGAATCTTCGTGCAGATTGAGGTTGCACAGAAGTTGACTCTGGAAAACACGGGGAGAGCAAGCTATTCCTTGCTAAGTAGGCAAGACAATGTATTTCTTTCTGTAGCGCACACGGGAAACTGTAATCCCAACACCCGCTATGTTGTGGTTTCTTGCCGCCCCATTTTTGAAATACCTGTGGACCAGCTGGAAGGAGCGGAGCTTGTGATCTCATTGACCCGCTGGGACGGGAAGTTCAACTTTGCTGAACCACAAATCCGAATTCCATTGCAGGTTGATTCTGAAAAGGCGACAAGCTTGGCAGAGGAAGCACAGGGAAGGACCATCCATCTTCCTGAGTTTGACGAGGGAGTATTGCTTGATTAGGCGGTTCGCATTGTTGTTTTTCGGAAGCCTAACCCTACTTTTGTCTTCGGGCTTACCGCTCTATTTCTTCTTCGGCAACGGGGGTAGCAGTGAGGCGGACTGGAACGGTCGGGTTGGAGAAATGTGGGCTTTAGGGCCTCAATTTGGAAGCGGGTTAGGTGGTCAGCCCGAGATTGGTGTTAAGTCGGCTGAAATTATGGAAACGTCTTACGCGGTGGACACCTATGGCAATAAATACAGGGTATTCGCCGCTGAAATTACGTGGAATGATGCTTCCGTACAGTCAGAGTTCTCGTGCAAAGTTTCCTATATTAATGACCGGAATCAGCAAGAATGGCGGTTAAGAACTACTGCTCCTGCTGTGGAATACGGAGGCGAAATTGAACTTCCGAAGACATTTGTCCCTCGTGGCAGCTTCTTCTCAACACACAGAGAAGACGCATGCGGAATTTTGCGCGACCAACAATTTTCGGCAAAACATCACCGTGAGCAGGACGGACCGGCTTCTCCCTCAGAGCAAGATACGCGCAGAAGCGTTACCGAGTACATTCCGCTGCCGGAAGATTTAGAAATCGACCGGATCATCGTTGAAGTAAATAAGCCAGGAGACGTTGACGGAGACAAGTCAGAGTTTGCCGTTAACTAAGTCCATTGTGGTTTGCGCAGCCGATTAATGATGCTCCCTTGGCACCGGTCTGCGGTCACGCAACTGAGGACGGTGATGACTGCAAGTGCTAAGACTTTTCCGAACGGAAGCAGCGAATATTTGATGTAAAACCGCGGCCCAGGCGCAGTAATTGGCCCGAAAATAAGATCTAACAGCCAGCGCCACAGGTTTTCCGGAACCCAAAATAGATTGAAGTAGAAGCAGAGGAGCGCTACTGCAAATGGTCCTATTGAGAACAACAAAAGTACTGTTTCACGAGTGGCCTGAAGGAACGTAAACGTTTGCCGGGATACCAATTGTGGGGCCATTGCCCACTCGTCCCGTGTTTGGGGAAAGGGTGAGTTCTCGTCCAGAATAATGCTTTTACGCAGGACTAATTGGACAAATATTATCCACGAAACGGGCAGCACTAAGACTGTCGAAAATAGAAAAGCGATGCCTTCCTTCAGTGGTTCCACGCCAGAGAAGAAGTCTTTTCCGGATTCCCACCAATCCCAGAAATGAAATTGTTGTGGCCAAGAGTATTCACCGGCAGCAAAGTTTTTCAGCCAGGTAGTAAGGGTAAATGCCCACAACACTTCACAGTAGGCCAATAACCATGCGCACACGAGATTCTTACGTCCCAGCCCCGACCACCTCAAAAGCATCCGCACTATGACGGCCGCGCAGAACACCACAATAGTTGAGCGTTCGTCATAGCTGGGGTCGACTTGGAGGGAGTCGAAGTATTCAGCGCTTCCTGCCCGCAGCTCGATGATCGGCATTCGGCGATCGATAAAGTCATCCTCATACCAACCAGTGGATAGGTATATAGCGATAAATGGAAGTATTAACGCACCGGTGGAATGGAGGAGGTATCTAAATCGATTTTCTTCGGGTACCGCGAATTTTAGGTGGACTAGATCCTTTTCGATGATCCATATGGCAACAATTGCCCCAGACATGATGGCGAGAGCGGCAAAAGGGAGGGTCAGAGTACTGAGAATCGGATGGATAAATGTCAGGGCTACGGAGCCCCATAGAAGGATCCTGTTCAGTGCAACGGCCAAAACTAAGGTGCCAAATAACGCGAGCCAATTGTTCTTGAGGACGCGGAGAAAGTCTTGGGGAACGTAGCGGAGCTCGTCCGCCTTCCGCCGAAAATCAGAAGCTACTTCCTGGATCATTTGCTTTGACACATGGAGCGCAGAGAAGCGCTCGGGGTAGGGGATAGGGCAGATTCAGGATACATCTTTTGAGGCCTAACTGAATGGAAAGTCCCTGCTCTACATAGGAAGAGCAGGGACTTCTATAGGCCGGCAAAGGTGATTAGCGCTGCAGGCTAGTGATGAAGTTCTTCACTTCCTTTGGCAGCATGACCCAGATGGGGGCCGGGATGGCTTTGTGGAGGTTGCCGGTCACGGCGAGGAAACCAGGGATGGCGACGAGGCCGGCGATGGCGGCGATGGCGGCGGCGATGCCTGCACTGACGGAGCTGGTGCTGGAGCTAGAGCCGGAGGCAGGCTTATCCGGCTTTTCAGAAGGGTTATCGGAGGGCTTGTCCTCTGGCTTACCTGGCTCATCGGAAGGCTCGTCTGCAGGATTGTCTGCAGGATCGTCTGGCTGGCCGGCGGAGTCGTCCTCGCCGAGGGTGAAGCCGACCTTGACCGGGTCGTGGTCGGAGGCGCGGAATGGGGAGTCATCGTAGAAGTCCACGATGTTGTAGTTGCGGCGGGAGTATTCAAAGGCGACGGGTTCGTCGGCGTTGATGTTCCACACTTGGGCGTCGTCAAGCGTGCCGGTGGCAACCTTATTGGCCAGCACGTGGTCGAGGGTGCCAAGCAGGCCGGAGAACTGGTAGGAGGGGTCAGCCTCGTACTTTTCGGCGGGGACGGTGAAGCCATCGTTGCGGAAGACATCGAGCGCGGCCTCGTGGGTGTAGGTGTTGAAATCACCCAGGGCGAAAAGCGGCTTGTCCTTCCAGTCTTCTTGCTTCTTCAGCGCATCGAGCACGGCCTGGGCCTGTGCGTTGCGAACGTTCGGGTTATTGCCCTGGCCGTCGCCGGAGTCGGCGTCGCCCTTGGCTACCGAGCCCTTGGACTTGAAGTGGTTGGCCACGGCAACGAAGGATTCCTCGCCCTCCTTCAGCGGTTGGAATTCTTGGGCGAGTGGCTCGCGGGCGGTGCCGGTGAAGCGATCGTCTTGGAAGATGCGGGATTCGCCGACGGGCTTGACCACATCCTTGTGGTAGATGAACGCGGTGCGGATGACATCCGGGGAGCTTGGTACGGCGTCTTGGGAAGGGGAGGGGACAAAGCCCCACTTATCGGAGCCGGCGGCCTCGTTGAGCTTTTCCGTCAGGTGCTTGAGTGCCTTATCGCGCTGGGCGAAGTCACCGGTGACGGCGTAGCCATCTTCGATTTCGGAAAGGCCGATGACATCGGCATCGAGGCCGTTGATGGCGGCGACAATCTTGCGCTCCTGGTCTTCCAGCGCGGATAGGGTATAGGCACCGCGGGTCTTACCGCGGTTGACGGTGACCTTATTGCCCTCGCGGTCGGTGTAGGCGCTGCCGCCGAATTCCTCACCCAGGGAGGTGAAGTAGTTCAGCACGTTGAAGGCGCCGATGGTGTACTCGCCCTTGACGTCATCGATGGCGTGGAGTTCGGCCGCGCGGGAGTCCTCCCAAGAGATGGGCAGGTCTGCGCCCGCGGCGTTGCCGGTGACCGGGGTGGTGGGCTGGAAGCGCCACTGCTCATGAGAGAAGCCCACGATGACGGGGTGCTGGAAGGACACGGTATCGGTGGTGCGCAGGGACTTGATGGTCTGGGCATCATCCTGGGCGATATAGGGCAGCGGGGTATTCTGGTCGGTCTTGAGATAGTCGCGGGTGCGGCCATCGTCCAAGGTGACCAGCTTATCGGCGTTGTCCTTGGTCAGCCTCTGAATATCGGAGTTGGGATCCGTGGAGGGGGAGAAGATATCGGAAGGCTGACGGAGGGCTTCCTTGCCCGGGGCGAGGCCGACCTCGCCGTACTGGTTGAGCGAATAGTTATTGGTCACGGTGTGCTCGCCGGGCTGGATGAGCATGTGCTCGAAGGGCTCGCGGGCCTCGGTGCCTTCGGGAAGCTGGTCCACCTTGAGTGGGGTGACCTTCTCCAGCGGGGTATCGAGCTGCGAGACCGTGGAGGCGGTGAGCTGGGTGGAGCCATAGAACTCGGAGACCTTGCCGGTTACCTCGACGGAATCTTCTAGGGCAGGGTACTGATCCGCCGGCTTATCGCCCATATAGACGAAGATGGCCTGGGAGGCGTCGGTGGCCTCGGCGCCAGTACCACCGGTCTGAATGGTGAAGCCATTGAGTCCGCCTTCGGACCACACGCCGGTGACGACGCCCTCGGTGGCCACGGTCTGGTCCTTGAGCGGGGATTCGGCGCCGGTGCCCTGGATATCGGCGATGGCGGTGACGCCCTCGGGAGCAGGCTGCTCGGGCTCGGCCGGCTCCTCAGGCTGCGGGGCGGGGGCTTCGTTACCGGAGTTGGTCGGGGTAGGCGCTCCGGTGGTGAAATCGGCGGCGTTGTCATCGCTATCGGTGCCCTCGGCATCGCGGGAGGCGGACTTGGCATTGGACAGTCCAGCGGCGGCGGTGCCTTCCTTGAGGGAAGCGGCGCCGTAGCCGATGGCATCGATGGGGGTACCGGTGGCGTCGGCAAGCTGCACGGAGCCCTTGGAGCCGGACATGTTGAGGCTGCCCTCGGCGTCTGGGGTAGGCAGGGCCTCGCCCGCGCCATTGCCGGCCGCGCCCTGCACTAGGAAGTAGCCGTGCGGGGCGATGGTGCCGGAAAGCTCCACCTTGCCGCCGGTATTGCCGGAGGCGGAGAAGTACTCCACGGTGTAGCCGGTCAGGTCAATCGGGGCATCGGTGGGGTTATAGAGCTCGATGAAGTCATGGGTGAAGGCAGCGCCCTTATTGCCGCCTCCCCCGTAGACCTCGGAGATGACTGCGGCGGAGCCATCGGTGGCAGCCGTGGCGGTAGGAACGGCAAGGGCGGCGGAGGACAAGGCGGTGGCAAGTGCCAGCGCGCCGAGGCGGCGAGAAGACATAGATTCAACCTTAAAAAGAGAGCGACAGTGTGCGTTGTCTATTAGTAGAGCGCCGCGCCGGGCAAGGTTGGAAAGCACGCCGAAGTTTGCCAGAGCGTCGTTTGGGGTTCACGTAGAGTTTGCTCAACCGGGGTGAAACCCACACGGCGGGGGTGAGTCTAGGTAAAAGGCGGGGGTGCCAACTAAACTAAGCCGCGCAGACCAAAGCCCCATACAGTAAGGCAAATATTTCATGGCTCGTGTAGTTGTCAATGTCATGCCCAAGGCGGAAATTCTGGATCCGCAGGGCCAAGCCGTCGTCCGCGCGCTGGGTCGCATCGGGGTATCCGGTGTCAGCGATGTGCGCCAGGGAAAGCGCTTCGAGCTCGAAGTCGATGACTCCGTCACCGCAGAGGACTTGGAGAAGGTAGCCGCCACGCTGCTGGCCAATACCGTCATCGAGGACTACGAGGTTGTTGGGCTGGAGGTCAAGTAAGTGACCGCCACAATCGGAGTAATCACTTTCCCCGGAACCCTGGATGATGTGGATGCCGCTCGCGCAGCCCGCACCGCCGGCGCAGAGGTGAAAAGCCTCTGGCACGCAGATAGCGATCTGCACGGCGTGGATGCGGTCGTAGTGCCGGGCGGTTTTTCTTATGGTGACTACCTGCGCTCGGGCGCTATTTCCGCGCTTGCGCCGGTAATGCAGTCCGTTATTGACCGTGCGAAGCAGGGCATGCCGGTGCTTGGCATTTGCAATGGCTTCCAGATTTTGACCGAGGCGGGCCTGCTGCCGGGCGCGCTGACCCGCAATAAGGGCCTGCACTTCCACTGCACCGATACCTACCTGGAGGTGGCCAATTCCACCACCGCATGGACCAGCGAGTTTGAGCAGGGCCAGAAAATTTTGGTGCCGGCCAAGCACGGTGAGGGCCGCTTCCAGGCCGGCGATGATGACATTGCCCGCATCGAAGGCGAGGGCCGCGTGGTCTTCCGCTATACCGATAATTACAACGGCTCCGTCAACGGCATTGCCGGTGTGAGCGATGAATCTGGCCGCATCGTGGGCCTTATGCCGCACCCCGAGCACGCCATTGACACGCTAACCGGCCCATCCACCGACGGACTGGGACTTTTCGTATCCGCCATCAAGGCCGTCGCCCAAGCGCCGGCGGTTTAAGGAGGCCATTTTCATGACCGTTCATAATGACACCGTAGAAAAGGCGCAGTCCACCCCGGACGAGCAGCAGCCCTACGCGGAGCTCGGCCTGAAGGAAGACGAGTACCAGCGCATCCACGATATCCTGGGCCGCCGCCCTACCGATGCGGAGCTGACCATGTACTCCGTTATGTGGTCCGAGCACTGCTCCTATAAGTCCTCTAAGACGCACCTGCGTTATTTTGGCGAGACCATGACCGAGGAGATGGGGGAGAAGATCCTCGCCGGCATCGGTGAGAACGCCGGCGTGGTAGACATCGGAGACAGCAATGCGGTGACCTTCCGCGTGGAGTCCCACAACCACCCCTCCTACGTGGAGCCTTACCAAGGTGCGGCCACCGGCGTGGGCGGCATCGTCCGCGACATTATGGCCATGGGCGCTCGCCCGATTGCTGTGATGGACCAGCTGCGCTTTGGGCCTGCCGACGCCCCCGATACCAAGCGCGTCCTGCCCGGCGTTGTTTCCGGTATTGGTGGCTACGGCAACTCCCTGGGCCTGCCCAATATTGGCGGCGAGACCGTCTTTGATGAGACCTATGCCGGTAACCCGCTGGTCAACGCCCTGTGTGTGGGTACCCTCAAGGTTGATGACCTGAAGCTGGCCTTTGCGTCCGGCAAGGGCAACAAGGTCATGCTCTTCGGCTCCCGCACCGGTCTGGATGGCATCGGTGGCGTGTCCGTGCTGGCTTCCGATACCTTCGAGGACGGCGCCGAACGCAAACTGCCGGCCGTGCAGGTGGGCGATCCCTTCGCAGAGAAGGTTCTCATCGAGTGCTGCCTGGACCTCTACCACGCCGGCGTGGTCGTTGGCATTCAGGACTTGGGCGGCGCGGGCCTGGCCTGCGCCACCTCGGAGCTGGCAGCCTCCGGCGATGGCGGCATGGAGGTCAACCTCGATAACGTGCCGCTGCGCGCGCAGAATATGACCGCGGCCGAGATCCTCGCCTCCGAGTCCCAGGAGCGCATGTGCGCCGTTGTAGCTCCGGAGAACGTGGCGAAGTTCCGCGAAATCTGCGAGCACTGGGACGTCACCTGCGCCGAGATTGGCGAGGTCACCGAGGGCAACCACCTGGTCATCCGCCACCAAGGCGAGGTCGTTGTGGATGCCCCGGCCGGCACCATTGCGGACGAGGCTCCGGAATATGACCGCCCGTATGCCCGCCCGGAGTGGCAGGACGAGCTGCAGAAGTACCAGGGCACCGACAAGCGTGGCCTGGTTGAGTCCCTGCAGAAGCTCGTGTCCTCCCCGGCGCTGTGCTCGCGCGATTTCATCATGAATCAGTACGACCGCTACGTGCGCGGCAATACCGTCCAGTCCCACCATGCGGACGCCGGCGTCCTGCGCATCGACGAGGAGACCGGCCGCGGCGTGGCCGTGTCCGCCGATGCTTCCGGCCGCTACACCAAGCTGGATCCGAACATGGGCGCCCGCCTCGCGCTGGCGGAGGCCTACCGCAACGTTGCCGTCACCGGTGCCAAGCCCGTGGCGATCACCAACTGCCTGAACTACGGTTCCCCGGAAAACCCCGACGTGATGTGGCAGTTCCGCGAGTCTGTGCATGGGCTTGCCGACGCCGCCGTGGAGCTTTCCATCCCCGTCTCCGGCGGCAACGTCTCCTTCTACAACCAGACCGGCGAAGAGCCGATCCTGCCCACCCCTGTGGTAGGCGTGCTGGGCGTTATCGATGACGTACACAAGGCCATCGGCTACGAGCTGGGCACCGTGGGGGAGAAGGAAGTGCTTATCGCCCTGGGTGAGACCAAGGATGAGTTCGGCGGTTCCATCTGGCAGCAGGTCAGCGCCGATACCTCCGATGCTTCCTCCCTCAATGGTCTGCCGCCGCAGGTAGACATGGCCAACGAGAAGCGCCTGGCCGAGTTCTTCCACGGCAATGAGCTGCTCACCGCGGCACACGATATCTCCGAGGGTGGCCTTGCCGTTACCGCCTTTGAGATGGCTAAGCGCGCCGGTGCGACTGCCGACGGCGCCGGCCTCGGCCTCAACTTGGACCTCACCGCGGTCCACGAGGACGAGTTCGTCGCCGCCTTCTCCGAGTCCGCCTCCCGCGTGCTCGTGGCCACCACCGCCGACCGCGCCGATCAGGTCCTTGCCCGCGCCGGCGAGCTGGGCATCCCAGCCGCCATCGTTGGCGAGACCACCGAAACTGGCGCCCTTACCCTCGGCGGCGAGTCCGTCGCCATCTCCCAGCTGGTCTCCGCCTGGTCCGCCACTCTGCCGGACCTCTTCGACCACGCCGTGGGTGCTAACTCCGTAGTGGAGTAAACCGCTCCGCACTCCCGTCGCACAATGACGCGGATACGCGAAATGCCCAGCTTCGGCTGGGCTTTACTTATGGCTAGGCCTCTTACCTGAAAGAAAACGAGATGCTTTTCCAGGAGGTGTCCCTTGAAGGCCTCTGCCTGTGCCCGTACACTTACGGTATCGTAAGTTATCCGTTGTGAGGCAGCAGAAGGGACGTACCGCCGTGGCACAGATCCATGCGGATAGTGCGCCGGGGCTGGGCCTTGTCCAGCGCACTTATTGGATGGCCGATCGAGGGCCAAGGCCGCTGAGCCGTGGCTGGGGACATGCGATTGCAGCATTGCTGTCGGTGATTTCCTCCACCGTGCTCATTACCTATGCGTGGATGACGCTGCAGTGGTGGCAGGGGCTTGGCGTAACTGTTTATGGAGTGGGGCTGGTGGGTCTCTTTGGCGTCTCGGCGCTCTACCACCGCTACCCGTGGGCGAGCGCGCGTGCTGTGCAATGGTGGCGGCGGGCGGACCACGCGACCATCTCGGTGTTTATTGCGGCGACGTATACGCCGCTGTGCCTCATCGTGTTATCGCCGGTACAGGCGGCATGGATGCTAGGCGTTGCCTGGGCAGGAGCGATTCTCGGCGCGATTTTGAACCTGGTGTGGATTAGCCATCCGCGCTGGTTGGACGTGGTGGTCTACCTAGCACTGGGGTGGCTGGTGCTGCCGCTTCTGCCCACGCTGTGGGCGCAGGCGGGAGCCGCTGTGGTCTGGCTGCTCTTTGCCGGCGGCGTGGTGTACTCGCTAGGCGCGCTGGTCTATGGCTTTAAGTGGCCAGGGCGCAATGCGCGCTACTACGGCTACCACGAGCACTTCCACACCGCGACCATCGCGGCCGCGGTGGTGCACCTCGTGGCGGTGTGGATGGTCGTCGTCTAGGGATAGGGCGACTATTAGCACGTCTAGAGAGTGTCTGATGGTTTGTGTGTGGGTACCTAGCCCGCATAAGGAGATGGACCAGAATGACTACTGTGGCGAGACGAGATCCGGCCGATAAGGCCAAGATTGATGCGATTGAGAAGAAGC
>NZ_JAKRNC010000025.1:0-13980 GCF_022347345.1 Corynebacterium sp. ACRPJ
TTCCGATGGATTGAACACGAAACGCGCGGATATAAGCAC
The DNA here is from genome assembly GCF_022347345.1 of Corynebacterium sp. ACRPJ. Classification (NCBI taxonomy): domain Bacteria; kingdom Bacillati; phylum Actinomycetota; class Actinomycetes; order Mycobacteriales; family Corynebacteriaceae; genus Corynebacterium; species Corynebacterium sp. ACRPJ. Next base: position 40 of record NZ_JAKRNC010000025.1, read on the forward strand.
CAAGACCTTATATCCGCCCGATTTACCCAACCTGAGCAGCAAGATCACTGTAACTCAGACACACTTTTTGCTACTTAACCCTTAAATTTATGCCCACAGTGGGGACACGCAGGCGCGGCGGAGTAGGCATGATAGTTCATTTCGGTGCGGCAAGCGCCGCAGAGTACCGAGGGGGCGTCGACAAGCATGGGCCCAAACTCATGCTCAGTGAGCTCAGCATGGCACAGCGCGCAAGCAAAATACTCCCCGCAGGTGGAGCACTTATTGGCCACCACATCCAACGGCGAATGCCAATGCTTGCACCGGCCCTCCGCATCAATCGCGCCGTGAATCTTCATGGCCGTCAGCATACGCGCCATTCTGCTGCCACTGGTGCTTCTTTTCCTCGGATTTCTTAGCATTGCGCACAGCCTGAATGCCCACCACGATGGCGATGATGAGTGGTACCCACACCTTGCTGTAATCCATGAGGAATACGAGCCAGTCGGGCAGATCGATGTCGATGTTGAAGTCGAGATTCGGCACCGGCAGCTCAATCTGCGGAAACTCCGGCACCGGGAGCGCGATATCCGGCAGGTTAATCTCCGGCAGCTCCCAATCCGGCAGCAATCGGGACAAGATGCGGCTGATGATCGGGCCAAGCACGATCACGCCAATGGCCCAGCCGGACTTTCCCAGCCCGCCTAGAAACGGATACAGCACCCGCTTGAAGGAACTTTCCTCCATGGCGTGCCGACGCTTCTCTCCCAAGGAGCCGGCCGGCGGATCGAGGGCGACTGCCTCCTCGCCATTGCGGTAGTACGCATCCAGGAGCTCACCAAAGGGTGACGCCTGAATGTCCAGATAAGGTTTGCTGCGCGGGGCGGAGTTCTCGAGCAGGGTGAGGTCTTTTTCAATCTTTTTCTTGAGCGAATAGCGGCCCGCGCGGGGCCGATCGTGGCGGCTGCGTACCTGACCGTTCACCACAATTTGCAGGCGTGGGCTGGGGTTCTTCTGCCAGAGTTGGACGCGCTCCGCCAGCGAGGCATCGCCTGGGACTGGGGTAAAGTCCTTGGCCTTCTTTGGCCACTCGCCCGTCTCCGCGAACTCGGCATCGTACCCGCGCTGCACCTCGATGGTGCCCACCTCGGGGTGCTCTAGGCGCCAGGTCTCCATTAGCTCTTCCCTGCCTTAGAGCCCACCACGGCACCCAGCCTGCTCGCGGCCCATGCCAGGAAAACAAACACTGGGAGGTATATCCAGGTGCCCTCGTTGAAGTACAGGGACATGGCGGCAAAATAGGCCAACCCTGCCACACTGAAGATGGTCCAGGAGGCGCGGAAGGTGGCGCCGTCGGCAAGAGCAATGATCACCGTCAGCACGGCCATGAGGATGAGCAGGATAAGGCCGGAGACAAGGTGGTAGACAGCGGGCGGAACAACGATGAAAACGGTGACCATGGCGATGGGCGCCCACCATTGCCACCAGACGCGGCTAGGCTCGTCTTTTGTTTCCGCTTCTTCTTCTAGCTCCTCAAACACGCACCCAACCTATCACAGGGCTTGGCAGAACTTATGGGGGAGAAATCCTCCCTATGTCCGGCTTAATCCTCCCCGCGGAGGATACCGCGATGAGCAGGGCATACCTAGCGTTGAGTGTATGAAAAGCACACCACTCATCCTCGCGGCGGGCGTGGTATTTGGCGCCATCTACGGCACCAATGCACTCCTGCCAGACTTTTATGACAACCCTACGTCTGAAGTGCAGGTCGGCTCGGCCCGCATCCCCGGATTATCCTGCACGGAAGAAGATGGCTCCACCAGCAGTGAACCACGCTGGGACTGTGACGGCACCCAGATCCGCGCTAAAGAAGTCGGCGTACAGGACAAAGACCAAGCCACCCGCCGGTACCTCCGGGCAATGGGGGAAGGTACGGCCATACCGGAAGGAGACATCGACCGCGACGGGGATAAGCGCACGCTTAGCGATGGCGACCTCGTAGCCATCAGCATTGAGGGCGATGGCCTCACCACGTTCCTCTCCTTGCACGGACCGCGGGCTGAAGAACTTGCCCAGGAGGTAGAAAAAGCATGAAGAATCTGTACTGGCTATCTATCGCTTTCGGCCTGGTAGTTTCCGGCTTTTTCTTTGTTGATCGCCGTTTTACCGAGGTGGGGCTCATCGGTGCGCTCATCTGCGCTGGCTTGACGCTTGGACTGGGATTCTGGTGGTTTAGGCCGCGGCCGATGTGGCAGGGCATCCTATGGGGTGCGCTCGCCCAGCCGGTGGTGGTTAGCCTCAACGACCAAATGGTGGGGATCTCGGACAAGCTGGGGATCACCCACCTCGACGCAGCCTTATACTCGCCGCTTCCGGAAGAAACCATCAAGCTCCTCGGCGTTGTCATTATTATTGCAGCCTTTGGGAACGTGCGGCACCCTTACCAAGCCGCCGCGATCGGAATGGCGGTAGGTCTTGGTTTTGACGCCATGGAAAATATTCCATTCCTCCTGAGCGCGACCATCACTAACCTGGATGGCGATCTCTGGGGCGCCATTATTACCGGTACCGGGCGAATCCTCACTGGTGCCTTTAGCCATGCACTGTATACGGGGGTTGCGGCGTGGGGCGTCGGCAAGCTCTACGCGGGCGCGCGCCACGGATACTGGCAGGTGGCCGGATTCTGGCTGGCCGCTATCGCCCTGCATACCCTGTACAATGCCTCGCTGATCATTACGGGTGATTGGCCGGTGACCATTCTCCTTACCGCTCTCATTACGTGGACACTGATTATCTGGGGCCTGCGTTTCATACGCAAGCAAGAGAAGAAATATGCGGCACAAAAAAGCGAAACTACTCTACCCACCAAGGATCCAGAATATAGCTCTTGAGCTGCGTAAATACGAAGGAAGGGGCTCGTGTCCGAGGGGTGTTATAAGGTGTGAATCGTACACAAGTTCACACGATTATTTAGGTACGATGCTCCATGGAAGAACCCTACTTTTCCACGACCAACACCACCGACCCCACCACACGCTCAGCCTTTGAAATGCGAAAGGCGGAATACGAGTTCTGGGTGAACCAAATCCCAGAACTCGATTCTGATTTCGAATTAGTTACCCGATCCCTCTACCGCACCACCGGCGTTAATGAAGGCCGGATTGGCCATATCCTCATGGCGCTGCACCGCTTGGAGGAGCTACCCGAGCTCCAAGCGCTGCAGCACCGCCTCTATCACTTGGACCTCGACCGGATTATTGCCATCAATAAGTCCCTCAACCGCTTGGGTAACCCAACTCCGGAGGTAGTGGCACGCATCGATGAGCAGCTCACTGCCTACCTCACCCCCACCCGGCCGAACCAGACCATGCGTACGCAGGCACAGATCAAGCGCAAACTCAACGAGCTCATCAACCTCGCCGATGACACATTGGCCGTCACCCAGGGCCCCACCCAGCCGCGCTACACCATGGAAAATTGGGGCGATAACACCTCGGCGGTGACTTTGAGTGCGGACCCGGCGGTTATCGCGAGCGTCGATAAGTGCATCCGGCAGACCGCGCTAGAGCTAGATTGCTCGCTTGCCGACGCCGCCATTGCGCTCCTCACTGGCCGTACCCAAGCTCCCGAAATCATCCTCAACGCCTATAAAGCCACCGACGTGCCCAATTCCCCGGCGTTTATAGAATCCGTGGGTTGGCTCGACCCGGCGCGCTCAAATGCGCTGCCCTACACCAAAATCCGGGAGATGGACCCTAACCACGAGGTAAAGGGCTACGTCACCCCCGCGTCCATGGCTGCGTACCTGGAAGGATTTGACGGTACCTGCCGCTACCCCGGCTGCAACCGCCCGGCCACGGCCTGCCAGAAAGATCACCGCATCAACCACGCGGATGGCGGGCCGACCACCCCGGCAAACCTCGCCTGCTTATGCCAGCACCACCACAATGTGAAGACCGATGGTCGTGCTTTCTACGTCATGGACCCACATACGCGCGACATCATCTGGCTATTTGAAGATGGCACCTGGACCACCACCGAACCCTCCGGTCCACTGGCGCACAAGAACAAAAACTGGGTGCAGACCTTCGCCCAAACCATGACCGCCCACCGCGCTCGCGCCTACGAGGAAGCGCAAGCACTCATGCACCAGCAGAAAACCACCCCTAGGGAGGAGGAATAAAACCACCAGCTTCCCTACAGTGGCTGGCATGACGCAAAATTTATTCACACTTGACGAGCTCGTAATTTCTCAGACCAAGTCCTTCCTCAACGATCAGTTCATGATCACCGATCTAGACGGCACTCCTGTGGGCACTATCCTGCAATCCACCAGTCTCAAAGACATGGTGTTTAAATCCTCTCGAAGCTTGGAGGTTGCCATCACGGATGCTGAAGGCAACCCGCTACAGACGGTCATGACGATTTCGGATCCGCCGAATTTTCTGCGGGATACCTATGAGGTGCACTTGCCGGGAATCGAAAAGCCCATGGCCGTCATTACCAAGCGTTTCTCCATGCTCAAGACAAAGTTGGACTTGACCATGGAGGGCTTTGCCGACGTCGAAATTCACGGCGACTTCTGGGATTGGAACCTTTCCATCACCTCAGAAGATCGCCTGCTTGCTGACGTCTCTAACGAATGGACTGGCATGGGTAATTTCTTCATGGGCAAAAACACGTACCGCCTGCGCATCACGCCGGGCCTCAATGAGCAACATCACGCCGCCATCATCGGCGCCGTGATGAGCATGGATATGCTGCGCACTAAGCAAAAGAATAGCGACTAAAACATAAAAAGAACCGGAGTGGAAAAGTGTTTCCATCTCCGGATTTCGATGGTGTGATGTTCACGATGGCAGCTCAGCATGGCCTTTCAAAAAGTATCTCCCGAGCTGCGAATATGGAATCTCCCGAGAATTAATCCGCTCCTTGGGCTCTTCAATCAACCGCGAAATCGGCCCTAGAATCTCCACCTGTCCACTTGTCTCCTGGGCCTAGCACATACTGTGGACATGGGAAATGCTCGTCCACCATGACCGGACAAGCTTTAGAATATCTGTCTTATAAAATTGTCCAGAGCTTTTCCTGATCGACGTTCCAGAACTAGGAAGACAGTCTCACCCGTTCGGATCGTTTAAACGCCAAGGCGCGGTTTCAGAGGAAAAGTCGCAAGCATCATGTCCCGCCAAAGACGAGCGGCATTCACTGCCAACTCCGCATGACGCTGCTCTAGTCCCAACCATAAACTCCCAGGCTCGTGCCCAGTCTCATAACTGTTGCGTAGTTCTACAAGACCCAAGGCAACACTGCTGGCACCATTGAGTATCTGCCTTGCAACCTGCAAGCTTGTCCGGTATTAACAAGGCACACAAGTGCACATCCAAGGACTAATTCGCGACGCGAACTATCTGTCCTTCAGCGCTAAGTCCATTCTCTGGATACACAAGCCATGTAGCACTCTCAAAAGAGAAGTCTAAGTGCTTTTCTTTTTCGAACTCCACCACGCCAAGAGGGCCAAACCCGTAGCAAGCTGTGTCACGCCTAGTATGACCCACGCCGTCGAATCGAGGGCCACGGGAAAGAGGATTGCCAACACGGCCATCACCGCATGCATGCCACCATGTGTACCGGCCGCCCACCACACGCTTTTCTTCCACACAACCATTGCGCCGGCGAGAACCGCCATGCCGAGAGGAAGAACGAGGTACAAGAGAAAATCTGTCGTGCTTTGCTGCCCACCCGAAGAGGAGAGATGCGGAACAGTAAAAGCCAAAGTCGTCCACACTACCGTGAATATGGGTCGCTGAGCTGTAGTAGAAAACAGCCATCCACGATAAATCAATTCCTCTGGAATACCCTGCAGGAGATAAGAACGCACTAAAACATAGACGACACCAGCCACTATCACTCCCACTGAACCGGAGCTGGGGACCGCATCGTGCTGTGCCTCAGGCTCCGAGAATAGCGATAAGAAAACCCAGCCAACTGCCATCGGTACTGCGACGATAGCTGTGCCACCGAGAATTCCAGGGAGGATTTTCGAGATATCAAGAAGCCCGATCACCCGCAGTTGTCGCCGCTCAACAAACCGCATCCATCCCCACAGCATAATCACAACAACGATCGGGGTCAGCAGAAAGATTGCAGCATTAGCTCCGATACCCGCAGCGTCGTCTCGCTTCGCAATGGGTAGCTGGTGCAGCGGAACACGCACCATATTAGAAGCCGTAAGCATGACAGATGCGGCAATGACGCGAACTAGGAGTCCCCACCAGTTCAATGGAAGACGTGGGGAAAGAGGCAATGGAAGTTTGTTCATGCCAGGAAAACTACAGCTACTGCGAGCTGCTTTTAAGTGTCTCCCGTCATTACTTCAGGTCGCAAAACACATGACCCGCGTCATGGGTCGGCCGGTCTAGGATTAGTCCTATGCCCTCCCGAGCTCGCCACATTGCTCCGTCTACGTATGTTGCGTCGACACATGACGTCGCCATGCTTGTGCAGCCATTTCTAGCTTTCTTCAGCCCGGTAGCGGTGTTTATGGTTCTAGCTATTGTTCGCTGGGATACTCCCCAGGCCATGATCCCCCAACTCGTTGCCCTGGCGCTTTACCTTGGCTCTGAAATCTGGTGGTCGCACGCGGTAAAAAAGCGCCTGCCTCTCATTGCGGCTACGTGGTGCTTCGCTGCGTCAGCCCTAGTTGTATTCCTCACCGCAGATAACTCATCCTCGCTGGTAGTAATCTGGCTTGGGGTCGTGGCCGTAGTCATTGTCCAGTCGTTGCGTGCTGGAATCATCTACGGTCTGATCCCTGTCTTAACCGTGGCCGGAGTTCATGTCGTCTCCGGCTCAAGCCTTGGCAGAATTATTACCGAAACTCTAGCGTCGTTCTCGCTGATAGCAATCGGTGTCTTTCTTGCACGCCTCGCCCGTACGGCAGCCACCGATGCTGTAGAGAAGACCCACCGGGCTGCGGAACTCGCCGACGCAAATGAACAGCTACGGCGCTCCATCGAGACCGCCCGTGAGCTCACACTCTCTGAAGAACGCGGACGCATTGCAGCAGCGTTGCATGATGGTTTAGGACATCGGCTCACGGCCATCAGCATAAGCTTGGATTTTTCCCAACGCATGATAGCGAAGAACCCACAACGTGCCGCCGAAGAGATAGCTCATGCGCGCAATACAACAATTGCCGCTCTCGACGATATGCGCACAGTCGTGCGGGCTCTCCACCCTATTCGTTTAGAATCCGAAGGGTTTTATGACGCACTGACTGCGTTGGGAAACTCCTTTTCTTCTACCGCACTGACCGTTGAGGTAGAAGTAGCATCAAACGCCCCAGAACTCACACCTCCCGTGGAGAATTTTCTTCTCGCTGCGGCACAGGAGGCCTTAACCAACGTGGTCCGACACAGTGCAAGCACCACCACGGCACGCATGTCCGTGAATTTTGACAGCGATCTCAACGTCATCACTATGTCGGTTTCCGACAACGGTGCAGGTTCTGATGACTCGCAGGCGGGCTTTGGTATTCGCTCGCTACAAGAACGCGCCAAAGCGCTTGGCGGACGAGTCCTCGTTTCGGGGCACGGGGGAATTGCTGATGGATTTCTTCTCAGTATCGAGCTGCCTGTGACTAGCTGCCAACAGAAGGACAGATCAACGTATGACTAACCGAGTAATTCTCATCGATGACCATGAGCTGCTTCTCCGCGGTCTCACCTTAATTTTCGACACCATCGACGAGTGCGAGGTTGTCGCAACTACTACTAATGGAAAAAAGGTGAGCTCGCTTATCGATGCTTTTGCACCCGACATTGTTGTCACAGATGCGGTCATGCCTGACTTCGATGGGCTCGCTGTCGTACGCGAGTGTGCGACGCACTACCCTCATGTTCCCGTGCTGGTTCTCACCACCTTCGACGACGCCACACTGGTCCGCTCACTCATCGATGCTGGTGCGGCAGGCTATCTGCTCAAAGACATTGATGCCAATCATCTCGCGGAAGCGATCGATGCCGCCGCCAGCGGCGGCATCGTCCTCGATCCCCGTATTGCCCGAATGCTGCACCGACCAACAAACGCGAGCTGCAGTCCATCATCTAAAAAGCCTGCGTCCGTGGAGGGAATCACCACCTTGACGCGTGCAGAGCGCAAAGTCGCGACCCTTGTTGCGGAAGGAAAGAACAACAAGGAAATCGCTGAAATTCTCTACTTAGCCGAAGGCACCGTAAAGAACCATGTGTCCGTCCTACTGCGCAAGATGAAGGCTTCCGATAGAACCGTCCTCGCTCTCACTCTTGCCCGCGCTTTTGGTCAACTAGATTAATTAACATACGTAATCCAATGGATTATTCGTGCCCCTAGCGCCGTTCGGCGGTCACGAGGTGAAAGAGTAAATACTCGGGTCAACCTAGCGCAGCAAGAGGCGCGGTCCCACAATGACTTAGTTTCCTTCAGTATGGACAGAACCATCTGTGTCGACGCAGCTGAACTGGTGATATTTCAAAGTGCCTTTCAACGCCGCGCGGGATTCTATTGAGGCGAATGCTAGCTCCGTTACTGTTCTTTACCCTGCGGGCAGCCCGATTAAAGCCGACCCGCAAACAGGACGACCAGTCCTCTACGACAACGCTATCCCAACCGACTACAGCCACAACCTAGGCGTACAAAAGGATGGGCCGGCACCTAACCCCGACACAGGGCAACACAAAAAGACACACATTTTGTCGTACATCCCCCAGAATCCCTGCAAATAAAGCGAAGACCCTAGGTCCAGTCGTCCGCCTGGGATCCTAGGGTCTTCTTCCCTTCCTGTCGTAACAGGTAGCTATGCCCTTAGTTTTGACATTGTTACCCGACAGGTCAAGACAACCCCACCCCAAACCTAGGTTTAAGCCCCATAACATGACTGCATCACCAATGTGCAGTGGTTGCGTTTGGTTACAGATCGGTGTCACGGTCGGGTTTCTTGCCAAAGGTGGCTACCGCATGGGCGCGTTGATCACCTTGGGGCGGCGGGCGGCTAAGATGGTGATGAGGAGCGCGAGCACAGTGCATGTGGCATAGACAGCAGCACCACTAGCCAGAGCACCGCTCCAAGGAAAAGCGTAACTTTCATCCAGTAGTCTTAGCCCGATCCGGTAGGGCCAAGCAGTGGGTAGGGCCCATGAAAAGTCGGCGGCCATCACGACCATCGTGGCCATACCGAGACCGACCCCAATGATGTTGACCACCACGATGTTGCGAGTCAGGACGCACAGGGCGGCACTGAGAGGGACCATGACTAAGAAGGTGCCACCCTGGAGAACGAGGTAGGCGAAGGTCATCTGCCAGATTTCTGTACGTGCGCCGCTACTGAGCATCAAAGCGATCATCAGGACTGTCGACACTGCCACGAAGGTCGCGAGAATCGCTGCGATGACGAGGAGTTTTGCTATGACGAGCCGTGTTGCACCATGCGGCTGAGTGAGCCAATCGAACCAGGTGCGGTTACCTAGTTCAACGTGGAAGCCGACACTGGTGACCACACAGGCTACAAGGCCGGTGACGAGCATAGACTGATTGTGCAAAATAAAATAGCGCGACGAGCCGGTGGCGGTAGCACCTATGACAGCTGCAATGGTCACCATCACCCAAGGGGCTAGATGCAAGGCAAGAGCGAACCATAGTCCTCTTTCTCTACGGAGCTTGTGCCACTCGTTGTGAATGAGGCGAATCATCAGTTTCCTTTCTCCATGAGACGCATGTAGAGGTCTTCCAGATCCTGCTGGGTTCCCTCACTTCCGTAAACAGAGTGGATGATGCGCCCAGCCTTGAGGAAGGTCAGCTGGTCTGCCAGAGCTGCTACCTCAGTCAAGTTGTGACTAGAGACGACGATGGACACGTTGCGTTCATCGCGCACCCGTTTAAGCAGTTCCCGACATTCACGAATGCCCTTCGGGTCCAGCCCATTGGTGGGCTCGTCCAACAGAAGCAGTTGCGGATCGCCGATCAAACTTCTCGCGATGCCAAGACGCTGACGCATTCCCAAAGAAGTCTGACTACAGGGAAGTTCCATATGCGCGTCGAGTCCCACGAGAGATAACAGTGTCGGTAGCTGATCATGCGAGGCACCCAGGTAGTCAGCGCTTAGCTGCATGTTCTCGAGCACAGTCAAACGCGCGTAGAAAGCGGGGTATTCGATGAGGTGTCCCATCCCTAACGGTTGAGGGTCGGTGCGGATCACCCCTTCGTAATCCACAGCACCAAGGATCGCCTTAAAAATAGTTGTTTTACCGGCTCCATTCGGCCCCAGCAACGCATGAATGCTACCTCGGTCGAAAGCGAGATTCACTCCAGAAAGGGCCCATGAGTCACCGAACTTGACCTTAAGGTTCTCAATGTCAACCACGGGATTCATAGCAGGATCCAAACAGCAAAAGTGATGACATATAAGACAAAGAAGACCAAAGGTATGCGGCCCACAGCCCGGAGCCCGCCCTTCATGATCTGTGCAAGCAGAGTGAACCCAGATGCTGCTAGGCACAGCAAGCTTGCCACTAGCAAGATATTGGACGCGATTTCCATCAATTCCTCCTCAATGTAGAAGTAGCGAGGTTCGGCACAACCAACGTTAGGAGAGTGATTTTGAGATTAGGAGGCGCAATCGGTCAGTCTGTAGGTGAAAATGACCAAGTAAAAATAGCCCAATGGCGCCAGATTTGGCCGAAAGATACCCAGGGTAGAAGATGACCGGCTCTTAAGATGAAGGAATGAACATTCCGTCAAACACCGCTGGCATGTTACTGGGTGCAGCCAGCATCCTTTTCGTGCTTCTTTGTGCGGTCGACAGCTTTGTCGGTAACCAAGTTACTGTTCCGGTGTGGCTCCTCCTAGGGGATTCCGTGATCGGCATCCTGGCGTTGAGACAGGCTCGTCAGGGTCGTGCGGGAGTGGGGTTGGCTTTATCAGCTGTTTCGACTGCAGCCTGTGGAACGGCCCTCGCCTACGTTTCGAGGTCGGCTGGTGCTCATGGATTCTGGCGTGGCCAGGCTACAGGGGTGGCCTACCTTGCGCTGGCTTTGGTGCGGTGGCAACTACCCTGGACTCCGGAGGGCACCTACCAAAGCACCTGGTGGGGGATTGCTCTTGTCGGGCTGAGCGTTGAGTGTTTCGTCGCGTGGGGCAGTTTCATCGTGGCCCACCGGAACCTCGTCCGTTCCCTACGGGAGCAAAACGAGGCTCTGGCCCGCGAAAAGCAGAGCGCCATTGCTGCCGCTCAAATCCAAGTACGACTGGATATTGCCCGCGAGATGCATGATGTCCTAGCCCATCGACTCAGTCTTATCAGTATGCATTCCGCAGCATTGGAACACCTCACCACGATGACTGACCACGAACGCATACAGGCAGGTGCGCTGATCAGATCCAACGCCCGTGCTTCGCTATCCGAACTCCGTGACATTCTCAGCGACCTTCGGGACGACCAGCCACAAACCCCACAGCCGGATATCGTTGATCTGCCTCAACTCGCCGTCGATGCCAGCACTCCGGTAAATCCTGTCCAGATCGACATAGAATCGGATGTTAGTGGCTTGGCTCCCAGTGCCGGCCGTCACCTTTTCCGAATAACTCAGGAAGCCATCACAAACGCGCACAAGTACGGCAGTCCTGGTCGCATCCACGTCCGACTGTGTCAAGAGGCCGATCATTACCTCCTCAATGTGACCAACCCTGTGACAGGACGCAGTTCGACTCCGCCAGGTTTCGGTCTCCAGGGGATAACCGAACGTGTTCACATATGCGGAGGTAACCTCACGTACGCCATGCAAGACAGCACTTACGTCCTCGAAGTCACCATTCCCGTGCAGGAGAACCAATGATCCGTCTTATAGTGGTCGACGACGACCCCTTTGTCCTCGCCGGTATCAAACTCATGCTAGCCGAGCAAAGCGACCTCGAGATCGTAGGGACCGCCAGTAACGGCCGAGAAGCTATCGATCAGATCAGGCACTTCGATCCCGATGTTGTTCTCATGGACCTGCGTATGCCCAGCATGAACGGTATCGAGGCGACGCGCGCGATCAAGCAAAGCTCATACACACCTCGCATTCTGGCACTCACCACTTGGGACACGGACAACATGATCCGCGATGCGTTGGCAGCTGGTGCTGACGGATTCTTACTAAAAGACGCCCACCCTCAGGAGCTTGCTTCAGCCATACGCCGGGCAAGAAACGGCGAGCCTGCTCTCGCACCAGCCGTCACCCGAAAACTCATGGCCGCCTTCGCCCACGACACCGAAGTCCGACAGGAATCACTCGATGCGCTCACCCTACTGAGCGAGATGGAAAACGACGTAGCGCTAGCCATCGCCCAGGGACTCAGTAACGCAGAAATCGCCAACCAGCTCTACATGAGCGTGGGCAACGTGAAGGCATGTGTCTCACGCATCTTAACCAAACTGGGTCTTTCCAACCGAGTGCAAATCGCGACTCTCATCGAACGAGGACAATCAAGTCGCAGTCCCGAGTCCTAATCGAATGCGCCCCTTTACAGCACTAACTCTCAGAAACGCCCACACCCCCCTATTGCTACTCAAAGTGCAGATACACGCACACAGTATTCCTCTAGTTTGTTCCATCACCAAAGTCACCCTTTCTGAAACAATCTCTGCATGAAAACCGGAGAACATACAGCCTCCCTCACGGGGCAAGGCATGCCTACTCACCAACATCTCGTCGTGTCTATTCTGAAGGCGGTTGACAACCTTGGGATCAGCGAATACCAATGAGATTGCCGAATCTGTCATTGAGAACCGTCCCAATGCTGAAGAGATTCGCCAGAGCACTTACCCCCCACCACCCCGCGCTATCGCTTGCCTATCAATGTCACCGAACCGCTAGAAAGAAACCTCAGTACTGCTATCCGTGCAGTGTTCGCCGCTAATGCGTACACCTTGCTGGGTGACACACTCGATGAATGCGCTCGGTCTGGACTTTTCGGAAACAAAGAAACCAACCCTGACGCATTTCACGACAGGCGAAAGACCACCGCCGAGTTCTTCACCCACAGCGCCTCCCGTGTGTTCACTGGCCTATTTAAGAACCAAACCCACGAGAACGACGACATCACCGTTCCAGACTTTCTCAACCGCGACGAACTCGACGCTATCGCCACCCGACTGCACGTGTGCGCACACCAATGGATAGCCACTATCCAACCTGAGACCACCACCCCGCAGGGCCCGCAGGAACGCAACAATCTCGATTCCGTGCTGGCTCGCTTTCCCAACGACAAGGAAGACCTTGCGCCAGGGGCACAGGAAAGCTTTGACTTCCTTGCCAGCCTCGAACTAGACGGGGAGACCCCTACCGGCTACCAGGCCGTAGATAGCGCAGATGACAACCGGTTCGAGAACGAGGCACCAGAGCTAGAAGCAGAGCACGTAGGCAACCAGGACGCCGAACTATAACCACCCCCGAGCCGCAGCAGGCCTAGTCCTTAGTCGGTGCTGTCCCAGAAATCATCAGGGATAGCCTTCCTCTCCAACTCGTCTAGACACTCTACAGCTTCCGCCTCACTCATGCCGTGGCTCATTAACTCGTCAATCATGTAATCGGTGGCAGCATTTAACTCCTGCTGGGAAATACCCCGCAAACTCGGACCCCGCCGCTAACCACCCCCAGCGGTAGTACTAGCGGGAGTCAGGGTGGCATTTGGGTAGTCCTGTGAAGTGCTCATGACACTAAGGCAACCACACCCACGCCCACCACGAAGGGCCAACCACTCTCACGGAGATGCGGACGAAATCACCGCCACCCAGGGCACAACAAAAACGAAAAATCTCGAGACTGGGGTTGCCCGCAAATCGTGGACACGTAGTGGAGCTACCTAGTGGTTAGGCAGCTATTTCTTTTCTGCTGGTGGTTAGACCAATGTGGTTCTCGAAGTCGACGGGGCTTACCATACCGA
>NZ_JAKRNC010000026.1:0-8744 GCF_022347345.1 Corynebacterium sp. ACRPJ
ATGGAAGGAGCCCGAGTATCCGGCTGGAAACAAGCCATCAACCAAATGGCCGTGGCCTACCCCGACCGCTTCGACAAATACCTATAAACCCAGCCCCACACACAAACAACTTGACACGCTCAAGACGCAAGCGTGGTGAAAATATTTACCGACGTCCATGCCGATGACATAGTCGTAGGTCATGCTAGACCTCCTAGCGAATTGAATGAGTATGGGACTTATTTCATCGCTGGTGGTCGGACATACTTCACGCTGGCATCCACATTACTTTGAGACTTCGCACATTCTGTGCGGGTCAGGTTCCTATTAGCAGTCTGGAGTATGTCACTGCCTTCGGTGGCATCACCCCCCGGATCATTTTCAGACAGGGACGAAAACAAGCCATACCGAAGCCAGCGACTAGTTCCACTGCCACAAGGCAGAAGGAACGCAGATAAACATAACCTGCCCCAGCATGGGGCTAGGAGTACGAATCCTGGGCCCCTTCAAGCGGAACTGCCAACAACGTAATGGGGAGTGGAGTGGTGGAAGGCTCCCCCGCGGGGCGGGGAGAAGTTGGGGAATTTTGTGCGAAATGGGGCCATCCGGCGCGGAAGACCGGCGTGAGCGCAAGAGCGGCGGTAGCGTGTGGGCCTAGTTGCGCGTTCCTGCGCGTGAGCAGGGCTTCTGTTTACTGCCGCAGCGGCAGGAAAGAATTTTCTCAGCAAACTCCAAATTTCACATTTATAACATTGGTTTCACCTGCAACTTTAGCCCCAGTCTGTACCTAGGGTTGAGGTTTAGCGAATGGGGGTTGAAGTGAAAGTTGAGGGTTGTAGGGAGGGGTGTGACGCAGGAAAATTGTGAGCAGACGCATCAGACAGTTCGTTGGGGAAGACGAAGCTCGTCTTGCATCGCGCCGGGCCGGCAGGCCTCGTGCGGTGGTGATCTATGTCGAGGGAGAATCGGCTATGAATACGTGCGTTAACCCTGCGCCGGTTGAACAGCCGGCCTCCACCTCCACGTGGCCCTCCGTCAACGGCGGCGCCACCGTGGTCACTGGTGTGCTTAAGATTTCCGGGATGCCGCGCAAGCTGCGCTCGGAGATTGAACACGCCATGGATCGGTGCATCCGTACCGAGTCGGAATTTATCATTCCGGGCGATGACCCACTGACCGCTCAGTGGTGCACTCGTTGGTTCCGGGATGGGCTTTCCGTAGCGGCGCTTGCCCAAGGCGGGAGCGCCTGCGCCAACGCGGGCAGCGGCATTGGCTGCCACCAGGTGCTTACCGGCTCCCGCGAGGAGCTGGACGCGCTTGATTGCGTCGTGCGCTACCTCGCGCAGCGCCACGGCTTTAGTGCTGCCGTGCGCCTGCCGTAGAAGGCACGAAAGGGGTTGGACCAGCTGTTGCTGGCCAACCCCTTTGCTTCTGCCGCCGGATGGTGCGATTAGGAAAGAACTATTCCGCCTCTGCGAAAGGATCCAGGATCTTGTCTGGCAGCTCGGCCACGGACTTCAGCACGGCTGACGGGCGGTACGGGTAGCGGGAAATCTCGTGGTCATCGGAAATGCCGGAGCGCACCAGTACCGTGCGCATGCCGGCCTCAAGGCCCGCCTTCACGTCGGTATCCATGCGGTCACCAATCATGATCGTCTCCTCCGAGTGGGCGCCGATATTATTCAGCGCCGAACGCATCATGACCGGGTTGGGCTTGCCCACGTAATAAGGCTCGCGGTTGGTGGCGGCGGTAATGAGCGCAGCCACGGCGCCCGTAGCCGGAAGTACGCCCGTGGGGGCGGGGCCGGTGACATCCGGGTTGGTGGCAATAAAGCGTGCACCATTGCGGATGAGGTTAATGGCGGTGGTAATCGCCTCAAAGGAGTAAGTGCGGGTCTCGCCAAGTACAACGAAGTCCGGGTCATCGTTGGTGAGGATCCAGCCCGCCTCGTGCATGGCGGTGGTCAAGCCGGATTCGCCCACTACATAGGCCTTGCTGGAACTTACCTGGCTGGAAAGAAAGTTCGCGGTAGCGGTAGCGGAGGTCCAGATGCGCTCTGCAGGGATATCCAGACCGGTATTGCGCAGGCGTGCAGATAGGTCCCGCGGCGTAGACATGGAGTTATTGGTCAGCACCATGTACTCGATGTCATTGTCTTTGAGTGCCTGGATAAATTCATCGGCGCCAGGGATCATCTCACCTTCTTTGATGAGCACGCCGTCCATGTCTGATAGATAAGAAATCATTGGTGATCCTCCACATACTCGGCGATATCGCCGATGGTTTCGCTGTTGAGCATCGTTTCCTCAGAAAAACGCACCTGGAAGGCCTCTTCCGCGCGCACGGTGAGCTCCACCAGATCGAGCGACTCCACGCCGATATCTTTCAGGCGGGTCTCGCGGCCCAAGTCTTCCTCGGTCCCGGTGACCTTGTGGATGAGTGCGATGAGCTGGCCGAGAGTATCTCGCTCCGGCTCCTTGTCCGGCGCACTCGCATTGAACTTTGCCTGCAATTGGGCACTGAGGTCGTTTGCCATGCCCACCAGTCTAGTATTGATCCCGTTATGGCATTGAGAAAACGTTCTTCCGTTGTGGCGCGTAGTTGGCTCAAGCGCCTGCGCCCCTCGCACCGCGCCGAGCTAGAAAAGCTCTATGGCGGATTGCATGATCCCTCTACCGAGCCCGGCCTTACCCACATCAGCGCGTCCGGCACAGTGGACCACGATGGCCTAGACATCGCCTGGTATGAAATTGGCCAAGAGGATGCCCCGGTGACGGTGGTCTTCATCCACGGTTATTGCCTGTCCGCAGAAGCCTATTATGACCAGGCCAATTACCTGCGCGACCGCAATGCCCGCGCACTGTTGGTGGACCTGCGTGGGCATGGGCAATCCTCCACGGTCGCCCCAGGAGAGTGCACCATTGACGCGGCTGCCGACGACGTCCTAGCCGTCATCCGCGAGCGCGCTCCCCGAGGCAACTTGGTCATCGTGGGCCATTCCCTGGGCGGCATGGTTGCCTTGAACCTCATCCGCCGTGCGCCGGCCGAGGTGTATGAGCGCATCAAGGGCGCGTTGCTGATTTCTACTTCAATGCGTCGCTTTGCGGCCAAGGGCGTAGCCCAGATCTTGCAGTCCAAGTCCCTGCACGCGCTCTACCGTCTGTGCCTGCGCCTGCCCGGCCGCGTCGATAGTGCCCGCTTTGAACTTGCCCGCTTTATTGCCCCGCTTTTTGCCGTGACTCTCGCCGGCTTTCCCCAGATGGAGAAGCTGCAGTTCCACGTTGCCATGCTTCTCGATACCCCTTTGGCCTCCTACTCCGGCTTCTTCGATGACCTTTTGGATCACGCCGAGTATGGTGCCGCAGAACGGCTGGCAAAACTCCACGGTGAGGTAGTGGTGGGCACCGCCGATATCGTGACCCCGCGTTCGCAATCCGAAGTGCTCTGTGAGAATTGGCCCGCCGCGAGCCTGCAAACGGTGGAAGGCTCCGGGCACATGGTGATTCTCGAAGACCCTGAGGCCATCTCCGCGGCCCTCGGCCGCGTCCTCGACGCGATATAGGCAGGCTGCTCGATAGAGCCTCTCGAGGCACACAAAAGGCGCCGCGGCGGGAAGCCGGCGGCGCCTTTTTTAGCGCATTGGCGCGGGGTCTAGCCCGCACCAATGCGGGGGTTAGTCCTCGATGTGGGTGGTAGCGGTCGGATCATCCAGCTTGAGATCCTTGGCTGCCTTCTCCACAACGGAGCGCTCAATCTTGCCCTCGCGAGCCAGGCCATCGAGTACGGCGACGACGATGGACTCGGCATCGATGTTGAAGTAGCGGCGTGCGCCCTCGCGAGTATCAGAGAAGCCGAAGCCATCCGCGCCCAAGGTGATGTAGGTACCCGGGACGTACGGGCGGATCTGCTCCTGCAGCTCGGTGGTGAAGTCAGAGACGCCAACGAACGGACCCTCGTAGCCCTTGAGCTGGGAGGTAGCAAATGCCTCGGTCGGCTCCTCGCCCTTGCGCAGGGCCTCCTTGTTACGGCGGGCACCGTCGCGGGCCAGCTCGTTCCAGGAGGTGACGGAGAAGATGGAGGCCTTGACATCGAAGTCGTCGGCAAGCAGCTGCTGCGCGCGCAGCGCCTCGTGCACGCCCACGCCGGAAGCCAAGATATTGGCGGCAATGGAGCCGCCCTCAGCGGTGTTGAAGTGGTAAATGCCCTTGTGCAGGCCCTCCACGTCCAAGTCCTCCGGCTCGGCCGGCTGGTGCACCGGCTCGTTGTAGACGGTGAGGTAGTACATGACGGCCTCGTTGTTCTCGCCGTACATGCGCTCAATACCGCGGGTGACCAGGTGCGCCACCTCGTAGCCGAAGGCCGGGTCATAAGAAACCACGGCCGGGTTGGTAGCGGCCAGGACAGGGGAGTGGCCGTCCATGTGCTGCAGACCCTCACCGGTCAGGGTGGTGCGGCCGGCGGTAGCGCCGATAATGAAGCCGCGGCCCATCTGGTCACCGGCCGCCCAGAAGGCATCGCCGGTGCGCTGGAAGCCGAACATCGAGTAGAAGATGTACAGCGGAATCATGGCCTCGCCCTGGGTGGCGTAGGACGTTGCTGCCGCGGTGAAGGAGGCAGCGGCGCCGGCCTCAGAAATGCCCTCGTGCATGATCTGGCCGTCGGTGGCCTCGCGGTAAGAAAGCATCAAGTCATGGTCAACCGGCACGTAGTTCTGGCCGCGCGGGTTCCAGATCTTCATGGTGGGGAACCAGGAGTCCATGCCGAAGGTGCGGGCCTCGTCCGGAATGATCGGCACAACGCGCTTGCCCAGCTCCTTGTTGCGCATGATCTCCTTGAAGGTGCGCACCAGGGCCATGGTGGTAGCTACTTCCTGCTTGCCGGAGCCCTTGCGCACGGAGCGCAGCTTATCCAGCGCAGGTGCCTCGAGCGGGGTGAAGTCCTCACGGCGCTCCGGCAGGAAGCCGCCGAGCTCTTTACGACGCTCCAGCATGTACTTGATCTCCGGGGAATCCTTGCCCGGGTGGTAGTACGGCGGCAGGTATGGATCCTTTTCCAGCTCCGCATCGGAGAACGGAATCTCCTGCTTATCGCGGAAGCGCTTCAGGTCATCCAAGGTGAGCTTCTTCATCTGGTGGGTGGCGTTGCGGCCCTCGAAGTTGTGGCCCAGGCCGTAGCCCTTAATGGTGTGCGCCAGGATGACGGTTGGCTTGCCGGTGCCCTTGTTCTCCAGCGCGCGAGCATAGGCGGCGTAGACCTTGCGGTAATCGTGGCCGCCGCGGCGCAGTGCCCAAATCTCATCATCGGACATGTCCTCCACCAACTTGGCCGTGCGCTCATCGCGGCCGAAGAAGTGCTCGCGCACATAGGCGCCGTCGTTGGCCTTGAAGGTCTGGTAGTCACCATCGGAGGTGGTGTTCATGACGTTGACCAGGGCACCCTCGGTGTCCTTTTCCAGCAGCTTATCCCAGCCGCGGCCCCAAATAACCTTGATGACCTCCCAGCCAGCACCGCGGAAGAAAGACTCCAGCTCCTGGATGATCTGGGTATTGCCGCGAACCGGGCCGTCAAGGCGCTGCAGGTTGCAGTTGACCACGAAGGTGAGGTTATCCAGCTCGTAGAGGGATGCGATCTGCAGCAAACCGCGGGATTCTGGCTCGTCCATCTCGCCATCGCCCAAGAAAGCCCATACGTGCTGCTTGGAGGTGTCCTTGATGCCGCGGGTCTCCAGGTACTTATTAAAGCGTGCCTGGTAGATAGCGTTAATCGGGCCCAAGCCCATGGACACGGTGGGGAATTCCCAGAACCATGGCATCAGACGCGGGTGCGGGTAGGACGGCAGGCCCTCGCCCTCACCGCGGGAGACCTCTTGGCGGAAGCTATCCAGATCCTTTTCGGTCAGGCGGCCTTCCATGTATGCGCGCGCGTACATGCCTGGGGAAGCGTGGCCCTGGAAGAAGACCTGGTCGCCGCCCGAAGGATCGTCCTTGCCCTTGAAGAAGTGGTTCAGGCCGACCTCATACAGTGGGGCAGCGCCTGCGTAGGTGGAGATGTGGCCGCCCACGCCAATGCCTGGGCGCTGTGCGCGGTGCACCATGATGGCTGCGTTCCAGCGGATCCAGCGGCGGTAGCGCTTTTCCAGCTCCTCATCACCCGGGAACTCCGGCTCCATGGTGGTGGGGATGGTGTTGACGAAGTCCGTAGACGTCAACGACGGCACCTCAACGCGCTTCGCAGTAGCGCGCTCGAGCAGGCGCAGCATCAAGTAGCGTGCGCGCTCCGGATCGGAGTGGTCCAGCAGACCATCGAGGGAGTCCATCCACTCGCGGGTCTCTTCTGGATCATTATCGTGAAGATACGATGCAACGCCGTCGCGGATGAGGGGGAAGTTGGAGTCGCCCTGGTGGGCGTCCTTCTCGGCCATTTAAACCTCCTATTTAAGGGTCTGCACAGTTTGCCTACTAGGATACGCGCTCACAGATCCACAGTCGTTGTGAAGTCCGACTTAAGGGGACGTGCGGTACGTTACATTGCCATAACCAGTACCTTTGCAAAGTTTGTTGGGGTAAAAGAGGGTAGTTTGCTAACTCTGTGGAGCCAGCTGCGTTGGTGGCAGGGCCTGCAAAATGGGGGAATTGCGGCCCTTAGGCGGGTAAAAGGGGCCGGTGGACGTTAAAATGCTTCTATTAAGCCGCGATTTACCCGCAGGATGCGGGCGATACGCGGACCAGACATTCACTAAAATAGGAAGGAAATGCATAGTGGCTGACGCTGCAGTCAAGCTCGGAATCAAGGAAGGGCAAATCGCCCTGGAGCTTGGTTGGGACGAGGATTGCGATACCGCAATCTCTGAATCGATCGAGGCCGTGCTCGGCGATGACTTCTTGGAAGAAGAAAATGACGAGCTGTGCGATGTAGTCCTTCTTTGGTGGCGCGAAGAAGACGGCGACCTTGTGGATGGACTGGTGGACGCGAGCCGCCCGCTGGCCGATAACGGTGCAGTCTGGCTGCTTACCCCAGGTGCCGGCAAGCCAGGAACCGTAGAGCCTGGGCTCATCTCTGAGTCCGCTCAGCTGGCAGGCCTAGTGCAGACCAAGGCGGAGCGCCTAGGCGAGTGGCAAGGCTCGTGCTTGGTGCAGCGCGGCTACACCAAGAAGTAGGGCTTTACCTGCCGATTTGTGTTGCTTTAGCAACCTGCGCTACTGTTTCTAACAGCGCAAGAGCGCATGCGGCTTTAGCTCAGCTGGAAGAGCAATTGGTTTACACCCAATAGGTCGGGGGTTCGATCCCCTCAGGCCGCACAAGGTCAGAGCCCCTTTTCGAGAAATCGGAAAGGGGCTCTTTCATATACCCACGACAACGCCACGACAGGGTTAAGGCCTAAACGACGGCCTAAACGACAGAATGTGTTGTTTTGCGGCGTGTCGGGCTAAACGACATTTTGTGTTGGTGGGGTTTAGCGTATGTGGCCTTTGCGTATTCCCATAGAGTGGTTGTAGGCAGTGTCGATGGCACTGTCGTAGGTTGCTGGTCGGCCGTCTTCGTGGCCGCTGGTGGCTTGTTTTTCTTGGTTGGCTAGGGTTTGTGCTTTGGCGAGTGCGTCCTGGCCCCAGTTTTGCTGCCTGGCGATCTCTACAGGGTCGTCAGGCAGTTGCGTGTGGAGGTATAGCCACCAGTCGCAGGCGATGCGTTGTTGTTCGTCGTGCAGTCCTCGGTGGGCGTGCATGAGGTTCTTTATTTGTGAGTTCACCCCGCCTTCTAGCTTGTTGGTCGTGCGTTCCAATCGTTGGTCTTGTTTAGCTTTGGTGAGGTAGGCAAAGAGGTGGCCTTGTTGGCTCATTTTCTTTAGCTGCAAGTAGATTCCGCGGTGGGTGTAGTGGGTGTACCACCATTTTTTGTTGCGGCGTTTGGCTTTTGGAATCTGGTCGAAGGGGACGTCTTTGACGTAGGTTCTGGCTTTGAGCTGGGTGCTAAATACGGTGCCGAACTGTTGTAGTTTTACGGTCCATTCGGCTGCTTTATCCAGGTTGTCAACGGCGAGTAGTTCAAAGGAAAGTCGTTGTAATGCTTTGCCCATAGCGGAAGTGGGATAAAGGCCGGTGGCGCGTTGAATATTGCGTTTGACGTGGACAATGCAGCGTTGAACCGGGGTATGAGGCCACAGCTGGTGTAGTGCTTTAAGCCCTCCGGCATCGCCATCGCAGGTAACCAATTGTGGTGGGGCTAGCGGGTCGAGCAGGCGCATGTAGGACCAGGAGGATTCTTTCGTGCACCAGAACCAATTGATGACATGGCTGGAGTCGGCAGCTACAACAAGGCATTTGGTGTTGAAGTAGGTGCCGTCGATGAAGATTTGGTCGTAGATTCGCTGCCTATCAACGCTTCGGGGTGGTTGGATAAGCCAGAACGGTGTGAAGCGTCGTTGCAAAGTTCGTGGTGAAACACCGCAGGTTTTAGCCGTTTCTTCCAGGCTGTTGCTGGAGGTGAGCCAGGAAATGAACAGGCGGAACCATTTGGCTTGCACGGCATCGTTATTCACGCGGGTGAAGGTGGCCTTGCAGGTGCGGCATCGCCATCGTTGGCGCCCAGCACTCGTTTTTCCGTGTTTCGTGCATGCCCTGCCGCAGACGGGGCATCGAGGATGATTGAGAGTGTCTGATGGTTTGTGTGTGGGAACCGATCCCGCATAAGGAGATAAGCCAGAATGACTACTGTGGCGAGACGAGATCCGGCCGATAAGGCCAAGATTGATGCGATTGAAAAGAAG
>NZ_JAKRNC010000027.1:0-8005 GCF_022347345.1 Corynebacterium sp. ACRPJ
CCCGGTCCCATTCCGAACCCGGAAGCTAAGCCTGCACACGCTGATGGTACTGCAACCGGGAGGTTGTGGGAGAGTAAGTCACCGCCGACACCAAACAACAATAGATAATTTAATAACCCAAAAGAAGGGAAGAGAACGGAACAACCACCGTCCTCTTCCCTTCTTTCACGTTTTGCGGGGAGCAAGCATCACGCGACGGAACACGTAGCGAGCCGCGTGCCGCCGGGGTGTAGTAGGCGACGAACCCTAAACCTTTGCTTTTACCCCCGTTGCTGGTCGTGGCGCGACTCTGGGGATCCCTGCGGTTTTAGGGGAGCCTATTCGAACATAAACACCCCCACCGGGGTCACATGTCCACCAGTCGGGATACTATAAAGGCATTCGTTAGAAAATACATACGAACCCTGTTCTTTTCTTCTGGAGTGCCTCGTCCATGACTGCCACACTCACCCCACCCGAACCAGTTACCAGCCTCGACTATCCAGACACCCTCCTCATAGGTGACCACCCCGACACCGAGGCCCTAGACGATAGTGATGTGCCGGAAGCGTTCTACACCACCAACGCACCCGGAAACCACATCGGCAAAGCCGGCACCTACACACGCAAAACCTCCTGGTTCCTCTACCGCGCCATCCTCCCCCAACTAGACGAGGATGTTGACCTCAGCCTCACCAGCCTCGCCAAAGACCTCGGCATCTCCTACCACAAGCTCCTAGGCTTCCTGCGCGCTCACTTCCGCATGCGGCAACTACCCCTCGTTACCGAAGTCCAAGGCCAGCACTGGATACTCGACCTGACTAAACTGCGCATCATCGACCGCGAACTCAACCGCCTAGACAACAATCCAGACCACCTCGAAGCCATCGACGCCGCACTCGCAGACTTCCTCACCCCCACCACACCCAACGAAACAGTCCCCACCGATGCGGATCTGCGCCGGTTTATCCGCACCTTCATCGACACCCACCTGCGCCCCGAAGACAAAGAACAACAACCCGAACCACGACTGCGCATCAACTACAACCCGGATAACACCACCACACTAACGCTTACCTGCGATAGCGCCACCGCCACCATCATCGCCCGCCACATCGACGCCTACACCAACCAGACCGCAACCACTGCCGCACAAGGACTCATCGACCTCATACTCGAAGACACCCACACCAGCGTTGCCATCAACACGTTTACCACCAACCCCGAGACCAACCTGGTCTTCCACCCCGGTGCCGGATGGATAAACCTCAACCACGCCCCCACAGACAACACCTTCATCCGCCGACTCAACGCCGACGAGACAGACTCTTATACCCCTACCACCGACATCCGCGCCTACACCCAAGGCAGAGACGCTACCTGCCGCTGGCCCGGCTGCACCGTCCCCGCCACCCGGTGCCAACTTGACCACCGCATCGAATACCACCTTGGCGGGCCTACCAGCCCAGATAATTTAGTAAACCTCTGCCAACACCACCACAACATCAAAACCGACCGCAGAGTCCATTACATCCTCGACCCCATTACCGGAACCATCGCCTGGCTCCACCGCGATGGCACCTACCAACTAGACCACCCCACGGGACCATTAGCCACCCACCACACCCACTGGAACCACACCTGGGCCCAATACCTCACACACCAACAACAACGAACACAGCGAAAGGAGGGCTAGGGAGTAGGCCGGAGCCCGCAGTGTGTGACCCACGAGAACGGTGGTGCCGGGCTCTCGTATGCCGTTTTCCTCCTCAGGGATGATGTCGGCCGGGGGCCACGGTCGCTAGACTTAAATAGGTAATTTCCCATTTACAAGGAGAATTTGTCTCATGACTAATGCTGCGGCTCGCGCCGTTGACTTGTTTAAGCAATACGGAAGCGATGACACAGCTGTCGTCGCTCTTGATCATGTATCCATTGAATTCGGCAAGAACGAATTCACGGCGATCATGGGCCCATCGGGTTCCGGTAAGTCGACGCTGATGCACACCATGGCTGGTCTCGATTCAGCGACCTCCGGATCAGCATTTATCGGTGATACCGATATGTCGGCGCTCAATGACAAAAACATTACGGCCTTGCGTCGTGACCGGCTGGGCTTTATTTTCCAGTCCTTTAACCTTGTGCCCACGCTGACTGCGGCGGAAAACATTACGCTGCCTACGGATATTGCGGGTAAGGGCGTCGATAAGCAGTGGTTTGAGGAGGTCACTAGCCGCCTCGGCCTAGCAGAGCGCCTGGAACACCGCCCAGCTGAATTGTCTGGCGGACAGCAGCAGCGCGTGGCCTGTGCTCGTGCATTGGTTTCTCGGCCGGAAATCATCTTCGGCGATGAGCCAACGGGCAACCTGGATTCGAATTCTTCGGCCGAGGTGCTCGACATTTTGCGAACCGCGGTGGATAAGGACGACCAAACAGTGGTCATCGTGACACACGATGCCAAGGCCGCCTCGTATGCGGACCGGGTGGTTTTCCTTGCTGACGGCAAGCTTGTGAATGAGTTGCACAATCCGACGATGGAGGCCATTCACCAGGTAATGGCGGAGATTGAGGGCTAAATGGCACGCGGAAACGCAATGCGTAGAGTGTCTCTGCGCAATATCGTGGCGCATAAACTGCGCCTTGGGCTGACGATTCTCGCGGTGGTTTTGGGCACCGCGTTTATTGCCGGCTCGTTTATGTTTACCAATTCGCTGAAGTCGACGTTTGACTCCGCTGTGGATAATCAGTTCCGCGGCGTGGATGCAGTGGTGAGCCAAAAAGACGACAATGGCGCGAAACTGGATGACAAGCTGCGCCAGAAGTTGGCCGACGATAAGGATGTCAAGAACATCAATATCGCGGATTCGGAGACCGTTGTCGCGGCCGATGAGAACTCGGAGGCCTTTCAAACCCAGGGCGGCACGGCCAGTGTTGTTCCGTTCTACCCGGAAGACCAGGTCGTTGGTGGCGCCGATAAGTTGAAGGAGGGCGAGGAGCCTAGCGGTAAGGACGAGGTCCTCATCAACTCTTCCGCGGCCGACAAGTACGACATTTCCGTGGGCCAGAAGCTGACTGTGGTTCACCCCGATGAGCAGGATGAAGTCACCGTCTCTGGCATCTCGGAGCCCGCGGTAGACCAGGGCGAGAGCATCGTGCTGAGCATGGCTGAAAAGGATTACCTGGAGCGCTACGGCGAGCCGAGCCAGCTCAAGGTTTCTGCAGCCGATGGAGTGGATGCGAATGCCTTGGTGGACCACCTGAACGAGAAGTATGAAGTCAAGGCGGAGTCGGGTGAGCGCCTGGCTGAGGAGACCTCGGAGATGATGTCTTCTGCCTTGAAGTTCATCAATTACTTCCTCATCGCCTTCGGCCTGATTGCGCTGCTGGTAGGCACCTTCATCATTGCGAATACTTTCTCGATGATTGTCGCGCAGCGAACGAAGGAGTTCGCTCTCTTGCGTGCGCTGGGTGCTTCCCGTCGCCAGATTACAAACTCGGTGGTGGTGGAGTCCGCCATTGTTGGCGTTCTGGGCTCCATTGTTGGCGTGATTGCGGGTATGGGTTTGGTCGCAATCATTAAGGCAGTCATGAGCGCGCAGGGAATGTCACTCGATGGCGGCTTGGGCCTGAGCGTTTCGGCCATCGTAGTTCCAATTATTTTGGGCACCATCGTGACGGTTGTATCCGCGTGGGCGCCGGCACGGCGCGCGGGCCGCGTACAGCCGGTGGAGGCAATGCGCACTACCGAATCTGCTTCCGGAACTTCCCTGAAGGTACGCACGATTTTCGGTGCCACTATCTTGCTGGTGGGTATTGTTGCGGCGTTGGCAGGCGTGCTTTCCGACGGCGAAACCAGCGTCCGCGCCATCCTCGTCGGCGTTGGCGCGTTCGGCGTCATCGTCGGATTCTTCCTGGCCGGCCCTGCTTTGTCGCTGCCTCTGGTGCCGACGGTGGGCAAGGCAATCGGTGCACCGTTTGGCGCTATTGGTTCACTGGCGGCGACTAACTCGCGACGCAATCCGCGCCGCACCGCCGCCACTGCCTTCGCGCTAACTTTGGGCGTGGCCCTAGTAACCGCTATTGGCATGCTTGGTGCAACGATGAAGTCTTCTGTGGCCGATACCGTGGAGCAGAACATCACTTCTGATTACCTGCTTTCCGGTCCTAGCTCCGGTGAATTCCCGACGCCGAAGGATACGGGTAAGCGCGCGGCGGAGGCCGAGGGCGTCGATAAGGTGATTACCGTCGGTATGGCTCCGGTGACCGTCGATGGTCAGGCATCGATGGATTATGGTCCAGAATTCCAGCAAACGACGACTGCGGATGGAGATCCGTCGTCGATGATTGCGCTCGACATGGTCGAGGGCGATGCCAACTTGGAGAAGGGCTTCATTGCTACCGAAGATTTTGCCAAGGAACACGGCTGGAAGGTAGGAGAGACCTACAAGGTTACTTCTGCGGAAAAGGACAAGAAGGCCGAGGCCAAGCTGGTCGGTACCTTTAAGCCCACCGATGTGGTCCAGAATATGGTGCTTTCGCAGGATGTGGCCGAAAAGGTCGCACCAAAGAAGTCCTTTACCGTCCAAATGGTGGGCGTCTTGGGCCAGGAAGGCTATGACAAGGAAGAACTGCGCCACAACCTAGAGGACTCGGTCAAGGATTTGGTCGTGGTTCAGGTTAATTCTGGCGAGGAGTATGCGGGCCAAGCCGCCGGGTTCATCGACCAGATGCTTTCCATCTTGTATGGTCTGCTTGCCCTTGCAGTGATTATCGCCGTGCTGGGAATTGTCAATACCTTGACCCTGGGTGTTATTGAGCGACGCCAGGAGATTGGTATGTTGCGTGCCGTGGGTACGCAGCGCCGCCAGAT
This sequence comes from Corynebacterium sp. ACRPJ, assembly GCF_022347345.1. Classification (NCBI taxonomy): domain Bacteria; kingdom Bacillati; phylum Actinomycetota; class Actinomycetes; order Mycobacteriales; family Corynebacteriaceae; genus Corynebacterium; species Corynebacterium sp. ACRPJ. Next base: position 4,850 of record NZ_JAKRNC010000027.1, read on the forward strand.
CCGTACGATGATCACTCTTGAATCGGTGCAGATTGCGCTCTTCGGCGCGGTGATGGGCATCCTTATCGGCCTCGGCTTGGGCTGGTCCTTCATCGAGATCCTCGGTGATGAGGGATTGGACTCCGCGCAGATTCCGTGGGCGATGGTGCTCATTATGCTCGTAGGCTCGGCTATCGTCGGCATTATCGCGGCCGTCTGGCCGTCGAACCGTGCGGCAAAGACGCCGCCATTGGAGGCAATCGCAGACTAGGTATACAGCTAATGGTCTCATTCTCCGCGCGGAGAATGAGACCATTTTGCTTATATGCCGTGATAAATGCGGGCCGCCCAGATGGTGCCGCGCCAGGCTAGAACGATGCCGAGTCCGATGGTCCAGAAGAGGTATTTGCACAGTCGCCACCACTGTTTGCGTTTGATCATCTCACCCAGTTCCTTCGCCAATGTGGACCAAGTGGATAGGCCGCCGGCGAGGCCGAGGGCGAGGAAGGGGTGGAGAAGGGGGGCGTCGGCAAGCTGGGCGAAACCATAGGCCAGGCCAAGGGCTAGAGAGCCCAAAATATTCGCCACGAAAGTGCAGTAGCGGGCGGGGACAAGCCGGGTAAAGCCATAGCGCAGGCTGCCGCCGATGAAGCCGCCGATAAGGACGCAGAGAAGATTCATCGCAGCTTGTCACCTGCCAAGTAGCCGCCCACGCAGCCAACGATGGTGGCTAGGACATAGGCCAGGGCGACGGCCCAATGGGCCTCGGAGGTTAGGAAAGCGAAGGTAGCGAAGCTGGTGAAACCGCCGAGCACGCCGGTGCCCCAAAAGGGGCCGGGGCGGAAGTAGCCCATGAGGACACTGCCGAGGATATTGATAAGGAGCAGCGGGAGCATGCCGCCGCCGAGCGCGGCGGAGAGGAGGTACCTGGCTACCGCGCCGAGCGCAGCGCCAGCACCCACGACGAGGAACTGAGGCATGCGGCCTATGTTACTTCCAGTCCATCCCCTGGGACTCTACGAACGCGCGCACCTCATCGACTGGCTTATTGAGCTTGGGGTCAAAGGCTAGGTAGGCCTTGGTCTCGCGGGCCACGAGGCCGGAGAGCAGGAGCAGGCCAATGAGGTTCGGGATGGCGATGAGGCCATTGGCCAGGTCCGAGAAGGTCCAAGCGAGCTCGAGCTCCGAGACGGAGCCGACGAAGAGGAGGCAGGCGAAAAACATGCGGTAGGGGATAGAGGCCTTGCGGCCGCAGAGGGACTCCAGGGAACGCTCGCCGTAATATGCCCAGGCCATGATGGTGGAAAAGGCGAAGAAAATAATGGAGAGCGAAACGATGGTGCCGCCCCAGTCACCTGGGAGTACGCGAGAAAAGGCCTCGGCTGTCATGATTCCAGCCTCGTCGCGGCCCATATCCCAGGTACCGCCCACAACAATGACCAAGCCAGTGATGGTTACCACGATGATGGTGTCAATGAAGGTCTGCGTCATCGATACCAACCCCTGGCGCGCTGGGTGCGGGGTCTTGGCAGCCGCGGCGGCGATGGCGGCGGAGCCCATGCCGGACTCATTGGAGAAGATGCCGCGGGCAACACCGTATTGAATAGCCATCATGATGGTGGAGCCTACGAATCCACCGCCGGCGGCGGTGCCGGTGAAGGCATCGCTGAAAATCATCGCAAAGGCGGCGGGAATCTCCGCGGCATGCGAGAAGATTACATAGAGCCCGCCCAGGACGTAGACGATGATCATCAACGGTACGAAGGCGGCGGTAATGCGCCCGATGGCGTGGATTCCGCCGAGGAGTACGGATCCCACCAAGACGAAGAGGATTGCACCGGTGGCCGCTGGGGCGATACCGAAGGTTGATTCCATATTGGTGGCCACAGCATTGGCTTGGGCGAGGTTGCCGATGCCAAAGGAGGCGCAAATTGCAAAGATGGCAAAGAATACTGCGAGTACCGATCCGAGTGGTCCGGGGATGCCACGCTTTAGGTATTGCTGCGGCCCGCCGGACATCTCGCCCTTGGAATCCGTGGTGCGAAAACGCACACCCAGGTAGGCCTCGGTGTACTTGGACGCCATGCCCACAAGGCCGGTAATCCAGATCCATACCAGTGCGCCAGGGCCGCCGATCGACAACGCGGTGGCCACGCCCACGATATTTCCCACTCCCACGGTGGCGGCAAGGGCGGTGGTCAGCGCCTGATAATTGGAAATATCACCCTCGGTGGACTGTTCGTCAGAGTCTGTGGCAAAGACGTGACGCGTCGCGCGGCCCAGCGCTCGGAATTGCAGTCTGAAGTGCCCCGAGTTTTGTTCCTAGGCATTTGCCTTGATTTCTATTATTTCTTGCGGCGGGTTCTGCTTCCAAAAATCGGTTTCCACTTCGACTGGGGTTCGGTATCCCAAGCTTTGGTGAAGCCTCATCTCGTTCCACCATGACACCCACTCGAACGTCGCGATTTCTACCTCGACAACATCATCCCACCTGCGAGTATGGATCAGCTCGTTCTTGTAGGAGCCGTTAACGTTTTCAGCCAGAGCATTGTCATAAGAATCCCCGACAGTTCCGGTGGAAGCGGCAATCCCGTGCTGGGCAAGGCGCTCGTTGTAGACCACGCTGACGTACTGCGAGCCGTGATCCGAATGGTGAATGAGACCTGTTGTTTCCTCAGCACACACGATCGCCTGATTAAGAGCTTGCAGCGGCAACGCCTCGGTGCGCATGGAGTCTGATAACGCCCACCCAACGATCCGTCGGGAGTAAACGTCGGTGACAAACGCGGCATACACAAAGCCTTTCTTCGTGCGCACATACGTAATGTCAGCCACCCACAGTTTGTTCGGGCCGGGGGCTTTGAACTCACGCTCGACCAAGTCTGGGCGCAGATCAGGCACGTTAGGCTTACGGGTTGTAAGAGGTGATCTGCCTTTGCCTTGAGAGTGTCTGATGGTTTGTGTGTGGGAACCGATCCCGCATAAGGAGATAAGCCAGAATGACTACTGTGGCGAGACGAGATCCGGCCGATAAGGCCAAGATTGATGCGATTGAGAAGAAGCTTCTTGCTAACCCTGAAATCGCGAAACTGATTGACGACCTAGGCACGTCCACAACGGATGCCAATGACCTGGTTCGCGGCATGCTGCAAGCCTCGATTACTAGGGGTTTGAATG
>NZ_JAKRNC010000028.1:0-7408 GCF_022347345.1 Corynebacterium sp. ACRPJ
CAGTAATCTTGTCACCTTCCTTCAGGTCAACACCAGGCTTAGCAGTCCACTTGCCGTCATCACCGACAGTCACAGTGGTCTTACCCTTTTCATTACCATCCTTGTCAACGATGGTGACCTCAACCTCAGAGCCAGGCTTACCCTCGCCAGAGATCTCCTTGTCACCCTCAGTGACATCATCGATGGAAGGCTTCTGCTCCTGACCATCAGTCTTGCCTGGGTCATTTGGATCGAGCGGGTCGGTGCCACCCTTGACCTCGTCACCGTCATTGATGCCGTCGCCGTCGGTGTCTGGATTATTCGGATCAGTGCCGATTTCGATCTCGGTGCGGTCAGACAGGCCGTCACCATCGGTATCCGGGTTGGTCGGATCGGTGTTACCAGGAGCGCCGTCCTCGTCGAACTTGTTGTCCTTTTCCGGGTTCTTGGAACCGTCGACCTCTTCCTTATCGGTCAGGCCGTCACCATCGGTATCCGGCTTCAGCGGATTGGTGCCTTTTTCCTTCTCTTCACCGTCAGTCAGGCCGTCACCATCGGTGTCCGGGTTCTTCGGATCCGTACCGACCTTGACCTCGTCACCATCGTTGACGCCGTCACCATCGGTGTCAGGATTCTTCGGTTCGGTACCGTGCTCCTTTTCCTCACCATCGGTCAGGCCGTCACCATCGGTATCCGGGTTGTTCGGATCAGTACCGTCCTTCTCTTCCTGGACATCCGGGACACCGTCACCATCGGTGTCAGTGTCATCACCCGGGAAGGAATTCGGATCCTTCGGATCCTTATCGTTCTTGATCTCTTCGCCGTCGTTGTGACCATCGCCGTCGGTGTCCGGGTTATTCGGGTCGGTCCCGATCTCGGTTTCGGTGCCATCGGTCAGGCCGTCACCATCGGTATCCGGGTTGTTCGGATCGGTGTTACCAGGAGCGCCGTCCTCGTCGAACTTGTTGTCCTTTTCCGGGTTCTTGGAACCGTCGACCTCTTCCTTATCGGTCAGGCCGTCACCATCGGTATCCGGCTTGGTCGGATCCGTACCGATCTCCTTTTCCTCACCGTCAGTCAGGCCATCACCATCGGTGTCAGGATTCTTCGGATCAGTAGGAGCAGGATTACCGTTCTCATCCTCGCGATTTACTTCATCGCCGTCGGTAATTCCATCACCATCGGTGTCAGGATTCTTCGGTTCGGTACCGTGCTCCTTTTCCTCACCATCGGTCAGGCCATCACCATCGGTGTCCTTCTTCTTCGGATCGGTACCATCCTCCTTCTCCTGCTCATCAGACACGCCGTCACCATCACTATCAGTGATTATTGAAGTAACAATGGTGAGTTTGAACTTATCCGAATCTTCCTGGCCATCCTTAGACGCCTTCACCTCAACATCGTGGGAAGTCAGCTCAGCATCAGCAGGAACCTCACCCTCAATAACGTTGGTCTTCGGGATGTACTTCAGGAAGCCCGGCAAACCGGTTACCGAAACCTCAGAGCCCTCAGTGGACTTAACCGGGATAGACACCGTCTCGCCAAGCTGAACCTTGGTATCCGGGATAGCGTCCACATTGATCTTGTCGGATTCAGTGATTACGACCTTAGCCTTTGGCGTATCGACCGACTCATCCGGGTAGGTGACCTTCACCGGAATTTCGATGACGTCACCTGGTTGGGCATCCTTCGGCGCCTCGAACTTAATGGAGCCATCCTCGTTTACGGTCACTCCATCGGGAGCGCCTTCTCCCTTTTCGAACGTCGTTCCTTCGGGAGCAGTGGTTTCTTTACCATCATTATCGGTAAAGGTCGGCTTCTTGATGTCCACCGACTGGCCAGGCTTAACAGCCGTCTCCTTATAAGCGGGATCGATCTGACCGTTGGTCTTTTCCGGGTCAGCTACCTTAACCGTCGCCTCAATCGTCTCACGAGAACCGTCTGGATAAGTCACAAGAACCGGCACGGTATAGTCACCGGTCTTGGCATCTGCCGGTGGTTCTACGTCGATCGAACCATCCTCATTGACGGTAATCCACTCCGGGAAGTCGACCTTATTACCTTCTGGGTCAGTGACTTGGCCTACCTTCTCAAAAGTGGTGCCCTCTGGAAGATCTTCATCTCTATCCTCCGGCGGAGCAACAGTCCTCTTCTCACCGATCGGAGCCGTCGTGTCTTCGTAAACTGGCTCGAAATCGCCGTTGTTTCGAGCGCGTTCGACTGCAGTAAAAGAGTCCTGAGCGACTACTACGTCATATGCGTTCACAAGCTGCGCTACGTAAGTTCCCGGGTTATTGAAGGACTTCGGCGGAAGCGAGCAATTCTCAGCATCAGCCAGCGTACCAACAGGGCAGTCCGTGCCAATCTGCTCGCCGTCCGGACCGATCCAACGGATCTTGTTATCACCAGAGAACGGCAACTCGCCCGTCAACTTGATTTTCGCCGGCTCAAGGTTATTGATGCCTTCTGGAAGGTCTGCCGGATTGAGGTAGGAATCGTAATTCCAGATATCCAAATGTGCGATATCGGCCTGCACCTCAGCGAAGTTGATGTTGTACCAACGGTGCTTGGCGTGACTCGGGATACCGACATCACCACCCCAGTTCGGGTTCTCACCCGAATTAGCGTTTACCTTCTGGAAGACGGGCGTCGGGAAGCCACTGAAGGAGTTCAGGACCTTGCCGTCGTTCTCCGCCCAGATGTAGGTGTAATTCTTGATGCGGTCGCCGATATCCTCACCCATACGGATGGTGTAGCGGCCTTCCGCATCGGTTTCGGCACCGACGGTCTTGAGGATCGGCTCCTTGCCGTTCGCGCGCATGTTTTCGATCATGGCCTTGGTGGCGGCCGCCTGCTCGCGGTACGGCTTATCGGCGATTGCTAGTCTGTCGTATTCCGCGATGCCTTCGTCAGAGAGAACAGAAGCATAGACCTTCGCACCCTCGATCGGCTGATCGCCATCCCACTCGTACAGAGGACCGGTCTCGTTACGGTCCGGACCACCTTCCGCGTCGGACCAGACACGACCGAAGTAGGAATAACGCGGTACATCCGCGCCAAGGCCAGGCTTGTGCCAGCCTTCCTCGTCCATGGAGAATTCCGGGCTCACCATGTACGACTTCTCGTCAACGCTCGGCGCACGCTCCTCCAAGAACACACCCGTGCGCTGCATGTTGGTGTCCCTAAGGTGGAACGCACCGTTTCTGGTTTCCGCAGTGACGGCAGCTACCCAAGCGCCTGGGACGCCGCCACCAGCCTGGCGAACGTACCCCAGGTCGTTGCCGGTTTCCTCATTCTTCAGCGGCGAATCGACCCAAAGGCGGTATTGCTGCCCGCGCGCAGCGCGGAAGATGTGCGGCTTACCGTTAGCATCGACGAAGGAGTACTCGCCGTCCGGGGCCTTGCTGTCCGGGTGGGAAAGCACATTGCCATCCTCATCCTTCGCACGAAGATCGAAAACGTACGTACCGGCATCGCCGCCAAGCTGGTGGGACTTCGTGGTGTAGATCGGGGAAATCGTGCCGTCAACATCCTTGAACTGCATGTACACCGTGGCGTCATTGATACCCATGGTTCCATCGAGGGAACTCGACGCACTGGTTTCTTTCAGGCCGACGGAACCAGACAGCGTTGCGAAAGCGTTCGTCATATCGATTATCTTCGTGACATAACCGTTCGCGATGCCATCCGCTTCGATAATCTTGGTCGGATCCGTAACCGGAGTAGCAGCAACCGTGCCGGAGGTCTGAGCCTGCGCGGCTGCTGCAGACTGTGGGGCGACAACTGGATGAACAAACGGCGCCACAAGTGCGACCGAAAGCGCAGCAGCAGCGATCGTGGTACCACGACGGCGAGCAGCGCGATTAAAACTCTTCATTTCCATGAAAAGGCCTTCCTTATGAAAAATTAGGGAACACAGAGAACAGGAGTATGACCTCACTCTTTGCCTGGGCGTATGAACAACTGACTTTTAGCTGAATCCGAACTGTTCTCAAGCTGTAATATTATTGAAATTAGCTGAACAATACAACCGATACCATTATTTAACTTTATTTTTATAAATGGTTAACATGGTATATATGTCGCGAGGTTGGAAGATTTACCTAGTCAGTGGCCCTTTGGATTTTTGGCTACCTTAAGCTGGTGATAAATCAGCTAAATATTTTTCTTGGAAATCAATACACTTCCTCTTAGCTATCGGCGATTTTTGCGCATGAAAAAAGCGTGTCTGGGGGTCCAGACACGCTTCTTTTCGTGCAGCACTTACGGCGTTGCTGCCCTCGCTTCTACCTAGAAGGTGAAGTCCTCATCCAGCGGGACGGAAGCACCAGTGAACTCACCAAAGCCGTCATCGCCGTAGATGGAATCGCCATAAGTCGGAATCGAGTATGCAGCGTTGCGCGCAGCCTCGGTCGGCTTAACGGAGATATTGCGGTAACGGGAAATACCGGTACCAGCCGGGATCAACTTACCAATGATGACGTTCTCCTTGAGACCGATGAGCTTATCGGAGCGCTTATTAATAGCGGCGTCGGTAAGCACGCGAGTGGTCTCCTGGAACGATGCAGCAGACAACCAGGACTCAGTAGCCAAGGAAGCCTTAGTAATACCCATAATCTCCGAACGCAGCTGAGCCGGCTCCCCGCCCTCTGCGACCTGGGCAGCGTTGAGCTGCTTAGCCTCAGAGAGGTCGATAAGGTTACCCGGCAGCAGGTCCGTGGTACCGGCATCGATGACGGTGCCGCGGCGCAGCATCTGGCGGATGATGATCTCAATGTGCTTATCGTGGATAGCCACATCCTGCGTACGGTACACAGGCGGTTCTTCGGGTTACGAGCCTCGAAGAGCTCCTGAACACGCGGCAGACCGCCGGTAATATCGCCACCGACACCACCCTGGTGGAACGTACGCATGGTCAGCTGGGTACCCGGCTCACCAATGGACTGTGCAGCCACGATGCCGACGGCCTCGGCCACGATCTCGCCGATTGGAACGCGAACACCCTGGCGGGTGCCACAGTCCTCTTCGCGAACGATGACGTCCTAGGTCACGTCCACCAGACGACGGGTGAGGTAGCCGGAATCAGCGGTACGCAGCGCAGTATCGGCCAGACCCTTACGGGAACCGTGGGAGTTATTGAAGTACTCCAGCACGGACAGGCCTTCACGGAAGGAGGTCTTAATCGGACGGGTGATGTAATCACCGTGCGAGTTCACAACCATGCCCTTCATACCGGCCAGCGTCCAGATCTGACGCATGTTACCGGCCGCACCAGACTTCACAATCAAAAGACTGTGTTAATACTAGCAAGCAGCATCGCTTCCTCTCCCCCTCCGGCTATCCAATGCGCAACTTACAACTCCCTTGGAGCCACAGGGCCAAGAAACTATTCCTCCGATCATTCAGCAAACCATACTATGGCAAGATCCGGGCTACCCCCTACACAGCTAACCCAGTCATTCCTAAAACCAACCGAGCAACTATCTACTTCCGCAAAGTACTGAGAAAAACTCCCCCAGGACACGAAGCTCTCAATAAATGTACCGTTTCAAAGAACGTAGCGGTTCAGCTAGTTTGTCTGCTCGAAAGCACCAAACGTTTAGCTAGCAAAACACAAAGAATGGCCGTTAGCACCAGCGATCCTAAAGGATTCAACTGGGCCAACGGCCATTCCCGTTCCCTAGAAGGTTGGGAAGATTACGCCCTTCCCATAGCGCACAGGTGCAGGACCTTAAGCAGCCCCACTCCCACGATTACTTGGAGGAGCTAGAGGAACCAGCGCCTGGAGCACAGGAGTTGATAAGCAATCCCAGCGCAAGTGCGCCAGCTGCAGCAAGAGCAACTCCGCCACCAATGCGGCCAGCCTCCGGGCTAACCTTCTTCAGCATCAGGTTAACCTGGTTAGCCTGCTTTGCAAGCGGGCCATTGTAGATACCCAGCTGCTTCTGCAGTGCAACATTCTGCTGACCCAACTGACGGTTAATACCATCAATCTGAGCAGAGACCTGCTTTACCAGCGGGGAGAAGCCCGGGATATTCATCTGCGAAGCCAGACCAATTGGCAGCAGGAACAGCAGCGGCAAGCCAACGCCGGCAGCAGCCGGTGCACAGCGCTTCCAATCAACATTGGAAGAACCAGACGGGATGCTGGAGCCGCCAGGCACGTTGGAAGAACCGCCCTGGTTGCCCGGCTCTTCGTCCTTAACGCCAACCTCAATCTCAGTCTTGCCGCCGTCAAGGTCTTCGTCCTCGATGACTACGGTAATCGGACCTTCGACATCCTCACCCGGAGTAACAACGACGTTGCCGTTGTCATCAATCTTGGCAGGAACATCCTTGCCATTCTTATCCGTGGCAGAAACCTTCGTACCCTCATCCGGGTTGGTCACCTTGATGCCGGTGTTCTGGTCTTCACCCGAAGGCTTGACGTCCTTTACTCCGGACTTATCGACGGAGGTTGCACCCTGGTCATCACCAGGCTTGGCTTCCGGCTTGGAATTTGCATCCTTCGGATCGGTACCCGCCTCAGCTTCTTCTGCATCGGTAGCACCATCATTGTCATCATCAGTGTCGGTGACATCCGGCTGACCATCACCATCGGTATCACGCTGAACCGTAACAGTCTTGGTGCCCTGAGCAACTTCCTTGCCATCCTTATCGGTGACAGAAACAGTTACCTCAACATCGCGCTCTTCCTCATCCTTACCCCAGTCAGAAATCTCGGCTGGAGTACCGGCGACCTCACCAGTGGATTCATCAACGCTCAAACCATCCGGCAAGCCATCAACAACAACCTTGCCACCCTCAGGAATGTTCTTAGCAACCTCGAACGGCTTAGCCTCCTGACCCTCAACAACGGTCTCAGTGTCAGACACTACAGAAGGTTCATCAGTCGGAGCAGGCTTGGAATCAGCATCCTTCGGATCGGTACCTGCCTCAGCTTCCTCTGCATCGGTAGCACCATCATTGTCATCATCAGTGTCGGTGACATCCGGCTGACCATCACCATCGGTATCACGCTGAACCGTAACAGTCTTGGTGCCCTGAGCAACTTCCTTGCCATCCTTATCGGTGACAGAAACAGTTACCTCAACATCGCGCTCTTCCTCATCCTTACCCCAGTCAGAAATCTCGGCTGGAGTACCGGCGACCTCACCAGTGGATTCATCAACGCTCAAACCATCCGGCAAGCCATCAACAACAACCTTGCCACCCTCAGGAATGTTCTTAGCAACCTCGAACGGCTTAGCCTCCTGACCCTCAACAACGGTCACAGCGTCAGGCACTACAGAAGCATTAGAGGTGTCTGGAACATCACTCTTCGGCTCGGTGATCTTCACATCAACCTCACCGACCTTGTCGCCATTCTTATCCTTGACAACAACCTTGCCATCCTGCGGTGCAGTACCCTCCGGCACCGTCACCTTAA
>NZ_JAKRNC010000029.1:0-7317 GCF_022347345.1 Corynebacterium sp. ACRPJ
TCTCAGGAGCAGGCTCTGCGGGCGTGTCGGTACCCGGGGTATCGGTACCCGGGGTGTCAGTGCCCGGGGTATCGGTACCCGGGGTGTCAGTGCCCGGGGTATCGGTACCCGGGGTGTCAGTACCTGGGGTGTCAGTACCCGGGGTGTCAGTACCTGGGGTGTCAGTACCTGGGGTGTCAGTACCCGGGGTATCGGTACCCGGGGTGTCAGTACCTGGGGTGTCAGTACCTGGGGTATCGGTACCCGGGGTGTCAGTACCTGGGGTGTCAGTACCCGGGGTGTCAGTACCCGGCGTATCGGTACCCGGGGTGTCAGTACCCGGGGTGTCAGTACCTGGGGTGTCAGTACCCGGGGTGTCAGTACCCGGGGTGTCAGTACCCGGCGTATCGGTACCCGGGGTGTCAGTACCTGGAGTGTCGTGTCCACCGCCGTCATTCGGAAGGCCAGGCTGATCAACTGGCATAACTGGCTGCGCTGGACCAGATTTCTTATTCGGAGGAATCACAATAGTAATGAAGGCATCTTGGGGCTGCGCAGGAATTGTGACACCCGGATCCTTTTCAAACTTCGCCGGATCATAATCACTTACAATTTTGTAACCAGTTAGCTGCGTAAACTCTTCTGCATTACCGGTAAATCCTGGATAATTCTTTTCGTCTGCCTCTGCCGAACTATAGTACGGATCACGACCGGTGATCGTCGCAGCAGCAGCAGCTTTGGACGTACCAGTATGAGACACTAGCGCCACTAGGTACACGGCATAGTTCGCAGCCGCCTTCTTGTCGCCTCGCGCGGTAGCCGCCTTGAGCTTTCTAGCTACATTAATGGCCCCGTCACGATATTCTTCGGGAATTTCAAGCTTCGACGCTTCCGCTTGATCATACTTAACCCCATTATTCATTGGGATAACCAAGCTAGCGTCCATACACCAACCCCAGCCCACGTTATTCTCGGGATGCCCGTGATAGCCTTCACCAGTCTGGCCCTCAATTGGGGCACCGGCCCAAACTAACGGCCCCCAAGAAGTATCTTCGGCAGCCTTGCCAGTATTTTCACCAAGAGTGGTGTTCGGCTTGAAATCGGTAGGCTCAGCGGCCTCCGCCTTGCCGCCCGGAACGGTAACCATGGCCGCAATTACCGCAATTGCAGCAAGCACTGCGGTAAAGACCATCCACCCCTCTCGGGATATGTTTCTTAATTTACTCATTCTTTCCTCTTCGAGCGGTACAAATACTTACATTCGTTTCCTGTACAGCGAGCGTTTTCGCTGAGCAGAACCTGAAATTGAGACTTGAACACACTGCGGTTAATCAGGGTTTTGAACCCGAATCTGGATTAACTCTTATTGTGCTCTCAGGATAATATCACGGGAAAATTTAAGGCGCCAGCCAGAAACCTTTAGAAAACTGCACGTTATGCAGGATTTCTAATTCTTTAACCACAGGTAGATGTACTTATTTTCACGGGTAACCTGGTGTTAAATACATATGTTCGATGCCCACTAGGCACATTCTAAGGTTAAAGAGCCAAACCGCTAGCTTAACCAATACTAAGATTGGATTTAACGAGACCCATGTAAACACTTCTGTACGCTGCGTTTTATCTAATTTGGTGCAAATTTGAGAGAGGGATTTGCACGGAATTTCTTCGCAGCACTCCGGAATTATCCATAGAAAGTTGGTGTTACAGGTGTTACTGGAGAGCATTTCCTACGGGTGTACAAACGTTCGATGCTCCAGAAATGCCGTAAACATTGACCCTATTGCCATTCATCTCCAAGAAGGGATGTGTGAGCGAAAACTCTGCCTAGGGTCATCACAATCACACTTAGGAACCCCGGACAGGGAGTGAGGAAGAATTGGGCAAAGAAAAATCCGCACGGGCGTCGGCAAGCGGATGCTTTACCGAGGCCTCAGTGCGGATTCTGGAATGAATTAAGCCTTAGAGAACGGCAGTAACCTGGTAGCCCTTCTCCTGCAGGAGCTGGGAAACTGCCTCAAAAGTATCGCCATCCTTGTCCGGGTTGTAGGTCTCCGGGTTCAGGGCAATATGGGCGGTGTCGCCTTCATAGCGGACGCTGATGAAGTCGTAGCCGGCTTCGGCATGGGCGGCGTCGATAAGAGCCTGCACATCGTCGTTGTTACCCTGCTCAGCAACAGCAACCTGCTCCTGCTCAGGTGCCGGCGCAGCCTCCTGTGCTGGGGCACCCAGGCCGAAGAAGCCCATAATCGTGGCTAGCAGGCCGCTCAAAAGCTTGATAATCATTGAAGTAACTCCCTGTGATTTAGTGCGCGGGAATTTGGCCCGCGAAAGCTGAAAACTCTCTGTACTTAAAGCAATCTTAACTTTAGCTTAGTATATAGTTACGTTCAACAGGGAACGCCTTAATTCACCATGCCATGGCCCTGTGTGCGGTTAAGGTACGCTGAAACACCACAGCGCCCGTGCTCCGTCTCAATGACGGGACACGGGCGCTTTCGCTCAATTAGGGCTCAATTCCTTAGAAAGACCAAGAGCTGGGTGAGGATAGGAACCTTTGTTGTCTGCTTGGAGGGCTAGGAGAAGCATCGTGCAGAGAGCCAGTTCAGCTGTGCTAGAGAGTGGGGCTCTCACACCAGGCTAATAAGGACTACATCCTTACTGGTCTTCCATGACATCGTGACGCACGATGGTCTGGTCGCGGCCCGGACCAACGCCGATATAGGAGATACGGCAGCCAGACAGCTCTTCCAAGCGCAGGACGTAATCCTGTGCCTTCTGCGGCAGCTCCTCAAAGGTGGAGCACTCCGTGATGTCCTCATCCCAGGCCGGCATGGTCTCGAAGATGGGTTCGGCGTGGTGGAATTCGGACTGGGTAAGCGGCAGCTCGTCGTAGCGCTTGCCGTCGACGTCGTAAGCCACGCAGATCGGAATCTCGCCGATGCCGGTGAGAACGTCCAGCTTGGTCAAGAAGTAATCGGTAAAGCCATTGACGCGGGTGGCATAGCGCGCAACAACGGAGTCATACCAACCACAACGGCGCTTGCGGCCGGTGTTCACACCAATCTCACCACCGGTGGTCTGCAGGTACTCGCCCCACTTATCAAAGAGCTCCGTGGGGAACGGGCCGGCACCCACGCGGGTGGTGTAAGCCTTGATAATGCCCAGCGAGGTCTTGATGCGCGTTGGACCAATGCCGGAGCCCACGGAAGCACCACCGGCGGTCGGGTTAGACGAGGTCACGAACGGGTAGGTGCCGTGGTCCACGTCGAGCATGGTGGCTTGGCCACCCTCCATGAGCACGTGCTTGCCAGCTTCGAGGGCCTGGTTGAGCTCCAGCTCGGCGTCGATAACCATCGGGCGCAGGCGATCGCGGTAGCTCAGGAAGTACTCCACAATCTGGTCCGCCTCGATGGCCTTGCGGTTGTACATCTTCACCAGCATCTGGTTCTTAATATCCAGGGCGGATTCCACCTTCTGGCGCAGGATGGACTCATCAAAGATGTCCTGCACGCGGATGCCAATGCGCGCAACCTTATCGGCGTAGGTCGGACCAATGCCGCGGCCGGTGGTGCCGATAGCGCGCTTGCCCAGGAAGCGCTCCTGCACGCGGTCCAGGGTCTGGTGGTACGGCGCCACTAGGTGCGCATTGGCGGAAATCTTCAGGCGCGAGGCATTCGCACCGCGGGCCTCAAGGCCGTCAATCTCATCAAAGAGCGCCTCAAGGTTGATCACTACGCCATTGCCCAGCACCGGGGTGGCGTTCTCGGACAAAATGCCGGCCGGCAGGAGCTTCAGCTCGTATTTTTCGCCGCCTACCACGACGGTATGGCCGGCGTTATTACCGCCGTTCGGCTTGACCACGTAGTCAACCTTGCCGCCGAGGATGTCGGTCGCTTTGCCCTTGCCTTCGTCGCCCCACTGGGCGCCGACAATGACGATCGCTGCCATTGTTTAGTCACTTCCTCATAATTGAAGCCAAAATACTCTCCAACTTTACACTTTCCCGGCGCAAAAAGCCCGCGTAGCATTGTCCGCATGCGTTTTTTGTTCCTCCGTTGCGGCGCCCCGGGCGTGGCCATGCCTGCCGACGCCCATGATCTCTCCCCCATCCCTACCCGCAAAGAGCTCGCGCTTATCGACGCCTTCCTCAACCCTCTCCTCCCCACAGACCCCACTCCCTCGCTCGATGACATTGCCGCGCAACCCGACGTCCGTCACCTCGGCGCCCCCGAACCTGCCCCACAGGCCCCGCACTTAGCTGAGCCCGCCCGCATCGTCGTCGTCGGCTCCGACGCCGCCCTCTCGGCCGTGCTCACCCGCCTCATGCGCTCCGACCGCCTCTGGGCCGAGGTCGCCTTCATCCCCGTCTCCTCAGCCGCAGCCTCCACCCCCTCAACCACCGCGCCGGCCGCCTCCACTCCGTCCACCCCGTCCGCGGCCGCCCAGAACTGGGGGATTCCCACCTCCCCGGCCGAGGCCCTCGACTTCGCCCGCACGGCCCCGGTCCGCCCTGCGCCGCTTATCCGCAACGATTCCGGCCTCGCCGTCGCCGGCTCCGCCACCATCTCCGACGCCTCCAATGGCTCTTTCACCGGCGAAGTCATCATCGACGACCACACCCTAGCCGCCACTTCCCCCAAAACCTTCGGCGCGCGCCTCGTCCCGATGACCGACGCCCCCGGCATCCTCGCCGCCCGCGCCACCTCCCCCGTCGAGTCGCAGGGCCGCCTGCGCTCGCTGCTGCGCAAGCCAGGCCAGCTCGACCCCGAATCCGTCAGCACCGGCCGCGCCGTCCAGGCCGGCGGCCCGCAGCTGCGAGTCATCGTCGATTCCGTCCCCCACAAGCGCCCGGTAACCCGCGTGACGTTCTACCGCCACCTGCGCGACCTCCAGATCGTCCGCCCTTAACCCCGCGCGAGGTCCTTGCCTCCGCGCGAGGACGCTAGTCCTCGCGCCCCCACACCTCCGGCGGGTAGGCCGGGTGCTGCGAGGTCGGCACGAGGTGCGCCACGGCCGACTCGCGCGAGAGCCCGCACACCATCAGCATGTCCACCACGATCGAGCGCGTCTGGCCCAGAATCATATAGGCCGACAGCGTGCCTTCCCTATCAATGATGTCCAGCCCGGCGCGCCCGCCCACGATGCGCAGGCGCTGCACAAGTTCCGGAATTTCAATCGCCTCGTCGTGCCCATGCTTCTTGCCCTGGCCGTAGAGCTCACTAATCGCGAGCATGATTTCAGAAAGCTCATCGAGCAACTCCACCTGCTCGTCCGAAACTTTGTCGCGGTCCTCCGTCAGGCCCAGCGCCTGGCGGGAGAGCACGCGCACGCCGCGGACCGCGTTATCCACCGGCAACAGGATGCGCTCCAGCGAGCGAATGCTGCGCCGCGAGGCCCACAACAGCGGTGAAACCTCCGAGGCCTCCCTACCCGATTGCGCCGCGCTCAGCAGGGTATTGACGCTATTTTGCGTACCGCGTACTGCCTCGCGTGCGTCGCGGATGACGGCGGGGTCTTGCTGGCGGATGCCATACGTGACGTCGGCAAGAATGCTTGAGGCAACCTTAAGCACCTTCGACACCTCGCGCCGCGCTTCCACCAACGGGGAATTGGGAATCAACGCAATGGTTATCAGGCCAATGCCCGAGCCAATCATCGCGTCAATCGCGCGGTGCAGGCCGCCCGGGCCCTCCGTGGGTGGGAAAATCGTGGCGATCAAAATCGCGCCAAAGACAATCTGGTTGGTCACCAGCGGCGACTTGGTCAGAAACGAGCCCACCACCAGGCCCGCGCCCACAATGAAGAAAATCTGGAACGGCCCTTGGCCCACTATCTGGAAGAGCAGGTCGCCCACGGCCACGCCAATGATGCCGCCAATCGACATCTCCAGCGCCTTTTTCATCCTGTCCCCACCGGACATCCCCAGAATGATGACCGCAGAAATCGGCGCAAAGAACGGCTGCGGGTGCCCCACCACATCGCCGGCCACCCAGTACGCGAGCGCCGCGCCAATGGTCGCCTGGATGATGTAGACAAACCGCGAGCGGATGCGGTTGACCCGCGAGAGCACCGAGCGGTCAATCACCCGCAGCTTCTGCCGCGTTGAGACTCTTTCCTTCGCTTCCGACATGACCTCCAGCATAGAAGACCGCCCTTACCATCGCCGCCGGCCCCGCGCATCTCGGCCGTCGGCCGGCTTGTGGATAGCTCTTGCCGACGCCCCCTTTTCCCCCACCTATCCACAATTTCCACCTCCCCGGCCGCGCACCGCTTGTTCGGCCTTCGAGCCCCCTTTAGCTTCGGCCGTGTGAACACCGAATTTCTCTTGCTATGCCGCCGCGGCGTCGACCTCGTCGCCGAATTTCAGGGCTGCACCGAAGACTCGCTCCTCGAGGCCGGAGCCAGCCCCCTTCTGGCTGCCCAGCTCGCACGCCTGCAACACGTCTACTTCGGCCGCACGTCCAATACCCGCAAGCAGCGCCTCGCCCGCGACGCCGCCCGCACCCGCGCTCACGACCTCGCCACACTCGATAGCATCGAGTCCTATACCCGCCGCGTGCGCGATACCAACCGCGCCTGGGACCTGCGCCTAGAACTGTGCCGCACCGAGTCCCGCTTCATCCCTTCTGTGGCCAAGAAGCTCCTCAAGCAGCTCAATCCGCCCCGTCGCCCCGAGCCCGGCGTGCGCTATACCCGCCGCCCCGACGGACCCCACACCATCTCCATTACGGCCGATCCCACCGATATCGCCGATATCAAGGGCGTGCTCGCTTCCGTCAACAAAGATGATCCCCTCGCCGCCGCCAAGAAGGTCCTCCTCGAGGGCAACCCCGGCGCGCTGCCGGCCGTGCATACCAACGTCATCCTCACCCTGGACCAGCTCGACCGCATCGTCGCCGCGCCTGCCGACGCCTCCGATATCACCCTCCAGCTCACCAACGGCGCCCGCATGACCGGCGCGCAGCTCGTCGCCCGCGCTTTAGCCCAGCGCGGCTACGTCAGCCTGGTGCACCCGGAGCACGGCCCGGTGAACCTGTACCGCACCGAGCGCATGGCCACGTGGAAACAGCGCATGCTCGCCGCGGCCGAGCATCCCGTGTGCGCCTGGCCGGGCTGCAATACGCCTGCCGACGACGCCCAAATCCACCACCTCACCGCCTGGTCCGCCGGCGGGCCCACCAACCAAGAAAATCTGGTCACCTTGTGCGCGCACCACAACGCCGTCAACCAAGACGACCCCTCCCGCCCCACCGAGCGCGGCCGCATGGTGCGCATCGATGGCCGCGTCGCCTGGGTACCGCCGTGGAGCAACACCCCACGCTTCGTCCCCAGCCC
>NZ_JAKRNC010000002.1:0-257851 GCF_022347345.1 Corynebacterium sp. ACRPJ
GGGTTGGGGCGGGGTTGGAGGAAGGACGCCGAGGCCTAGGCCTCTACGGTGCCCTCACCGTTGCCGGAAGCGGTAGCAGCGGATTCGCCGGCCTGCTCCTCTTCCTGCTGCTTGAACTGCTTGCGCAGCATAAACAGCTGGCGGACGGTCTCTTCCTTCACGCCATCGTTCATGGCGTTGAACATCTCGCCACCCTCCTTCTGGTACTCCACCAGCGGATCGCGCTGCGCCATCGCGCGCAGGCCGATGCCCTCCTTGAGGTAGTCCATCTCATAGAGGTGCTCGCGCCACTTCTGGTCGATGATAGGCAGGATGACCATGCGCTCGGTATTGCGCATCTGCTGCTCGCCGCCAATGGCGGTCACAGACTCTTCGAGCTTGTCGTACTCATTATTGGCGTCCTGCACCAGGGCGTCGCGAAGCTGCTCAGCAGAAAGCTCACCCGGGGAACCATATTCGGAGCCTTCCACCAGCTCCTCATGGGAAATGGTGGGGCCGTAGAGGGAATCCAGCGCATTCCACAGCGCGTCCAAATCCCAGTCCTCCACATAGCCGGTGGCGGTAGCGCCAGCGACATAAGCGGACACGGTGTCATCGATCATGCCGCGAATATTGTCCTGAATATCGCCGGCATCAAGGATGTCGTGTCGGGTAGCGTAGACCACCTTGCGCTGCTCGTTGAGCACCTCGTCGTACTTAAGGACGTTTTTACGCATCTCAAAGTTCTGGTTCTCCACCTGCGCCTGGGCGCCCTTGATGGAGTTGGAGACCATCTTGGCCTCGATGGGGACATCGTCCGGCACGTTGAGGCGGTTCATCATGTTTTCCATGGACTGGCCCACGAAACGCACCATCAACTCATCGCGCATGGACAGGTAGAAGCGGGTCTCACCCGGGTCACCCTGGCGGCCGGTACGACCACGCAGCTGGTTATCAATGCGGCGGGACTCGTGACGCTCGGTACCCAGTACGTAGAGGCCACCGGCCTCGCGCACCTGGTCACCCAGTTTCTTAGAGCGCTCCCTCTCGGAATCGATTTCTGCTTCCCAGGCCTCCTGGTACTTCTCTTCATCCTCGAATGGATCGAGGCCGCGCTCGCGCAGCTTCTCATCGAGGATGACCTCAGGGTTGCCACCGAGCACAATATCGGTACCACGGCCGGCCATATTGGTAGCCACGGTGACGGTGCCGGGGCGGCCCGCACGGGCGATGATCTGCCCCTCTTCTTCGTGGTGCTTAGCGTTGAGCACGTTGTGCTTAATGCCGCGCTTAGACAGCAGCTGGGACAGGTACTCGGAGCGCTCCACGGAGGTGGTACCGACCAGAACCGGCTGGCCGGACTCGACGTGCTCGGCAATATCGTCCACTACGGCAGCGAACTTAGCTTCCTGCGTCTTGTAGATGCGGTCAGAGTGATCGGCACGCTGATTCGGCTTATTGGTAGGAATCGGCACCACATCCAGGTCATAGATGGAGTGCAGCTCGGCGGCCTCGGTTTCTGCCGTACCGGTCATGCCGGAGATCTTCTCGTACAGGCGGAAGTAGTTCTGCAGGGTAACGGTAGCCAGGGTCTGGTTCTCGTTCTTGATCTCCACCTGCTCCTTGGCCTCAATGGCCTGGTGCATGCCCTCGTTGTAGCGGCGTCCGGCCAGCACGCGGCCGGTGAAGCCGTCCACGATCATGACTTCGCCATTGCGAACGATGTAGTCCTTGTCGCGGGTGAACAGCTCCTTGGCCTTCAGGGCGTTGTTCAGGTAGGACACCAGCTGGGAGTGCTCGGGGGCGTAGAGGTTATCGATGCCGAGCTGATCCTCGACGTATTCCACGCCCTCTTCCAGCACGCCGATGGTGCGCTTCTTGTGGTCCACCTCGTAGTGGATACCCTCGCGCATACGCGGGGCCAGCTGGGCGAAGACGCCGTAGAACTGGGAGGAACCATCTACCGGGCCGGAGATGATGAGCGGGGTACGGGCTTCATCGATAAGAATCGAGTCAACCTCGTCCACGATGCAGAAGTTGTGGCCGCGCTGCACCACATCGTTGAGGGAGCGGACCATGTTATCGCGCAGGTAGTCAAAGCCCAGCTCGTTATTGGTGCCGTAGGTAATGTCGCAATCGTAGGCAGCCTTGCGCTCTGGTGGGCGCATCTCGGACAGGATGACGCCCACGGACAGGCCGAGCCAGCGGTGAACACGGCCCATCATCTCAGCATCGCGCTTTGCCAAGTAATCGTTAACGGTCACGATGTGGACACCCTTGCCATCAAGGGCATTGAGGTAGGCCGGCAGCAGCGAGGTCAGGGTCTTGCCCTCACCGGTGCGCATCTCGGCGACGTTGCCGAAGTGCAGGGCCGCACCGCCCATGATCTGCACGCGGTAGTGCTTCTGATCGAGGACACGCCAGGCAGCCTCACGGACGGTGGCAAAGGCCTCGAGCAAGATGTCATTCATCTCTTCGCCGTCTCGCAGGCGAGTCTTAAACTCGTCGGTCTTTGCCTTAAGTTCGTCGTCCGAAAGCTCCGCGTACTTATCCTCAAGGGCAATTACATCGTCTGCCATTTTGCCCAGGCGCTTGACCGTACGGCCCTCGCCCGCGCGCAGCAGCTTGGAAAGTCCAAACACGGTTAGTTAGTCCTTCTAGTCGCGACAATAAAGTTAACTCGTCGCTATTGTACTCACTCGCTTTCACAAAGCATCTCCCGCCTAGCACATAGGGCAGGCGCACAGCCTCCGTTCAGCCTGTATATCCCCCGCAACCTGCTTGCCGACGCCCCCTCCCCTAACCACACATTCGACCCCGCTGCATACTCGCAGCAGGGTCGTTAGCTAAGAGAAGTATGAGCTCCTTTAAGCTTCAGCGTCTTCCGATAGGGAGATAATGCCGTAGTCGTAGGCGTGGCGGCGATAAACCACGGACGGCTTATTGTTCTCCTCGTTGATAAAGAGGAAGAAGTCGTGGCCCACCAGCTCCATCTCGCTCAAGGCATCATCCACGCTCATCGGGGTAGCCGGGTGCTCCTTGGTGCGCACGATCTGGCCGGGTCGAACGTCCTCCACGGTCTCAGCATAAGGGTCAACGTAGCGCTCTTCCTTTGCGCGCTCAGCCTCGGCCTGCGCAACCATTTCAGCGGCAATCTCGCCGGTGCCCTTCTGCGCGCGGTGACCGCTCTTGACGTTTTCGCGGCGCACCTTCACCTTGCGCAGGGAGCGCTCCATCTTGCCCAATGCGGTTTCGAGCGCTGCGTAAAAGGAATCTTCCTTGGCTTCAGCGCGGGCGATATGCCCCTTGCCCGTAGCGGTGATCTGGATGCGCTCCGCCTCGGAGTCACGGCGCGGGTTCGGCTCGTGCTGTAGCTCCACGTGGAAGAAGGTCAGGGTGGGGTCAAGGCGTTCAATCTTGGCCAGCTTGTCATTAACTCGCTCTTGGAAGTGATCGGGGACCTCGACGTTGCGGCCCGTAATCGTTACCTGAGCTTTGTTCGGCTGGGACATTGAGATGCCTCCCTTGAGTAGTGGGGACTAGAATCAATCACAGTAACTATCTCTCTGTGATACTCCTCATGATAGCACTGGTTATGACCTTTGCGGGAGATTTTTAGGCAACTCCCCTACCTCGAGGGTGGGCACCACCCCTATCTAGGCATCAGCAAAGACCAATGCCCCACAGACTTCTACACCCGTGGCCTGCAGGGCGGCGATGCTGGCGGCGAGGGTGGCGCCGGTGGTAATGACGTCGTCGGCAAGCAGCGCAGGCGCCTGAGCAATAGGCACGCGCACGCGGACTCGGCCCTGCAGGTTTGCCCACCTATCCTGCGCGTTGAGCTCGGACTGGTCCGCGGTGGACTGGCCCATAGTAAGCGCCGCGCACACGCCCACACGCTGGTGCTGCGCCGCGGCGTGACACACAGCGGACACCGGATCTCCGCCGCGTGCCCGCGCCGAACGCGGCCGAGTAGGCGCGGGCACGAGGGTGAACTCGCGCGGGATATCGCCGCGGGCACTCAGATGGGCCAGCCCGGCCGCGAAGACGGCCCCCACATACTCGCGAACCGGCCGATTGCCTCGCTCCTTCATGCCAATAATGATGCGGCGGCGAATATCGGAATAGGGGCCGAGAGCATAGACGGGCGCGCCCAGCGGCCGGGGTCGTGCGACCATGTAGGGCGGCTGCCGCAAGTGATCGCGACACTGTGGGCACAAAACCTCGCCCGGCGCGCCGCACCCAGCGCACGCACGCGGAAAAATAAGCTCCCCCAAGCCCATACTTGCCTCTCCCCAGCCGCGCAGGCCCTCTGGCGGCTAATTAGAAACGATAGGGGAAGAACGCCGACCCTGCAGGCCGGAGACCTCGCGCCAGTTGGTTTCGTCCATGACGGTGGAAGGAAGCTCAAGCATAGCGTGCGAATCAGTAATAAAGAGCTTGGTAGGTGAGGTTGCCACGGCCACCACGGGGGCGGTGATATTGCCGGTAGGCATGGTCGAGGCCGAGGAACCATCCTGCTCGATGCGCCATACGGGCGACTGGCTCGAGGAAGTACCCACGATGAGCGAGCCATCCGCATTCCAATCCAGCGAAAGGGCCGAGCCGGATACTTCGGGGCCCACCTCGCGGGCGTTGACGATGCGCTTATCGCCGCTGCTGGATTGGGCAACGGCCGCGATATACACGTGGCCATCAATAATCATGGCCACGCGCGCACCGCTATGGGACAGGCGGATAACGGAGATTTCGCCCTCGATATCGTCGATGCTGCGGGCATCCACCTCGGATTCGGAGATACGGCCTGTGGTCTTGGAGCGCACCACGCGCACGATGCGATCGCCATCGACCACGGTCCAGGCGGCTTGCCCGTTGTACTCGAAGGTCGGCCGTGCCAGTGTGGGGCCATCCACTGAATCCTGCAGCTGGCCGTCAAGCTCGCCTATCTGCAGCGAGAAGTCATTATTGGACTTGCGCCGCACTGCCGCAACGAGGCCGCTATCGGCAACATCCACGGATTGCACGTCACCGCTGCTGCCCAGCGTGGATTTCACGGGCTCGGCCACACCATCGTCCACCTCCAGCAGGTTGCCCTCATTGAGGGCATAGAGCTTAGACAGTGAGGTGCTGCTTTCCTCCGGGTTATAGTCCGCGAAGTCATCCACGCTCAGGCTATCCATGCCCTCTACTAGGTCACCGCCATCGGCTTTGACCTTGAAGGGTCCGGTATGGCCGGCTTCCGTAAGCGTCCACACCAACTGGGCTGCAAAGAGCGTGCGATCATGGGAGTCCAAATCAGCAAGGCCCTCGAATTGGTAGCCCTGTTCGCGGTCATAGCCGGCAAAGGTGACATTCTCCCCCGCTGCCCGCCGCGTAGCGGGCGCAATGCTGGCTGAAGGCCCCTCCATCAGCAGCGTAATGAGCGTCGACTCCGATTGTTCGCCGCCCTTATATAGCCAGCGGCGGTCTGGAACCAGCACATCGTTGCTTTGCTTAAAGAAGTACAGCGATTGCGGGGTGTAGTGATTGCGCATTTCATTGCGCTCCAGTACTACTCCGGCCGGCAAACCATCGACGCGCCACCTATCGTCTTGCATCTTCATGTAGATGACGGCCTCGTAGCCCTCATTTTCCGGCACGTACGCACCGCCGGATTTCAGGCGGCCGATGATGGTGCCGCGCACGGTGAAGGCACGCTCATTGTCCCTCGAGCTTTGCTTACTTGCGGGCGCGGTAACGATGTCCAGGCTATCGACCACCATTACATCGCCGCTGGCGTCCCAGGCTTCGCGAGCGTTATCGGTCAGAAAGCCGCGCGCGACCTCATGGTCGTTTCCCGGCACGGCGGAAGCCTGGTAGAAATCGCGCAACGTCAGATCCGGGTCATCGCCGGGTTGCGGTGCAATGACTTCTTCAGGGCTATCCTCTTGCTGTTGGTAGGTACCGACTACTTGCGGACCGGTGTTATTCGGCAGCGTGGAACAACCGCTGACGAACAGCACGGCCGCTGCGGTGCCGACAACCGCGGTCTTGCGATAGTTCGCTCTCAACACGCTTACTTCCTCCTACCCTCAAAGTCCGGGGCCTTATAGGCGCGCCTGTCCGGGGCGGCCGCGCCGCGGTTCAGTTCGCGTTCCGAAGGCCAGAGGATGCCATCACCCTCCGCCTCCCCATCGGTGCCATTTTCGCTCTTGTCGACGTGCGGCGAGCTCATGCCCGAGGAAATGGCCGGCGTTGCAGCGGCAGGCCCTGCATCCGGCTCGGCGGCGCCAGTATCCTGTGCTTCTGTAGATTCAGCATCGGGTTCTGCCAGCTCGCTACCGTCCGCAGTGCTGGTGACGGGTGCGCCGGGAATCTCCACAGCGATGGGAGCCTCACCCACCTCGGTATTCGGGGTACGTGGAATAATGAGGCGGAATCGGGAACCAAAGCCCTCATAGCCGGTGGCATCTAGCGTGCCGCCGTGCAGGACGGCATCCTCGCGGGCGATAGCCAGACCCAAACCAGTACCACCGGAGTGGCGCTTGCGGGAAGAATCCGCACGCCAGAAGCGGTTGAATACCAGCTCTTCTTGGCCGGGTTTTAGGCCCACGCCATGGTCCGTAACGGTAACGCCCACCGCAGTGTCCGTGGCTGCGACGTCAACCGCCACCGGATTGCCCTCCGAGTGATCAATGGCATTGGCCAGAAGGTTGCGCAAAATGCGCTCGAGGCGGCGGGAATCGGCCTCGACACCGATGCGCTCCTCCGGCAGATTGAGCTGGACCTCCACGTCGAGCTCGCGGGCCAAATGCTCCACCTGCCCGTAGGCCGCCTCCACACACGAGCGCAGATCAATGGCTGCCGTAGACAAGTCCGCCACACCAGCATCGTGGCGAGAAATCTCCAGCAAGTCCGCGAGCAATTCCTCGAAACGGTCGAGCTCGCTCGACATCAAGCGGGAAGCACGCTGGGCGCCGTGCGGCAGGCTATTGCTTTCCGCCTCAATCATGTCCGCGGCCATGCGCACGGTGGTCAATGGGGTGCGCAGCTCATGGGAGACGTCAGAAGTAAACTGCCGCTGCAAATCGCCGTACTCCTCCAGCTGCGCAATTTGGGAGGAAAGCTTATCGGCCATGTTATTGAAGGACGCGGCCAAGCGGCCCATTTCATCATCACTATCGACGGCCATGCGCTCCTTCAAATGACCCGCCGCCAAGCGCTGTGCGATGCGTGAGGCCGAGCGAATCGGCGTAATAACCTGCTGGGTGGCCAGCCAGGCAATGCCCACCAGCAACACCACGACCACCACGCCGGCAGCCGAAAGCAGGCCGCGCATCAGCGCCATGGTGGATTCTTCCGATTCCATGGACAACGCCAGGTAGACCTGTGTATGGGGAATATCGGTATCGGTAGGCGTGCCTACCAGCAAGGCGTTGTAGTGATCACCATTTTCGCGCGGCGCTGGGAAATACTGTTGCGCAATCTGGCCTTTATCCACCATCTCGCGCAGCTGATCCGGTACGGGAAAATCCTCGGGCGAAGTGGTAACAGAGCCATCCTGGTTTTCCACCACGATGACCGGCTCGTAGACCGTCTGGGCGTCGCCCTGCTGGGCGGAGAGCTGGCCCAACGCAGCGCGAGCGGAATTAATGCGTACCTGGACGGAGTTAGCAGAACTGGTGGCATCGATCTGCTGTTCCACGGCCGTGCGGGCACGCTCCAGCTCCTGTTGGGCCACGTCTTCCTTCTGGCTGACCAGGCGCTGGGTAAGCACGGACACCAGCGCGTAGGCCAAGATGATCATGACCACCGAGGAGGCGACCAAAATCATGCCAATGACGCGCGCCTGCAAAGAGGTGCGCCACGTTGTAATGAAGGCGTCTCGAATGCGCCTTAGACGCTCAATGATGCCGATGGTCCTTACTCCCCGGCGCCGGCCTTGCCGGTCTTATAGCCCACGCCGCGCACGGTCAGCACAATCTGCGGGTCTTCCGGATCGTGCTCGATTTTGGCGCGCAGGCGCTGCACGTGCACGTTAACCAGGCGCGTATCAGAGGCATTGCGATAGCCCCACACGGATTCCAGCAGCGATTCACGCGTATGCACCTGGCCTGGGCGGCGCGCCATCTCCAGCAGCAGGTCAAACTCAAGCGGGGTCAGGTTCAGCTCGGTGCCATCGGTGCGGCGCACGGTATGCTCCGGCACATCAATGACAAGGTCCGCAACCTCCAGGATTTCAGATTCCGCAGAATCGGTGCGGCGCAGGCGCGCACGGATGCGGGCGATGAGCTCCTTGGGCTTGAATGGCTTGGTGATGTAATCATCCGCGCCGGATTCAAGGCCGAGGACCACATCAACCGTATCGGTTTTGGCGGTCAGCATAACGATGGGCACGGAGGATTCACGGCGAATGGCACGGCAAATATCTACGCCATTCATGCCCGGAAGCATGAGGTCCAGCAGGATGAGATCCGGCTCGTGCTGCTCAAAGGCAGGCACGGCATCATTGCCATCCATGACCGGAATGGGCTTGAGCCCCTCGGACTCGAGCACAATGGTCAGCATCTCTGAGATAGCCGGATCGTCATCGACAACCAAAATCTTGGGCGCCACGTTTTATTCTCCTACAAGGTCTTTTATCGCTGAAATAATAGTATCCGCATCGGCGGTAGCGATCCAGCGTCCACCCCAGCCCGCATCTGCCAAGCGCCGGTAGGCTGCGGCGGTGCGTTCCTGCAACCCGCCATCGCGTTCGTAGCGGTCGCGTTCCCGGCTGGCGTCTGCCTGGGCTCGTGCCTGCGCTCTTTCCGACGCCACCTCTACCGCCGTATCCAAATACACCTGCAGGTCTGCCTGCGGCAGGCCGAGGGTGCCAAATTCCAGATCGTGCACCCACTCCATCACCGCATCGTCTTCGAGCCGCGCCGCCGAATACGCCGCATTGGAGGCCACGTAACGATCCAATAGCACCACGGTGTCGGATTCCTTGGCGCGCTGCAGCTGGTCCTTGACGCCATAGCGATCCAACGCGAATAGCGTCGCCATGGCATAAGCCGAATCCGTGAGGTCGCCCATCTTTCCGTAGAGCGCCTTTTGCGCTAGTTGCGCGTGAATCGAATCTGCATAGCGCGGAAAGGCAATAACCTCTACGGGCCGGTCCAACGACTCCTTGAGTGCGGAGACCAACGTATTTTTACCGGCACCGTCGATGCCTTCGATGCTGATCAGCATAGGTGTGGGCTATCTTCCCTTCTGTTATTTCACCCGCGGGGCCGCTTTCGCGCCGCTGCTGCCGCGGGCAGCAGGATCGACTTAGGACAGGGCCTCAATGAACGGTTCGAGGTCATATTCTTCCTCGACGTTTTCGAGCACCTCGAGGGCATTTTCCGTCAAGGTCTCGCTGCCAGAGCCCACCAGTTCCCTAATATAGGGGTAGTCTTCGACAACTTCGCCCGCGCTAAAGGGCGCACCAGCCCAAATGGCAGCAATGGTGGCCGCCGCTTGAGCATTCTGTTCCTCTTCTTCGCTGAGTTTTGGCTTGCTGTGTGCGACCTCGCAGGCATCCTCGACGGCGCGAATTACACCTTCTTCATCGAGGTTTGCCATCTCGTCCAAGAAATCCACGTTGAGGTCCGTGCTGAAAATATTTTCGTCCCAAGTACTCACTTTTTGACTCCTTCGGTGCTTTCAGCGCCATTTATACACGCTTTCTTGGTGAAAGAAAGCAGACAATGAAAAGGTTTGCATGGCCTTCTACGCCCGTGAACTGCCTTTTTGTTTACTTATCACAGAATTGCGACGCCGTCGCAATGTTTCCCAAACATGATAGTCTCGTTACCAACTTGTTACCGGGGCGCCGTATCGCCCTCCCCCTTGGGCTGTAACGGCCCGCCTCATAGAAAGGACAGCCACGATGAAGCCAGATTCGCGCCGCGTCTACGTGTTCATTGTGGCCGGACTGATCGCCGCGGCGGTTGTCGGAGTCGCCGTCTGGCGCATGAGCTCGCCAAGCGCCAACTATTCCAATGCCGCGGATCAGTCCGCGACCACCTCCGTCTCCCCGACCCACACCGCAGCCGAGGAGACCACCACTTCTTCCACGGACCGCTCCCCCTCGAAGAAGCACTCCTCGCACACTACGAC
Organism: Corynebacterium sp. ACRPJ; assembly: GCF_022347345.1. NCBI lineage: Bacteria > Bacillati > Actinomycetota > Actinomycetes > Mycobacteriales > Corynebacteriaceae > Corynebacterium > Corynebacterium sp. ACRPJ. The sequence continues at coordinate 10,105 of NZ_JAKRNC010000002.1, forward strand.
ATCTACTGCCTCGTCTGGCGATTCCAAACACCAGCAGCCGCACAACAACGATCCGTTTCTCGCCCCTAATGCGGTGGTGCGCCCACAGGCAGCAACCCAGCCCACCAAGGTCTACCGTCCAGAAAACATCTCCCCGCAGGGCACCGCCTCGCAGGGCAATACCACCACCCAGGGTGGTCAGGGCACCGGCCAGGGCAATCAGCGTCTAACGCCCGATTACCCGAGCAACCAGAACGGCTCGCAGGCTACTGGTGCCCCGCAGAGCAACCAGGGCGGCACCACCCCGCCGGCCACCACTGGTCCGTCCACTCCACAGCCCTCACCTGAGGCACCTGCCGCGCAAGATAACTCGGGCAAGAATTCCAACGCTCCGGCCCAGGAACCAGCTGGCACGGAGCGACCCGAGGCCGAGAAGGCGGAGCAGGAACAGCTCACCGGCCATGCCGCTGCAGAGCGATCTTCCGCCGATCAGAACCAGGAGCCTACCGACTTGGTGCCAACTAAGCAGGCACCGGCCACGGCCCAGCAGGCTCCGAGGGAAGCAGCGCCTACGCGCTAATTCGGAGCCGGTTCTCGGCGTAGACGAACAAAACAAGCACGTTCCCTCGATTTTAAAGGCAGAAATCGGGGAAACGTGCTTGTTTTGTATGCGCTGGAATGCGGTAGTTACGACGCAACCACAATGTGCGCCAAAAATTGGGCGGAGCAGACCGCAACGCGGCCGTAATGAAGACTGAAAAGCACGCTTCTCCTGAAACCGGAGGACGGCGGCGAAGCGTGCTTGTGTGGGTTAAACGCGGACTAGGCGCGGGCGACGAAGAGGTCGGCGGCGTCGGATTCCGCCGTAGCGGTAACGAGACCCTCGGAGGCTGGCAGCCAGACGGCCTGGCCTGGGGTCGCGGTGAGGGTCTTGCCCCCAGCATCGGTAAAGGTTACGGAACCTGCGGTACACAGGGCGATGGTCGGGCCATCGTAATCAAGATCCACAGAAGACGAACCGGTAAGCTCCACGCGATCCAGCAGGAATTCCTCGATGGGTACTGGGTAGGACCATGCGGCGGCATCGTGGACATTGTCTTGGGCGGACTTATCTTGTTGCTGCACACGCGGCTCATCGGCAGCGGCGTACGTCAAGACCTTGACCAATTCTGGAACGTCCACGAACTTAGGCGTCAGGCCACCGCGCAACACGTTATCGGAGTTCGCCATGATCTCCACGCCGAGGCCCGAGACATAGGCGTGAAGCTGACCGGCATCCAAGTAGACGGCCTCACCGGGCGAGAGCTCGATGTGGTTGAGCAGCAATGCGCCCAGCACACCGATATCGCCTGGGTAGCGCTGGTTGAGATCCAGCACCGTGGACATGACGCGGGACTTCCAATCGGCTGGGTCGGCGGCGATCAGGCGCTCGCCAGCGGCAACAATGGCGGAAATGAGCTCCTTGCGCTTGGCAGACGGAATGGTAATCCATGTGGTGAAAAGGACGCGCAGGTTGGCGGACTCGGTGGTTGCCGAGGGGTCGTCGTCAAGCATGGCAACGTAGTGGTCCAGCTCCGGGCACTCGAGGGCGGCAAAAAGCTCGCGGGTGCGCGCCAAGGGGCGGAAGCCGGCCATGGCATAGAAATCCGTGAGCGCGACAATGAGCTCGGGCTTGTGATTATCGTCCTTGTAATTGCGATTAGACGCGGTGAGCTCGATGCCGGCGGCGTTTTCGCGGGCAAAGCCCTCTTCCGCCTGCGCCTTTGACGGGTGGGCCTGCAAGGACAGCGGCTCCTCGGCCGCAAGCACCTTGAGCAGGAAGGGCAGGCGCTCGCCGTACTCGGCAGAAACGCGGCCACCTAGCTGCCCTGCCGGATCCTCGGCAATGACCTCATTGAGCAGGCGGCCATCCACCGTGGAAGGGTCGCCGGGGTGGGCGCCGAACCACAGCTCTGCGACGGGCTTGTCGGAATCGGGCTGGCCCTGCAGGTGCGGGATAAGGGTACGCGAGCCCCAGGAATAATTGCGAGTGGCGCTGTGCAACAGCTGCATGTGTTTCTATCCTTTAGAAATCTCGTAGGCGGTCGCGGCAAAACTCCGCGTAATAAGCTGCAGTGAGCGGGCAAGATGCCCCATGCCCGGTTCCGGGTCGATGCTGCGGACTGCAAGCGAGTTGGGCAGGTTCGCCTCTTCCTGCCCCCAGAAAACTACCTTCAAGGGTACCAAAGCGCCCTCAGCACCATCGCCATCAATAAAGGGGTCAAAGAAGAGATCAGTGGCCGGGGAACTATCAGAATCCCGGTCGAGCGCGCGGCGCAATTCGGCCGGGTCCACATAAGCGCTCGGCAGGCCATGTACGGCCCAGATGGTCGCGGCCATGCGGGCCACGAGGGCGTCGAGCTGCACGTGCTCGCGACGCTCAGAATAAGAGTACGGGTCGAGCACGCAGGAATGGATGACGCGGGCGCCGTCGATAAACTCGCGCAGTTGGCGGCCCGGATTGGTAGTGGCATCGCGCTCGGGAGAAAGCTGGGCTAGCTCGCGGTCCACGGCCGCAGCGAGGTCCTCAAGGGTCTCCCTCACCGCGGTCGGGCCCTGATAGAGAAGGCAGCACAGCGCATGCAGGGCGGCAATGCTCCGCGCGGGCGAGCTACCCTCGGCCGTCGGCAAGCAAGGGGCGACGAACGTATCCTCCGGGCAGTCCTCCACCAGTGGGCCCTTAGCCGGTCCGATGAGCAGGGTGGTGGCACCGCGCTGGCTGGCAGTTATGAGGGCGCGCGACGCCCAGTCGCACTCGCCGGGCTCGCCGACGACCACGACCAGGTCCAGCGCCCCCACGTAGCGCGGGAGCGATTCGGTCACCACAATTGGGATCCGCAGCGGCTCGGCTAGGCCAACTCCCAGGTGGGCGGCCTGGCGGGCAATCGCGTCGGTGGGAATAATGACAAGCGAGCGGGGATTGAGCCCGCTGAGCGCCTCGCCCCAGCGCTCCACTTCTCCGGCCACCAGGCGGATTTGGGCGCCTTCGTGCGCCACATCAAAAAAGCGCACGGTTTCGGCATCATAATTACCGGTATCCATGTGGCCCAAGCATAGTCGGGCGCCCACTAAGATAAAGTCCTATGACTTCCGCACAGATCCATCCTGTAACCCTGATTGGCGGCGGCCCCGGCGCGTGGGACCTCATTACCGTGCGCGGCATGCGTGCCCTGCAGGATGCAGAGGTTATCCTTGCCGATCACCTGGGACCTACGGCGCAGCTCGATAAGCTGTGTGATATTTCTTCCAAAGAGCTTATTGACGTCTCCAAGCTCCCCTATAAGAAGTCAATCTCGCAGGAAAAGATCAACGAGCTGCTCATCGAGCACGCCCGTGCCGGCCGCAAGGTGGCCCGCCTTAAGGGGGGCGATCCCTTCGTCTTTGGGCGCGGCTTTGAAGAGGTGCAAGCGCTGGCGGAAGCGTCTATTCCCACCACGGTCATTCCGGGCGTGACCTCAGCCATTTCCGTACCTGCGGCCGTCGGAATCCCAGTAACCCAGCGCGGCATCGTCCACGGATTCACGGTGGTTTCCGGCCACCTTCCGCCCGGCCATGAAAAGTCCTTGGTGGACTGGGCAGCGCTTGCCCGCTCTGGCGCCACGCTGGCTGTCATCATGGGCGTGAAGAATGCCCCGGCGATTGCCAATGTGCTTATCGACGCCTCCCTCTCCCCCTCCACTCCCTGCGCCATCATCCAAGAGGGCACGCTTTCTACCGAGCGCGCCTACCGTTGCACCTTGGGCACCCTTGCGCAGACGATGGCCGAGCACGAGATCTCCGCGCCGGCGGTCTACGTCATCGGCGAGGTTGCCGGGCTGTAGCACCCCTCGAGGCCTTCAGGGTCCGCGAGGCCGACTTGTGGCCGCGCTCTATCCCACCGCAGTTGGGGTTTGGCCCGTATCGTGGCCAAAGGTCGCGGCAGAAGGGCTACGCGCGGTCAGCGGCGGGGCTTTCGGGCGCCTTATCCTGCACGATGGTTACGGCAGACCTGCGCGAACCGTGGACGCGGTAGGCGGCAGCGACGCGCTCCGGATAATCCGGGGCATGGAAATCCGCGTGGGCGGCTTCCTCAGCGTTTTCGGCTTCCAATTCCGCCGCACGCGCACGCCTGGTGCGCAACGCGCCACGAATGGTGGCTGCAACGCCAGCCGCGACCACGACCGCGATGGCAACGGGGGTAACTGCTGCAGGCACTGCCCAGCCAAAGTACGTCTCGGCACCGCCGATCACCTTGCTGATGTTCAGGCCCACGATGGCGGTGCCCACCAGTCCGCCGAGTAGGATCGGGTTGATGCGGGAGATGAGCCACGCGGCGATGGGCGCGGTGATAGCGCCGCCGATGAGCAGGGCAATAACTGCGGCCAAGTTGGCGACGATATCGTGCCAGAGACCGACGATAAAGCCCGCGGTAGCGCCGAAGGTCACCAGGAACTCAGCGGCGTTGACCGTACCCACGATGCGGCGCGGCTGCTCGCGGCCGATGGCCATGAGCGTGGAAGTCGACACCGGGCCCCAACCGCCGCCACCGGTGGAATCGACGAATCCGCCCACAAGGCCCAGTCCGGCCAGAAACGGCGTGGAGTGGGTGCGCTTATAGGCGGAGCCACGGCGGCGCGGTTGGGAGAAACGCCAAATGAGGTTCGCGCCGATGCCGACCAGGATGAGTGCGGTCACCGGCGCGGCCGCCGCGGTGGAGATATTCGACAACAACGTAGCGCCCAAAAAGGCGGCGATCCCGCCCGGCACGCCGAGACGGACCACGGTTTTCCAATCCACGTTGCCAAAGCGCGCGTGGCTCAATCCAGAAATGGCCGTGGTACCAAGCTCGGCGGTATGAACGACGGCCGAGGCCTGCGCGGGGCCAAGGCCGGCAAGAAGCAGCATCGTGGTGGACGTGACGCCAAAGCCCATGCCGATGCCACCGTCCACGAGGTTGGCGGCCGCACCGGCGAGCGCGATGAGGATGAGGGTTAGCATGGCACGAACACCTCTTGTGCGGCGCGGCGGGCGTGGTGAAAGCGGTCTGCGACGAGGCCCGCGAGGTCGGTTCCTAGCGGGCGGTCGACGGTTGCGGGAACGCCCGCCAGCCGGTCCAGGAGCAGGCCCTCGGTCACGAAGAGCGGAATCACGCGCACGCGAGAGGGGTCTTGATGCTCGCGGCACAGGGACACGATCCCTTCGCGACCACCGCGAGTGGCGAATTCCACCGCCGTAGGTACGCCGGTGAGCGCGAAGGTGCGGTGGGCGAGCTCACGGATGGCATCGTTCGCCGCAGTATCGGAGGACCCAACGGAGTAGATGACCACATGGGCATCGCCAGGCCGGGTACGGGAGGCGAGCACGCGGGCGAGGTCCTCGCCGGTGCCGAGCCCAGGGGCGAGGTGGAGGGAAAGGTGGGAGGTTTGGGCGGCGTCGGCAAGCGTGCGCGGGACGTCCACGCGCTGGTGGTAGCCCTGGGTAAAAAGCAGCGGAACTACAACGGTCTCGGTCTCCCCGAGCTGGGCGAGCTCGAGCGCGGCCGTGGTGAGGTCGGGCTCGTTGAATTCCAGGTGCGCCGCGCGGGCTGGTCGCAGACCCGTGGCCTGGGTCAAACGCTCAATGCCGGCCGCGGCGCCCGGGTGCCGCGAACCGTGGGACAGGGTAATAAGTGCGGGCATGGGGCGCATCCTTAAGCCTGCGGTGCCGTGGAGTGTCCGCGGCGGGCAAGCGAGCGCTTTAGGGCCTCGTTGGAGGACACGGCCGGTGCGGGGGCTACCGGGGCATCGTCTTGGCCGTGAAAGCGCACGGAGAAAATCCGCAGGCATTCCTGGCACTTCCAGGCAAAGTCATCTTCCTCATCCGGGAAGAGGTCGGTGCCGGCGCAATACGGGCAGAAGCTGGGATGGTTGCGGTTGGGGTTGGGCTGGCGGCGAAAATTCACTGCAAGTCCTCCTCCTTGGCGCGCAAGACCCAGTGGCGGAATTGCTCGCCTTCCTCGCGCTGCTCTTTGTATTTGTTGACCAGGCGAATGACGTACTCGGGCACCTCATCGGCGACGACCTTGTGGCCGCGCAGCTTACGGCCCCAGTCCGGGGACAGGCCAAGGGCGCCACCCAGGTGGACCTGGAAACCCTCGACGCGGTTGCCCTCGGAATCGGTAACAATCTGGCCCTTCAGGCCAATGTCCGATACCTGCGAACGCGCACAGGCGTTGGGGCAGCCGTTGAGCGCGATGGAAATTGGCACGTCCAGATCGCCCAAGGTGTCTTCCAGGATGTCTACCAACTCGATGGCGCGGGCCTTCGTGGTCACGTGCGCGAGCTTGCAGAACTCCAGGCCGGTGCAGGAGATGACGCCGCGGCGGAATTCGGACGGCTGGGAGTACAGGCCGGTCTCATCGAGCGCGCGGGAGAGCGCCGGAATGTCTTCTTCCTCCACATCAAGGAAGAGCAATTCCTTCATCGGGGTGGTGCGAATGCGGCTGATGCCGAACTTTTCGGCCACGTCCGCAATGGCGATGAGCTGCTCGCCGGTGGCGTGTCCCACGGTGGGCTTTACGCCAACGTAGAACTTGCCATCCTTCTGGCGGTGCACGCCAAGATGATCGCGGGAGCCGGGCTCGACCTCCAGTGGGATGCCATCCAGCAGTGGCTTGTCTAGGTATTCTTCCTCCAGCACCTGACGGAACTTTTCGATGCCCCACTTGGCTACCAAGAACTTCAGGCGGGCGCGGTTGCGGTTGCGGCGGAAGCCGTAGTCACGGAAGATGCCGACCACCCCGGCCCAGACCTCCGGCACGCGCTCTAGGGGAACCCAGGCGCCGAGGGACTGCGAGAGCATCGGGTTGGTGGACAGGCCGCCGCCAACGAAGCAATCGAATCCCGGGCCGTATTCGGGGTGGTTCGCGCCCACGAAGGCAACGTCTTGAATCTCGTGCGTGACGTCCTGACGGGAGTTGCCGGAGATAGCGGTCTTGAATTTGCGCGGCAGGTTATGGAATTCCTCGCGCGGCAGGTAGTTATTCTTGATTTCTTCGATGGCCGGGGTGGCATCGATAATCTCGTCCTCGGCCACGCCGGCAACCGGAGAGCCCAAGATGACGCGGGGAACGTCACCGCAGCCCATGAGCGTGCTCAGCCCCACTGACTCGAGCTTGTCCCAAATGGTGGGCACATCCTCGATTTGAATCCAGTGCAGCTGGATATTCTGGCGGTCCGTAAAGTCCGCCGTGGAGCGGGCATAATCGCGCGAGATCTCACCGACGGCGCGCAGCTTGGCAGGATCGGCACGCCCGCCGTCGAAGCGCACGCGCATCATGAAGTACTCGTCCTGCAGCTCGGCGTTGGACAGCTTGGAGGTCATCTCGCCGCCCAAGTTCTGGTTGCGCTGAGTATAAAGGCCCAGCCACTTGAAGCGAGGGGCTAGGTCATCGGCTGGGATAGAGGAAAATCCCTGCTTGGAGTAGATATCGATGACGCGCTGCTTGGCAGAAAGCCCGCCGTCTTCCTGCTTAATTACCTCATCGTTATTGAGGGGCTCGGTACCGTCAATCTTCCATTGGCCTTCGGGCTTTTTGGCGCGGTGCGTGCGCTTGGTATTAGTCGCGGTGGTCATGGTGTAGATCTCAACCTGCCTTTCCAAAGTATTGAAAGACAACCTACCCGTCTAAAATGAGCAGACAAAGCGGTCTTTTTTAATTTCACGTAAAAAATCGCCCTGAACTGGACGAAAGGAAGAATATTTTTAGAATCTAATTCAACTCCTTGCCGCAATCTAGACTAAACGGTTCAATGCCCAGAAAGATAAGCCTCCAAAAATGAACCTAGCGGTCTAGACCCCGCAATTAAGAGAAAGGCATTCACGCAGCATGAATCAGCCCCTGAAGGTAGCCGTCATCGGCGCAGGTCCGGCCGGCATCTATGCCTCCAATATCCTGGTGAAAAAGACCGGCGGCGAGGTACAGATTGACCTCATCGAGCAGATGCCCGCGCCCTTCGGCCTCATCCGCTACGGCGTAGCGCCGGACCACCCGCGCATTAAGGGCATCATCAAGTCCCTGCACCGCGTGCTCGATACCGAGCAGATTCGCCTGTTGACCAACGTGCACATCGGCCGTGACATCACCGTTGACGAGCTGCAGCAGCACTACGATGCCGTGGTCTTTGCCACCGGCGCCGTGGGCGACCGCCACCGCGATATCCCTGGCGCGGACTTGGACGGCGTGCATGGCGCCGGCGAGTTCGTCGGCTTCTACGATGGCAACCCGCGCTTTGAGCGCGATTGGGATCTGTCCGCCAAGGAGGTGGCGGTCATTGGCGTGGGCAATGTGGGACTGGACGTCTCCCGCATCTTGGCCAAGACCGGCGATGAGCTCAAGGTCACCGAGATCCCCGATAATGTCTACGAGTCCCTGGCTAAGAACCAGGCTGAGACTGTGCGCGTTTTCGGACGCCGCGGCCCGGCGCAGGCCAAGTTCACTCCGCAGGAGCTCAAGGAGCTGGACCATTCTGAGTCCATTAATGTTGTGGTCTCCCCCGAGGACATCGACTATGACGAAGCCTCGCTGGCCGCGCGCCAGGAGAGCAAGTCCACCGACTTGGTGTGCCAGGTGCTCGAGCAGTATGCCATCCGCGATCCCAAGGAGGCGCCACACACCCTGCAGATCCACCTCTTTGAGCAGCCGGTAGAGATTTTGGGCGAGGACGGCAAGGTCAGCGGCATCAAGACCGAGCGCACCGCCCTCAATGGCGATGGCAGCGTGCACGGCACCGGCAAATTCACCGAATGGCCCGTGCAGGCGGTCTACTTCGCCACCGGTTACCGCTCCGATGCGGTCGATGGCGTGCCCTTTAACCAGGACAAGAACGTCATCAATAACGATGGCGGCCATGTCATCGATGCGGCCGGCGCGGTAGTGCCGGGTCTCTACACCACCGGGTGGATTAAGCGCGGCCCAGTGGGCCTGATTGGCAATACCAAGTCCGATGCCACGGAGACGATTGGCATGCTGCTTGCCGACGCCGCTTCTGGTGCCCTCCCCTCCCCCTCCAGCACCGCGGATATCACCGAAGTCTTTGCCGAGCGCGGTATCGATTACCTGACGTGGCAGGATTGGCAGCGTTTGGACGCGGCCGAGCGCGCCCTAGGCGAGCGCGAGGGCCGCGAGCGTAAGAAGTTTGTGGAGTGGGAGGACATGGTCTCCCACTCGCGCGCCGAAGTTTAGCGACGAATGATGGCAAGGACTTCGTCGACGATGGACTGCACCTCGTCGGCGGTCTTTGCCTCTACATTGAGGCGCAGCAGCGGCTCCGTATTGGACGCGCGCACGTTGAACCATGCCTCGGTTCCCTTGAGCTCGACGGTCACGCCATCGAGCTCATCGACGGACTCAATCTTATCGGCCAGCTCATCCAGCACCGCCTGGGTAGCGGCCTTCTGGTCCTCCACGGTGGAGTTGATCTCACCGGAGGCCTCGTAGCGGGAGTACTCCGCCATGAGCTCGCTCAGCGGCTTATCGGACTGGCCCAGCGCGGCCAGCACGTGCATCGCAGCAAGCATGCCGGAATCGGCGTTCCAGAACTCCTGGAAGTAGTAGTGCGCGGAGTGCTCGCCACCGAAGGCGGCCTGGTGCTCGGCCATCTGCGCCTTGATGAAGGAGTGGCCCACGCGGGTGCGCACCGGGGTGCCGCCCTTTTCCTTAATGAGCTCCGGCACGGTCTTGGAGGTAATCAGGTTGTGGATGATGGTAGCGCCGGGGAACTTCTCCAGGTAGCGCTCCGCCACCAGTGCACAGATGGCAGACGGAGAAACCGGCTGGCCCTTTTCATCCACCACGAAGCAGCGGTCCGCATCACCGTCGAAGGCCAAGCCAATATCGGCCTTCTGATCCACGGTGAACTTCTGCAGGTCTACGAGGTTCTTTGGATCCAAAGGGTTCGCCTCGTGGTTCGGGAAAGTGCCATCGAGCTCGAAGTACAAATCGCGGACGTCGAAAGGCAAGCCATTGAAGACGGCCGGCACGGTGTGTCCACCCATGCCGTTGGCGGCATCGACAGCTACGACGAGCGGCTTGGAATCCTCCAGCGGCACCAGCTTGCGCAGGAAGTCGGCGTAACCGGCCAGAATCTCCTGTTCGGCAATTCCGCCCTCGATGCCGGTGAACTCCGGGGTGCCGTCGATAAGCATCTGCTTAATCTGCTCCAAGCCGGTCTCCTGGCCCACCGGTACCGCGCCGGCGCGGCAGAGCTTAATGCCGTTGTACTTGGCCGGGTTATGAGAGGCGGTAAACATAGCGCCCGCACACTCCAGGGAGCCGGCGGCGTAGTAGAGCTCGTCGGTAGAGGTTAGCCCCAGCAGGGTCACGTTGAGGCCCTGCGAGGTCACCCCCTCAGCAAAAGCGCGCGCCAGGGACGGCGAGGACGGGCGCATATCGTGGCCGACTGCTACGGTATTTTCGCCTTCTTCCCGCAGGATGGCGGCAAACGCGGCGCCCGTATCGCGCACGAAGTTCTCATCGATATCTTCGCCCACCACGCCACGGACGTCATAGGCCTTAATTACTGCATCAAGATGCTCACGAGTTCGCATAACCTGCAATAGTACTCCCGCCCGCTGGGAAACTACCGCACCACAGGGTCCGTGTCAGTCCTGTTCCGGTTCCGTGGGCGTCGTTTCATCGGGCACGACCGAAAGGTGCGCGCGGCGCGCCTTTTTGGCATAAGCCACGCGCCGGGTGCGAAAGACCGGGTGATTCGAATTGGCAGGGTCCGCTCCATCAAAGGTCGCGGAATAGTCGATAGGGTCTGCACCGGAGCCGGCGCTGCGGTCATCGACCAAGCCGGTGGTCACGCGACCGTCTTCCTTGACTGCCTCTGCCAGGGCCATCAGGTCATCTTCCTCATCCAGCTCGATGCGGTCCACACGCACCAGCTCCCAACCCACTGGGGCGGAGATGCGGTCGCGGTGGGTGGCGCACAGATCCCAGCTGTGTGGGTTTTCCTCTTCTGCCAGCGGTCCAACGACGGCCGTCTGGTCCGCGTAAGCGTAGGTCAATGTCGCCACGGCGGGGCGGCCGCAGCCTGGGCGGGAGCAATGGCGAGAAATAGTCACAACGCATAAGTCTAAACCCTTAGTTGAGATTTAGATAGTCTTCGCCCCGGCGTGGCTCCGCTAAATCCAGCCCGTCAGCACCTTAGAATCAGGGTCATGACCGCCGCTCGCCCGCATATCCGCCCCGCCCGCGACCGCCACGGCCACGGCATGCGCGGACCGCTCCTCCCCCAGCAGACCCCGCGCTACCGCAGCGCGCGCGAGCACTTCGACATGGCCGTATTGGAGGCCTATGCCCCCATCCAAAACGCCTTCGCGCCACAATTGCGAGGCCTCGACTTGGCCGTGGATACCATCCCACGCATGCGGCTTTCGCCCGATATGACCGTGCTACCGGATGAGATTATCGCCGATGGCCCAGTTCCCCTTGGCCGCGTGGTTCCCGCCGGTGTAGATTCCGAGGGCCAGCCCACCCGCGCGCGCCTAGTCATCTTCCGCATGCCCATCGAGCAACGTGCCTCTACCCCGTCCGAGCGCTCCGAGCTCCTAGGCACCGTTATTACCGCGCTGGTGGCCAACTACCTCAACTTGGATCCCGAAGAAGTGGACCCGCGCTATAGCTGGTAACCTCCGGCAAGTTTCGCGGCAGCAGAAAAGCCCCTGGCCGCACATTGCGTGCTAACCAGGGGCCTTACTGGACACCTTAATTATCCAATCTCGCGCTTGAGGCGGCGGCGCTCACGATCCGATAGCCCGCCCCAAATACCGAAGCGCTCATCGTGCTCCAGCGCGTACTCCAAGCATTCATCGCGTACCGCGCAGGCCTGGCAGATGCGCTTGGCCTCACGGGTAGAGCCTCCCTTTTCGGGGAAGAATGCTTCAGGGTCGGTCTGCGCGCACAGCGCCTGGTCCTGCCACTCCTGCTCGACGGCACCGAAGAGTTCATCGAGCGACATCTCTGCAGCAGCACCGCCACGGAGAATGGCGTTGTTATTAGCCATTTTGTCCACGCCTTTTCCTTTCTCCGAGGTTGGGTAATTCTCATCAGCGCGACCGACTGTACACCACATTTCCTTTGGGCTACCCCGCTGGGACTGTGTGGAAGTAACGGCGCCGGCCGCTGTTTCTTTCACTGATGTAATTTCACACCGGATCACTAAATATCGTCAACCCGAATTGGCGGCTTCTTCGCGCTTTCCGGCAAAAACGCAGCACACGATCCCCATGCGTCACATCCGTAACAACTGATCCCCCGCGGGGGTGTAGGTAGGGGGTACTACATGTAGTGGTACCCCGTTTTTCTGTCAACAATTTTCAGGAAATTCCGGCGTGTCGCGCGCACAACCCCGCAAAGAAGGGATCCATGCGCTTCATATCTGTGAAGATTTCGTACCATGTCGGCCGGTGCAGACAGGCGTAACAGGTGGCCCCATAAAAGAAAGGCCGAACCGAGGCTCTTTATCCTCAGTTCGGCCTATGTCAGCTAGACCTAGTGCAGCGCCCAGACCACGGCGAAAGCGTTAAGCATCGGAGCTAAAACGCACGCCGGCATCAGGAATAGAAACGCCGGGGAAGACTCGCATGCCGTCGAGAAGCTCGCAGCGTGCGCCGATATGCGCGCCTTCACCAATGACACAGTTCTCAATGACCGCGTTGGCGCCAATGTGAGCGCCGGAGGCAATGATCGAGTTGTGAATGATGGCGCCTGGCTCAATGCGCACGCCGTCAAAGACAACGGTGCCCTCCAGGCGGGAGCCCGCGCCCACCTCAGAGCCTCGGCCCACGGCGGTACCGGACAGCAGCAGCACGCCACCGGCGATACCGGCGGAGGGATCCACCAGGGACTCGCCGGTCTTGCCCTCGATTAGCGGGGAAGGCGCGATGCCGCGTACTAGGTCGGAGGAACCACGGGTGAAGTCATCCGGGCGGCCCATGTCGCGCCAGTAGGAGTTGTCTACGTGGCCGACAACTAGACGGCCTTCAGCCAAGAGCCCTGGGAAGGTTTCGCGTTCGACGGAAACAACGCGGTTGGCCGGAATGGACTCGATGACGGAGCGCTTGAACACATAGCAGCCGGCGTTGATCTGGTTGGTTGGCGGATCCTCGGTCTTTTCTAGGAACGCGGTAACTCGGCCGTTGGAGTCGGTCGGCACGCAACCAAACGCACGCGGGTCAGCCACGTTGAGCAGGTGCATGGTGACATCGGCGTCCTTGTCATGGTGCGTGGTGAGGATGCCTTCCAGATCCATGCCGGAGAGCACGTCGCCATTGAAGACCATGACCGTGTCATTGCGCAGCTTGTCGTAGACGTTGCGGATGCCGCCGCCGGTGCCGAGCGCGGTCTCTTCCACCACGTACTCGATCTCCAAGCCCAGATCGGAGCCATCACCGAAGTACTCCTCAAAGACCTCGGCCTTATAGGAGGTAGACATGACGACGTGCTCAATGCCGGCGGCCTTGATGCGGGCGAGCAGGTGCTGCAGGAACGGGTAGTTTGCCGTCGGCAGCATCGGCTTCGGCGTACCGATGGTTAGTGGGCGCAGGCGGGTGCCGCGGCCGCCGACGAGAATCACTGCATCCGTGCTGGCACCGTGGGTGGTGGCTGCTTCAGTCATAGTCTTCCTTATGTATGCGGACAGTTTTATTCTGTGATTTTCTGAGGGACAGTGTAGAGCGTATGGCGCGCAATCCAGGTCAACGGCACGCGCACCGGACCTTAAGAACGTGCCGAGGCCGAGGCAATAAGCCCGCGGACTCGCAGTCCCAGCCACAACGCTCCGCGCAGTGGGGCCTGCCACCATGCAGGGTGGCGGTCTGCCTGAAAGCGATAGGCGGAGTTGTGGTGGGCGCGCAGCATCGCTCCGGCGTGCGCTTGGGTGGAATGCCCCTTAGCGTGGCTGATGACGGCCTCCGGGCAGAAGATGTTCTGGTAGCCGGCGCGCGTGAAGCGATCTCCTAAATCCACGTCTTCGAGGTACATGAAATAGCGCTCATCAAACCCGCCGATGGCGGCGAAGGCCTCCCAGCGCACAAGAAGGCAGGAACCGGATAACCATCCGGCCGGGCGCTGGGCGGTCATATCGGCTTCATCGCGGTAGGCGCGTGACCATGGATTGGACGGCCAGATCGAAGAAAAGAGTGCGTGCCCAATGCCGGTCGCCACGGTGGGCACGGCGCGGGCCGAGGGATAATTGCTGCCATCCGGTTCCACGATGCGCGGGCCCACGGCCGCAGCATCCGGCCACTGGCGAGCGCACTCGATGAGCCGGTCAATAGATCCCGTGGTAAAGGTGACATCGGGATTAGAGATAAGGAAAAACTCCTCATCCACGCCACCGCGCTCGCGGGCGAAGCGGGCACCCGCATTCATGCCAGCGCCGTAGCCGATATTTCCGCCGGTATCGAGAAAGTCCACTCCGGCGCGCTCGCGGGCGGCGGCCTCGGGCACGCCGTCGGTGGAACCATTATCCGCAAGCACGACCTTGGTGCCGCGAGCGCAGGCACCCGGCAGGGAGTCCAAAAAACTACCGAGGTATTCACCGGGACTATAGGTCACGGTGATCACGGCCAGCGGGGATTGATTTGGTGTAGTCACAATGGCCCCGAGCTTAGTCACTGGCGCTCCTCGCACGGGGCAGGGACACTACCCGAACACGCGAAATCGGACACGGATCACTAATTTTTGCCCGTTCTGCCTTAAACTGTCTCCAGATCCCCACCAATCTAGAAAGCCTCCACTTGTGACTTCTGAGAACACTCGCCGGGCACGCACCATCCAGCCGGCGCCCTCTGCCGCTAGTGCGGTAAAGCAAAAAGGTTCCACGGCCATCAAGGCGATCGTGGCACTCCTGTCTGCCTTGATCCTGGTGGTATCTGGCGTGGGTTATGCCACCGTGGGTCGGCTGGATAATGGCATGTCTTCGGCCACGGACTTGTCCCTGGACGGCCAGGGCTTGTCGGGTAACTCGCTCGATGGCGCAGTGGATATCTTGCTGGTGGGCAAGGATTCGCGTACCGACGCCAAAGGCGATCCCCTCTCTGAGAAGGAATTGGCGGACCTGCACGCCGGCGTGGCCGATGGTGAGGAAAATACCGACACCATGATGCTGATCCGCGTTCCGGAGGACGGTTCCCGCGCTACCGCCGTATCCATTCCGCGCGATACCTATGTCAAGGATCCGGACTACGGCAATATGAAGATGAATGCTGTCTTCGCCTCCCATAAGAACGCCAAGGTGGAAGAGCTCGAGCAGGAAAATGCCGAGGCGGAGGCTAAGGGTAAAAAGAAGCCGCACTCGGATAAGGACATCGAAAAGCAGGGCGTTGAAGCCGGCCGCGAAGGATTGCTGGCCATGGTGCGCACCCTGACCGGTGTGTCCATCGATCATTACGCGGAGGTGGGCCTATTGGGCTTTACCCTGCTAACTGACGCCGTCGATGGCGTGGATGTCTGCCTCAACGATGATGTTGATGATGACATGTCTGGCGCTAAGTTCAGCAAGGGCAAGCAGACCCTCGACGGCGCCAAGGCCCTAGCTTTCGTGCGCCAGCGCTATAACCTCCCGCGCGGCGACCTCGACCGTATCGTGCGCCAGCAGGCCTTCATGGCTTCCCTAGTCAATAAGATCCTGGACAATGACACCCTGGCTAATCCTTCCAAGCTGTCCAAGATTGCCAAGGCGGTAGAGCGCTCCGTGGTCATCGATGATGGCTGGGACATCATGGGCTTTGTCACCCAGCTGGCCGGCCTTGCCGGCGGCAATGTCACCTTCACCACTATCCCGGTAACCTCCATCGACGGCCAGGGCGATTATGGCGAATCCATCGTCACCATCGATGCCGCCGAGGTCCACCGCTTCATGGATGACCTGGCCAAGACCCACGATGAAGCCACCGATGAGTCCAAGGCCGAAGATAAGGACAAGCAAGAAAAGGCAGACAAGGACAAGGACGTCGATCCGAATATCAATATTCACGTCCTCAACGCCGGCAATATTGATGGCTTGGCATCAGGCATCGGCTCTTGGCTGGAAGGCAAGGGCTACACGGTGGAGCGCTCCGCGAATGCGCAGCCGGGCATCTACAGCGAGTCGCAGGTCGTCGCCGCCGATCCGACGAGCGAGGATGCTAAGGCCCTGGCCAAGAAGCTGGGTGGGTTGCCGGTGGCAGAGAATCCGCAACTCGACGATGACACCCTCATCGTGGTTGCTACCGACGATTACCAGGGACCTTCCGATAAGGAAGCTAGCGACCAGGAGCCGGAGGCGGATAAGTCCAGCCAGCCGGTAGGCACCCCGGGCGATGACTTCGGTACCGCTAAGGTCTCCCCGGAGATTGACGCTGGTGGCGACGGCCCGCGCTGCGTGAACTAGCACTTCTCCCCTACGATGGGCGGGTATGGAACTACTCGCCCATCTTTTGCGTGCCGACGCCGCCTCCCCGCGGCTTACCGTATACAACGAGGCGACCGGCGCGCGCATGGATTTTTCCGCGCAAACGCTCGACAATTGGGTGGCCAAGATCGCCAATATGCTGGAAGAAGAGCTCGACCTAGAGGCGGATTCCACCATCGCTATCGATCTTCCTTCCTCGTGGCAGGCGGCCGTTGTAGCCTTGGGCGCCCTTGCTTCTGGCCCTTCCTATAGCTTTGGCGAGTCCGCGCCGCTTGCCGACGTCGTCTTCACCTCCCCCTCCCGCTATGCGGCCGCCCATGAGCGCCAACCCCAGGCCGACATCGTGCTCATTAGCGAGGACCCCTTTGGCCGCGGCGTCGTAGAGTCCGGCGGGGAGCTGCCCACCGGCGCCATCGATTTTGGACCCACCGTGCGCTTCTACGGTGATCAGTACTTCGGCGAAACCCAACCACTGCCCCAGCTTGTCGATGCCCCCGCATCTGCCGAGCGCCTGCTTTCTACCGGCTGGTCAGATAATGAGTCTTTCTCCCGCGCTGTGCTCGAGCCCCTAGCCGCTGGCGGTTCCGCGGTCATCGTTGCCGGCATGTGCCCGACCGAACGCTTGGAGGAAATCGCCGCCAATGAAAAGGCCACCGCCCGCCTCTAATAGTTTCAGAATGCAGACTGGGCCCAGATACACTTAGCCCTCGTTATGTTTCTGGGAATCTCTGTAGACGCATGGTCCTCTATCTTCATCGGCGTCCTCATCCTCGCTGGCACCATTACTCAAGGCACCATTGGTTTTGGCTTAGGCACCATTGCCACGCCCATAATCGCGCTCATTCGACCTGAGCTCGTGCCCACGCTCATTCTGCTGCTCGCGCTGTGCATTTCCAGCTATACGCTCGCGCGCACTTACCGCGAAACGTCCTGGCGCGTTGTGGGCATTTCCTCCCTCGCCCGCATTCCCGGTTCTCTGGTGGGCGCTTGGGCAATTGCCAGCCTCTCCCCCGATGGGCTGTCCATCTTTATCGGTTGTGCCGTACTCCTTGCTATGACGCTATCCAGCTTGGGATGGAACCCTCGCCCCACCACCGTCAATACGCTCATCGCTGGCGTAGCCTCCGGCGTCCTGGGCACCTCGACCTCCATCGGCGGCCCGCCTATGGCGCTGATCATGAAGCGCTTTGACCCCAACCGCACACGCGGCACCTTAGCGGGCACCTTTGTGCTCGGAACCTTAATTTCTCTTATAATTCTGACGTTTAATGGGCAAATCAGCGGCACCCAGGTCACCACCGCGGCGGCCTATTTCCCCCTAGTCGTCATTGGGCTCATTGCCGCCAACTACCTCAACCGATTTATAGATAGGCACCTTCTCAACCGTATCGTCATCATCGTGGCCATCGCTGCGGCCCTTATGCTGATTCTCGAATCGGCCCTATTCTAGCCCCCGGGCCCTACCCCTCAGCAGAAAACCTCGGCAGGCTCCAGTTGCGAAACATGCCAACCTCTGCCATGTAAACGCCTATAACTTATGTCACGTAACATTCATAACAAAGCATTTTATACCCCTTCCCTACCCGCTTAAATGCAGCGCACGACGCATATTGTGACGTGACCACAACTTTTCGTCAGGCCCCTAAACCCCTCCCAGAGGCCACCCAAACACCCCCAGATAGGGGCCCACTCCCTTCGTGTCGATTCTCTATTGTATAGACAATCATTTATCAATATTTTTTCACGCACTATCAGCCGCTTAGCGGGAACAAGCCCCAATAAACAGCTTAGTCTATATAAAAAATACCCACCCGTCGGCGTGGAAAATATATAGACATCTAAGAGATGAATTAATTCTGTGCCTGTTTTAGCGTTTTCTCAGCGCAACATTGAGAGTTGCTGGATTTCATTCATAAGTTCATTCATTTTCTACCTGCCCAGGAGAAGTTATATATGTCGATTCGTCGTCGCATGACCGGCCTGACCGCCGGCCTCATCGTCGCCGGCACCGCATTCGCGGCACCGCTGGCTGGCGCAGCTACCCAGACCGAGTCCTACCCGGAGACCCCGGCCCTGAACCCGGACCTGCCAATCATCCACACCACCCACGGTTCCGACCACATGAAGGCGAATATCCTGAACCCTCGCCCGGTATGTAACCCGTGGGAGGACCACCGCACCGTGGTCTACAAGGTCTCCGACCGTTTCCTGCCGGCCGGCACCATCTCCACCACCAACCAGACCAAGAAGGACATCCCGCTGCAGCAGGATCTATCCAAGTCTCAGTCCATCTCCCTTTCCGTCAACGGTGACCGCACCGAGACCACGTCCATGAACCTGGGCGGCAAGGGCTCCAAGAAGGGCGCTGAAGGCTCCCTCGGCATTTCTCACGAGATCGCTACCAAGATTGGTGCTAGCGCTTCCTACTCCCTGTCTTGGGATGCTGGCCAGTCCATCGGACCTTACGACGTTCCGCCAAACCACACCGGCGAGGCTACCTACGGCTTCCGCGTGCTGAACATGACTGGTACCCAGCAGTACTGCAAGCCAAACGGCACCTGGTCCACTCCGACCGCTTGGAACGCTATGCAGCCGGTAAAGAACGAGGTTCGCGTCAAGCTGTACGATAAGCTGTCTGACTCCTACGCTCCCAACAAGGACGCTCAGAACACCACCGACGTCAATGACCCGAAGGTCGTTGAAGAGGACAAGAACCTCGAGGCTGACGCAGAGGTAGTCAAGGAGTCCGAGGGCAACGCTAAGGAAGCAACCGAGAAGGTCTCTGAAGCAGAGGGCAAGAACGAAGAGGCGGCTGACAAGAAGAAGCA
Organism: Corynebacterium sp. ACRPJ; assembly: GCF_022347345.1. Classification (NCBI taxonomy): domain Bacteria; kingdom Bacillati; phylum Actinomycetota; class Actinomycetes; order Mycobacteriales; family Corynebacteriaceae; genus Corynebacterium; species Corynebacterium sp. ACRPJ. Next base: position 29,372 of record NZ_JAKRNC010000002.1, read on the forward strand.
GGAAGAGGTTGACGCCAAGGAAGACAAGAAGGACTCCAAGCACAAGCTCGACCTCGAGCCTTACCTGACCGTTTCCGGCGCTAAGCACGCTGGCTTCGCAGGCACCGTTGCTCTGCGCGCCAAGAACGTTGGCTCCGAGCGTTACTACGGCGAGTTCCCAGCTACCCAGTTCCGCGTGGACGTAAAGACCGCTAAGGGCCCGAAGGGCGTTGACCGCCTCATCACCCCGCGCTCCTCCAACGGCGCTCACATCCGTGACCTGGGCTTCAACGAGAAGACCTCCACTCGCTCCTTCGAGGTAACCCTGGCTAACCCGATTAACGCTGGCGAAGAGGCCCGCATCGCTAACCTGGACTTCGGCGACGGCAACACCAAGGAAGGCCGCCTCATCAACAACATCGAGGTAACCCAGACCTCCCGCATCAAGGGTGATGACTCCAAGCACAACGACCAGAACGTTGACTCCCGCGAGCACACCCTGAATGACTTTGGCAAGAAGAACGAGGGCCTGTTCTAAGAATACCCTACTTCTGCCCTAGGAAAATAGTTTCCTAGTCAGTCACTCCCAGAAGGCCGCTGCATCATCAAACGGTGCGGCGGCCTTCTTTCTTACCCTCGCCTACCCATACACGTCATTACTCCGCTTCAGATGTTCCCACCGAGGTTTTGGACGAGCACCCAGAGATTGAAGAGCTCTTCGCTCCCCTTTCGCAGTTGCTTACCGACGAAAAGATGCAGGAACTCAACGCCCGCGTCGACGTCGATGGCGAAGACTACATCACCGTGGCGCTAGATTTCTTGAAGGAAGAAAACCTGATCGCGGACTAGCTGCGGCACCTTAACAAGATTCCCAAAGACCGTTGCACCACCCTCGGTGCGGCGGTCTTTAACATTTATTTAACTTAGATCACAAATTTGCTTTCGTTCACCAGAACCTTCAGATAGATTGTGTATGTTACCCCATTCACAAACACTGGAGGATGAATTCTATGTCTCACACGACTGCGAATGCGCCCGCTTCACCAGCCAGCCCACCCACCACTGGCGGTGCAGGTACTTCACCCAGCGGCCAGGTGACCACTAATAAGGCCGTCAATAGCCAATGGACCATCACGCTCTTCGGCACCGCCGTGGGTGCAGGCATCCTCTTCCTGCCGATTTCGGCCGGCAGCTTCGGCTTCATCCCGCTACTGGTGGCTACCCTGCTCATCTTCCCAATGACCTACCTGGCCCACCGCGCGTTTTCTTGGATCATCAGCTATTCCCCGCTACACGGCGAAGATGTCCTCGCGGTACTCACTCACTTCTTCGGCCGCGGCAATGGCATCATCCTGGCAATCATCTACTGGTTCACCATCTTCCCGGTGGTGCTCATCTACGGCGTATCGATTACGAATACGGTCGATAGCTTCATCGTCAACCAGCTGGGCGGCCCGGAAATCTCCCGCTACATCCTGGCGCCACTGTGCGTGGGCCTCATGACACTCGCGCTCGCCTTTGGCAACGCCATCATGCTCAAGATTGCCCAGTTCGTGGTCTACCCGCTCATCGTGGCGCTCGCAGCGGTATCGCTCTACCTCATCCCGCAATGGGACTTGGGCTCCTTCCTGGAAGCCGGCGACCACAGCGCCGGCGGCGTCCTCAAGGCCATCATCCTCATCCTTCCAGTATTGGTCTTCTCCTTCTCCTTCGTTGCCGCCATCTCCCAGTTCTCCCTGGGCATGGAGAAGGAATACGGCGCGGACCACCACGCGCAGTCCGATAAAGTCATCCGCAACTCCGCCATCCTGCTGACCATCTTCACCATGTTCTTCGTCTGGTCCTGCGCCCTGGCCATGGGCGCGGACGGCATGCAGGAGGCTAATGACAAGAACCTGCCGGTACTCTCCTACTTCGCCAACGAAACCGGCACCCAGTTTATGGCCTACATGGCGCCCATTGTCGTTATTTGCGCGGTGGCCTCCTCCTACTTCGGCCACGCCCTTGGCACCATCGAGGGCACCCAGTACCTCTTCAACCTGGGCGCGCCAAAGGCCACGAAGAAGATGTCTACGCGCACACTCGACTTGTGGACCTACCTCTTCATCTTTGTTTCAACCTCCCTGGTGGGTATTTTCAACCCCTCCATCCTGGATATGATTTCCGTCGTGGGCGGTGTCTTCTTCGCCTTCATGACCTACCTGCTACCCATCTGGGTCATCTACCGCGTGGAGGCACTGGCACGGTTCCGGGGCAACAAGACCAACTTCTTCGTGGCGATCATGGGTCTTATCGTGCTCTTCGCCACCATCTGGGGAATGTTCCAATAATTCCACAAAAACATGGTTCGACAAGGCCTTTTCCTCTCTGGCAGGGTGGGAGACATCATGTCAGAACAGGAAAAGGATCCCGACCTAAAGATTAAGCTCGGGCAGAACAACGAAATCAAAATTAAAAACAAGTACGAGACTTTCTCCATCGCCAATGACATCGCCATCTCTGTGGTCTTCATCCTTGGCTCAGTGCTGACACTGGCCGGCATGTCAATGGTCGCCACCGTCTTCTACCTTCTCGGCAGCCTGGGCATGGCAGCCCGCCCAGCTATCCGCTTGAAGCGGCGCACGCACCTGCAACGCATTGGAGCGGATGCCAATACCGCCGAAAGCTACGACTACTAGGCGCAATGGGCAGACGCGGCTAACAGTAAACTTTCAGCAACTCGCAGCGACCTATCAGGCGCAACCCATTGCAGTAGCAGCCCCGTACCCCATACTTAAATCATGCGTTTGAGAGAGCGCATACGAGAGAGATAGAGAGAACCCCTCAGTTTCCAGAGGGCGGCTTTAAGCCGATACATGGGAACACCTTGTAGAGAGAGACGCCTGCGGCCCTCGGCTCCTTTTAGGTTCCGAGGGCCGCAGGCGTTTTACACGGCTCCACGGTACTACTCGTGCAGCTTATTTTTCTTCGATGCGAAGAGAACTGCGATGCCGGTCACCAGCGCCGCGGCCACCAAATAGAAGGCGGGGGCGAGCTGCAGGCCCGTGACGTCAATAAGCCACGTGGCAATCATCGGTGCGGTACCGCCAAATACAGCGTTGGCGGTATTAAACGTCAACGCGAAACCGGACAGGCGCACGTGGGTGGGGAATTGTTCGGAAAGGAAGGAGGGCAGGACGCCGTCGTTAAGCGCCAGCACGCCGCCCAAGCAGACCTGAATGATAATGACAAGGAAGAGCCCGGCGCCATCGAGAAGCATGAAGGCCGGAATGATGGTCGCGCCCATGAAGGCGGCCGCGCACAGCATCGTCGTGCGGCGACCAAGACGGTCCGAAAGCATGCCGGTGAGCAGGGCAAAGCCCACATAGAATGCGGACGCCACCGAGGACGCGATAAATGCCGGCGTCGCGGCCATGCCCAACTCCTCCGACAGGTAAGTGGGCAGGTAAGTCAAAATGACGTAGAAGCCAATGGCGTTGAGCACCGCGCCCGCAAAGGCAATGGCTAGGGCCTTGGGGTACTTCAGAACCTCGCGCAGCGGGGACTCCTCCGGCTCATCCTGGTCCTCAAAGTGGGAGGACTCTTCCGTGTTGCGGCGAATCCACAGGCCGTATAGACCCAAAGGCAGCGCAATCAGGAATGGCACACGCCAACCCCAGGAATCCAGGGCGGCATCATCAAGGACTCCAGTCAGCAGCGCCGCAATGAGCGAGCCCAAGAGCAAGCCCGAGGCCGTCGCGGAGGGCACCACCGCCGAATAGATGCCACGCTTGCCGGCTGGGGCAATCTCAGCCAGGTGCGTGGCCGCGCCCGCATACTCGCCGGCTGCGGAAAAGCCCTGCACCATGCGGCACAGCAATAGCAAGATGGAGGCGGCAAAGCCTATGGTGGAATAGCCCGGCAGGAAACCGATGCACGCAGTTGCCACCGACATCATCACAATAGACACCGTCAGCGTATGGATGCGCCCGTATTTATCACCAAAGTGACCCCACACGATGCCGCCCAAGGGCCGCACTAGGAACGACAACGCGAAGAGCGCAAACGTCATAATCAGCGCGCGGCGGCCTTCCATCTCCGGAAAGAACACACGGGAGATAATCGCGGACATATAGATATAGGCCGCATAGTCGAACCACTCGATGAAGGTGCCAATAAACGCCGCCTTAATGGCCGAGCGATGCTGGCGCCTGGTTTCTTCCGCATCCTCTACCTGCGCCGGCACAACGTCCTTGGCTGGGGGTTGGGCTGTGAGAGGAGACATGCTCCTCACCTCGATTCTGTAGCTCTACAAGCAGGTGAAACGGCGCAGCCTGACTGCGCGCATATCTTCCACCCTACAGAAACAAACTATGTTCTACGTCACTTTCACGCGCCAATGTTGCACATCTCCACCCCAGTCCTGCTTTCCGACGCCCTCCCCACCCCATTCCCAGCCACTAACAGCAACCCAACAGCCGGACCCCATGGCCGCTACAGCCCAGTGCCCCATACTGAGATTGTGCGTTTGAGAGAGCGCATATGAGAGAGATAGAGAGAACCCCTGCAGTTTCCACAGGGCGGCAGATGCCGATACATGGAAACGACATGAGAGACGCCCGTGGCCTCCAGCTCCGAAAGGAACTGGGGCAACGGGCGTTTCCCTAGCTAGAGTCTAGGCATCATGCGGAAGAAGGCCGTTGCGGAAGCTTTTTATCAAAATCAATTAGGCGACCAAAGGCCCAATCCTTATCAGTAAGCAAGCGAGAAAACACCAAACCGGCACCAATAGATCCAACTACCATCATTCCAGTTGCCACATTGGCCAACGCTTGATCCATCTGACCATCGTTCAAATAAAACACCGCCCGGAACATTGTCACCCCTGGGATCATAATCACCGCGGCCGGAACGGTGGTTGTAATACGAGGAAGACGCGCCCTTTTAGAAGCTACTGCCCCCAGCAACCCGATGATTAATCCACCCACAAAGGCTGCAAAGAAAATGGTTGTTCCCGCGTGAATTAGAATCAAACGAAGCTCATTTGCCACGGTTCCAACGCACGCCGCTACCAAGACCATGCGGCGAGAAGAGTTAAAAAGAAAAGCAAACCCAGCAATGCCCAGAAAACTTGCCAGCGGCGCCAACAGAAACCATTGCATATCCTGCACAGGTGCAGGTGGTTCAGGACTAAGTTTTGTCAGCCAGCTAACCATAGAGACCGTGAAAGCCGCCGTGAATATGACGGTAAAGGCGTACCCCAATCTGACAATCCCCGCATCAAGATCAAATCGCGCTATGTCGATCAAAGCAGAGAAAAGTGGAAACCCGGGAATCAGGAATAAAACGGCCGCCACAAAACCCGAGGACAGTTCACTGGGTTCCACCGAGCCTATAGCCCCGAAAAATTCCGTCAACAAGAAGAAAACTATGCTTGCCGTCGCACCACCAGCAATCACTCCTCCAATTTGATGAACGTGACGGTGGAGAACTGTATAACGAACAAACTGGCCTGCAAACGCCGCCAAAGCAACCAACCCCACTGCTTCCAGCGGGAAAAAATTAAGATACGCAAACGCCGCACATGCGATCGCGGCAGCGAAAGAAAGAGTTAGACCGCCCCAGCGCTTTTTGACATTATGCTCGATAGTATCCAGCATCGCCGCTAATTCCTGAGCGGTGATCCCTGCGTAGAGGCGATTGTGGGTTAAATCTTCCAAGGCTTCAATCCGAGAGGCATCAACTGCAGGCGAATGTTGCCGAGCAATGACCGTCCGGAAGTATTCGCCACGGTGAAACGTACAGGTAATCTGCGTCAGACCCACTGTGGCATCTAGATGGTCAAACCCCAATGCTCGCGCACTCCGTTTCATCCCTCTAAGTACGCGATAACCAGAGGTGCCGGCCCCCATTAGGAGCATTCCCACCCGCAATACAACGTCCGCCTCGACACCCATTTGCCGATGCATCTCCGGATCAAATTGTTGTGCCATCTCTCCTCCTCTGACACTGCTCCTGGCGCACAATTAAAGACTTGTCGACCCCAACCCGATAGCGCGCTTGTAGTTTCCCTAGAATCTTACGCAAAAGAAGCCTCTTGTGAATCAGGCTCATCGATCCAAAAGCCTCCACCTTGATACCCGTAAGCTGATTGAGCTATTTTTTATCCTCCGCCAAATGATTGCCACTATATTCACAGGAAAATACCAGACCTATGGCAGCCTAGCGCGTTATCTTTAATTTACGTGTTCGAGAGAACGCAAGAGAGATAGAGAGAACCAGTTCCAGCGCCCTGTGGCCCCAAGCGAGGCCCGGGCGTTGGAGCTGTTTTAGGGGTCTGCAGGTTGGGGCGTGGAAGGAGAAGGCGTCGGAAAGCGGTGCATGGCTCAAATTCGCGGTTATAGATCCTACGGGCTACCCCCGCCACCTCATACAGCGCGCATGCCAAAAGGAATGGCCACACACCCTATTGGAGCCGTGCGGCCGAATGCTGCACTTCGGTTAGCTGTTTCCTAAGTAACTCATCGCAGCGGCGATAAGGGCTTCGGTGCCGGTGCGCAGAGTGGGCTGGAGCAGCGGAGCGAAGTGCGGACTGTGGTTGGGGACATCCTTTTCTTCTTCGCGGCCGGAAAATACCCAAAAGCAGTAGGGAACGCCGAAAGCGCGGGCGATGGTGGAAAAATCTTCCGAGGCGGTGAGGGGCTCGGCATCAAGGACGCGGTCGGTGCCGAAGTAGGACACAAAGGCTTCCTTAAGGCGTTCCGTAGTGCCCCCATCATTGCTGGTAAGCGGGTAGGAATCGTGGTAGCTGAACTCGGCCGGCTGCGGGCTGCCGGCAGCCTGACACTCGGCATTGACAATGCGCTCGATGGCGCCGGTGATTTTATCGCGTACCTGCTCGCTATAGGCGCGCACATTGATTTTCAGGTTGGCCTCGAAGGGGATGATATTGGCCTTCGAGCCGGCGTTGATGGCCCCCACGGTCAGCACACCGAATTCGGAGGGGCTGAGTTCGCGGGAGATGACCGTCTGTAAGCGCATGACAATCGAGCTGGCCAGGACCACGGGGTCAACACTGAGGTGCGGCATGGAGCCGTGCGAGCCTTGTCCATAAACCTTGACGTCCATGCTGACCGCGGTGGACATGAATGGGCCGGAGGCCAACGCCACCGTACCGGCGGGAAAGTTGCTGGCAAAGACGTGTTGACCAAGCACTACGTCCGGCGTGGCGACCTTATCCACAAGTCCGTCATCCACCATGGACTGGGCACCGGCGGCAATCTCCTCGCCTGGCTGAAAAATGAGCTGTAGGGTGCCAGACCACTGGTCGGTCGCCTGCGCCATGAGCGCGCCCATGCCCAGCAGGCTGGCGACATGGGAATCGTGGCCGCAGGCGTGCATGACGGGGACCGTGTTTCCTTCCTGGTCAACGGCGGTATCGGTGGAGGCATAATCCAGGCCGGTGTCCTCCTGAACCGGCAGGCCATCGAAATCCGCGCGCAGCATGACGGTAGGCCCGGCACCGTTTTCTAAGACACCGACCACGCCGCCGCCTACTTCAATGTGGCGAAAACCGAGATCGGCAAGCTTGTCCTTGATAATGCCCAGCGTGCGCTCTTCCCGCATGGATAGCTCTGGGTGCTGGTGCAGATCCTTATAGAGCGGCTCCTGCCAATCCTTGACGGAGTCATAGTTGCTGCAAACAGTACGGACAGACATTGCTTCCTCCTTGTGGGGTCGCGGTGGATTTTGGGGCCAGTGTAGTGGGGTGGGAGGAAGGTGGGCGTCGGCAAGCGGGGCATCTTTGTAACGGCAGACATAGTTGGGCAGCGGAGCGACCAGCGCCATAGAGGGTTGAGCTGCGACTTTATAGAATCTTTGATGACGTGTCCACCTTTAACTCATCGGCCTCTTATTCTTCATCGGATGTTTGTTTTCTGTGTAGCTGGGTGTCACCTGCCCGCCCTAGATTGACCGAGTGACTTTTCAGGAAGACTCTCCCGGTGCCAGTGGCGCCGGCACTACAACCGCATCTCCCGCACGCGCGAAAAACTCCGGTGATTCCGCGGCGCTTGTCCGCAAGGCCAAGCGCAACCGCCACAAGGAATGGTTACTGGCCGCGGCGCTCTTAGCGCCGAACCTTATCTTGCTGGCCGTTTTTACCTACCGGCCGCTGCTGGACAATATCCGTCTCTCCTTTTTCAATTGGAATATCTCTAGCCCCACCTCCACCTTCGTGGGCTTGGATAACTATGTGGAGTGGTTTAGCCGCGATGACACGAAGACCATCGTGCTCAACACCCTGGTCTTTACCTTCTTCGCAGTGATTGGCTCCATGGTCATCGGCCTAGCGCTGGCCTTGCTGCTGAACCAAAACATTAAGGGCCGCAACTTTGCGCGCTCGGTGGTCTTTGCCCCCTATGCCATCTCCGGCGCGGCCATTGGCATTGCCTTCCAATTCGTCTTCGACCCCAACTTTGGCCTCATCCAGGAAATACTGGGCTGGTTCGGTGTGGACTCCCCCAACTTCTACGCAGTACCGGGCTGGGCCATGTTCATGGTGACCTTTACCTTTGTGTGGAAGAACCTGGGCTATACCTTTGTCATCTATTTGGCAGCACTACAGGGCCTGGATAAGGAATTAGATGAAGCTGCCGCTATCGACGGCACCGGACGCTGGCGCAAGTTCTGGCGCGTGACCATGCCGCAGCTGCGCAATACCACCTTCTTCTTGTCCATTACGGTGCTGCTCAACTCCGTGCAGGTCTTCGACATCATCAACGTCATGACCCGTGGCGGCCCGCAGGGCAATGGCACGCAGACGCTGGTCTTCCAGATCTACAACGAGACCTTCGTCAACTTCCGCGCCGGCTACGGTGCGACTGCCGCCACCATCTTGTTCCTCATCCTGCTCATCATCACCCTGATCCAGGTCCGCATCATGGATAAGCGAGGTTAACCCGACATGGCTACTTCTACCCTTCACATGGTCACGGATGAATCCCCCACCGCCCGCCGCGCCAAGCTCATCGGCGGCTACCTGGGCATCCTGGCGGTCTTGCTGCTCATTGGCCTGCCGCTGTTTTGGATCCTCATGACCTCGTTTAAGGCCAAGGGCGATATTTATACCGACCCGGTCAATTGGCTTCCGCCGGTGTGGGAAACCGAGAACTACTCCGATGCCACCACCCGTGTGCCGTTCTGGACTTACCTGCGCAACTCGGTGCTCATTACCGCAGTACTGTCCATCATCAAGATTGTGCTGGGCGTCATCTCCGCCTATGCGCTGGCCATCTTACGCTTCCCGGGCCGCCACTTGGTGTTCCTGCTGGTCATTTCCTCGCTCATGGTGCCCAGCGAAATCACCGTCATTTCCAACTACGCCTTGGTCAATTCCTTGGGCTGGCGCAATACCTTCGTGGGCATCATCGTGCCGCTAGCCGGCGTGGCCTTCGGTACCTTCTTGATGCGCAACCACTTTTTGTCCCTGCCCTATGAGCTGGTGGAAGCCGCCCGCATGGACGGCGCCGGCCCTATCCGCCTGCTCACCAAGGTGCTCCTGCCGGTCTCATGGCCCACGCTGACCGCATTTTCTGTCATCACCATGGTCAATGAATGGAATACCTACCTGTGGCCCTTCCTCATGGCGGATACGGAGGATGTCGCCCCGCTGCAGGTGGGTCTGACCATGCTGCAAAACAACGATGGTGTGACCAACTGGGGCCCGGTAATGGCCGCCACCATTCTCACCATCATCCCAATGGTCATCATCTTCCTAGCCTTGCAAAAGTACATGATTCAAGGCCTCACCACTGGCGCCGTGAAGGGTTAGAAGGCTTCTTCCCCACCCACGCTCGCCGTTTCCACTTGTTTTTGTTTCCCCCCCTTAACCACGCTTTTTAAGGAGAACTACATGCTACGCCGCAAATTCCTCGCCCTGGCCTCCACGGCCGCTTCTGCTACCGCACTCGCTGCTTGTGCCGGCACCTCGTCCACCAATTCACAGGGTGGCAACGACAAGGGCGGCGACGGTGAAGTCACTGAGCTGACTTGGTGGTCCAACCACCCCGGCACGTCCAAGGACATTGAGAAGGAGATCATCTCCCGCTTTGAAAAGGAGAACCCGGACATCAAGGTCAACCTCGTTGATGCCGGCAAGAACTACGAAGAAGCAGCACAGAAGTTCAACGCCGCGCTCACCGGCCAGGACCTGCCGGACATCGTGGTGCTGTCTGACGTCTGGTGGTACAACTTTGCCATCAATGGCCAGATTGCCAACGTGGACGACCTTGCCAAGGAAGCGGGCATCGACCTGTCTACCTACGTACAGCCGCTCTACGAGGACTACAAGTACGACGGCGGCCACTTTGCGATTCCTTTCGCTCGTTCCACGCCGTTGTTCTACTACAACAAGGACGCGTGGAAGAAGGCTGGACTGCCGGACCGTGGCCCCAAGTCCTGGGATGAGATGGATGAGTGGTCCAAGAAGTTGGCTGAGGCTGATTCCAAGATGAAGCCTTTTGGCTGGGGCGATGCCGTGGACTACCTGGGCTGGATCTTCCAGGGCCCGCTGTGGTCCAAGGGCGGCGCTTACTCCGATGAGTGGGACCTGAAATTCACCGATGACAAGACCATCAAGGCCGTCGAGTGGCTCAAGGACATCACCGATGAGAAAAACGGTTACTCCTACGTGGGCAATGACATGGCCATGGAGTTCGGCACCGGCCGCGCCGCCGCCACCGTCCTGTCCACCGGTGATCTGGCGGGTCTGACCGATACCGCCAAGTTCGAGCTCGGCACCGCCTTCTTGCCTAACCCGACTGGCGACGGCGCCTGCCCCACCGGTGGTGCCGGCCTGGCCATCCCGGCCGGCATCAGCAAGAACCGCCAGCTGGCTGCTATCAAGCTCATTGACTTCATCACCAATGAGGAAAATACCTGCTACTGGTCCCAGAACGTGGGCTACATGCCGGTGCGCTCCACCGCGGTGGACAACGAGGACCAGAAGAAGTTCATGAAGGACAACCCGAACTTCGAAACCGCTATCAAGCAGCTGCCTGAGACACGCCCGCAGGACAATGCCCGCGTCTTCCTGCCCGGCGCGGACCAGGAAATCGGCGGCGCCTTTGAAAAGATCGTCACCAACCGCGATGACGTCACCAAGGTGCTGACCGATCTGCAAAAGACCCTGCAGTCTATCTACGACAATCAGGTTAAGACCGTCATCAATAAGTAGGCTCTCGCAGCCACTCCCCCGCCCCACTAGTTTCTGAAAGGTAACCATGGCTACTGTCACCTTCGATGGCGCAAGCCGCATCTACTCAAAGGACGCGGAACGCCCCGCCGTTGACCGCCTTAACCTGGATATTGCCGATGGCGAATTCTTGGTCCTCGTCGGCCCATCCGGCTGCGGTAAGTCCACCAGCCTGCGCATGCTGGCAGGTCTCGAGCCCACCGACCGCGGCTCCATCCGCATCGGTGGTAAGGACGTCACCGGGGTCAGCCCATCGGACCGCGACGTGGCCATGGTCTTTCAGAACTATGCCCTCTACCCCAATATGTCCGTGGCGCAGAATATGTCCTTCGCGCTAGAAAACCGCAAGGTCCCCAAGGACGAGATTCAATCACGCGTGCACGAGGCGGCGAAGATCCTGCAGATGGAAGACCTGTTGGACCGCAAGCCAGCAAACCTCTCCGGCGGCCAGCGCCAGCGCGTGGCCATGGGCCGCGCCATCGTCCGCGAACCGGCCGTATTCTGCATGGACGAGCCGCTGTCCAACCTGGATGCCAAGTTGCGCGTTTCCACCCGCGCGCAGATCTCTAACCTGCAGCGCCGCCTTGGTACCACCACCGTATATGTCACCCACGACCAGACCGAGGCGATGACCATGGGTGACCGCGTCGCCGTTCTCAATGCCGGAGTCTTGCAGCAGGTGGATACCACCCGCACCATTTATGACCGCCCGCAGAACGTCTTCGTCGCCGGTTTCATTGGCTCCCCGGCGATGAATATCTACGACCTCACCCATAACTCCTCTGAGCTCACCATCGGCTCTACCCGCATCAATCTGGCCAACTACAACTTTGAGGGCGTGGAGACCGTTACCGTGGGCATCCGCCCGGAAGACTGGCAGCTAAGCGATACCGGCAACGGCGGGGCAAAGTTCACCGTCGCGCACGTCGAGGAGCTGGGCAACCAGACCTATGTCTATGGCGAGCTTAACGACGCCGCCGGCAACAGCTCCACCGACGGCGTCCTCAAGTCCTCGACCCGGATGGGCGGCCAGACCGGCATCCTGGTTGATGCCCGCGGCCGCTATGCGGTGGGCGATACTTTCTACGTTTCCCCCGACCCAGACCGCGTACATTTGTTTAGCACCACCACTGGGCAGCGATTGAACTAGAAGGCGGTAAAAGGCAGTAAGTTCCTCAGTTTCTTATTTTTCCCTTTGCAGACAATAAGAAACTGATATATGCTCGCACGCATAAGACACCCATACAATGCCGTTTACCACGGATATTGCTGGGAATATCACACTCTGCGAACCTTAAAATCAACCGAAAGGTAACTCACTGCCTATGCCTTCTTTCAAGAAGCTTTCTGCTGCCACCCTGGCCGCTTCCGCCATCCTTGGCACCGTCGCCGCACCGGCCGCTAGCGCTAAGAGCGACCCAGTTCGCTCCCTCATCTCCCCGAGCACCTGCAAGACCATCACCAAGCTGGCTAACGATGGCAAGCCGGTCCCGGATCCCTCCATCCTCCACGATGAGGACTCCGTAAAGCCCTACTTCCAGGACGGCGTACTGGAGTACAAGGTGGTCGGCGACTTCCCGTACCGCAAGCAGCTGGATGCCGCGGTAGCCGAGTGGAACAAGGCTCTCAAGGGCAAGGCTTCCCTGAAGGAAGTAAAGCCTTCCGAGGCTGACGATGACACCGTCGCCATCATCTACAAGCCGGACCCGAACGGCTACGTGCAGGGTGCCGCTTACCCGGACCACAAGATGGTCTTCATCAAGATTCCTAATGCCCAGTACCCAGAGGCAGTCCAGGGCACCATCGCCCACGAGCTGGGCCACATGATGGGCGCGGGCCACTCCTGCGCCGGCGCGCTTATGGCCGGCGCTAACCAGAACCCCATCTCCTACCACGTGACCCCGCTGGATGCGGCGGCTGTCATCCAAGGCCAGTTCGACTAAACTGCCTGCACCTCCCCTAGGTTCCTGCACCGGCGCCTAGGGGACTTTTATATACCCCGCCCCTTTGGGGGGGTGTTGGCTGGGTCGCATTTGGAGGAAGGGGGACGTCGGTAAGCGGGGCTACTGCTAACATTGCCGTTATTCAAAGGTTTGCATTAGAAAAGGAGCCCGCTTTATGGATACGTGGGAACCCACCCTGTCGACCGGCCCGCTGCTAGGCATTGCGGTGGCCGCCATTGCCGTGATTTTGGTGCTGGTCATCTATTTCAAGCTCCACGCTTTTCTCACCCTGCTGGTGGTCTCGGCGCTCACGGCGCTGGCCGCGGGCATTCCACTCGAGGGCATTGTGCCCACCATGACCGAAAGCTTTAGTTCCACTCTGGGCTCGGTGGCGTTGCTGGTGGGACTGGGCGCCATGATCGGCCGGTTGGTGGAAGCCTCCGGTGGCGCTAAATCGCTTGCCGACGCCATGGTCCGCCACTTCGGCGAATCCAAAGCACCCCTTGCGCTCGGCCTGGCATCACTGATCATGGGCTTTCCCATTTTCTTCGACGCCGGCCTGATTGTGATGCTGCCGGTTATCTTCGCCGTAGCGCGCCGCTTGGACGGTCCCGTCCTTGCCTTTGGCCTGCCGGCCGCCGGTGCGTTTTCTGTTATGCACGTGTACCTGCCGCCGCACCCAGGCCCTGTGGCGGCGAGCGAGTTCTACGGCGCTGACCTTGGCCTCGTCCTCCTCGTCGGCCTGCTGCTTGCGCTGCCTACCTGGTATATTTCCGGCTACCGCTTCGGCCTGCTCTCCGGCAAGAAATTCCCGCTGAAGGTTACTGATGCCATCGCCGGCCCTGTGCTTTCTGAGGAAGAACAGCCGCTTAAGCCGGCCTCTGCCCCAACGGTGATTTCCCTCCTGCTCATCCCGATGGTGCTCATCTTCTTCAACACCGGCCTCAACGCGCTGGCTTCCAACGGCACCATCGATGCCGACGCGGCATGGGTACGGTTCTTTGTCATGCTGGGCCAGACTCCTATCGCACTGCTCATCACCGTGCTCATTGCACTCGTGGTCCTGGGACCGCGCCGCGGCGTGGACAAGACCGCGCTGGAAAAGCTCATTGATTCCTCGCTTGGCCCCATTTGTTCCGTCGTGCTCATCACCGGTGCCGGCGGTATGTTCGGCGGCGTTTTGCGTACCTCCGGCATTGGCGACGCCCTGGCCGATTCGCTTTCCGGCCTCGGCATCCCCGTCATCCTTGCCTGCTACCTCATCGCCGTGGCGCTGCGCCTAGCCCAAGGTTCGGCCACCGTGGCACTAACCACGGCCGCCGCCCTCATGGTCCCGGCCGTGGAAGCCGGCGGATTCAATGAGCTACAGCTCGCCCTCATCGTCGTGGCCACCGCCGCCGGTTCCGTCTTCGGCTCTCACGTCAACGACTCCGGCTTCTGGCTCGTCGGCCGCCTGATGGGCATGGATACGGTCACCACCCTGAAGACCTGGACGGTCAACCAAATTCTGATTTCCGTAATCGGCTTTGCCCTGGTCTTGGTGCTCTACGCAGTAGCAGCGCTCTTTTAGGCACCAGCCTTAATCCAAGCAGCAGCTTCCTGGGCAATCTCCTCAACTGTCCGCGTCACCTCAAAGACGCGGCCAGTTTCGTCTTCTTCCAGCGGCTCCAAGGTATCGAACTGCGACTGCAAGAGCGATGCTGGCATAAAGTGCCCCGGCCGGTGCTGCATCCGCTCATGCAGCACATCAAAGTCGCCGTGCACGTGCACAAACACCACGGCTGGGCAGTACTCGCGAATCAAATCCCGGTACTTCCGCTTCAGCGCGCTGCAGCCCACCATCGCACCTTCTGGCCTATCCGCCAGCCACTGACCAATCTGCTTCAACCACGGCTCCCGGTCCGCATCATTGAGCGGTGTTCCAGCAGCCATCTTGTCGATATTGGCCTGCGGATGCATATCATCGCCATCGCGGTACTCCAGGCCTACCAACGGCGACAGCGCCTCCCCCACCGTTGTCTTTCCCGAACCGGATACTCCCATCACTACGATGTGGCGGAAACTGTGCTGGTTCATGGTGGCTCCTTGGGTTGGGGTTCTTCCCCCTCGATTTTATCCTCCTGAAGTTCCCAATTGAGATACGCCCATCCCCTGTGGATCGTTCTCCTATTATTATGAGAACGCCCCCTGCTTTGAATTCTAAGGATGCTTTGATGAGTAACCGACAGCAATCTTTTTCCTGGAGAACCGTTCTTCCCGTCGTCTTAGAGACGATGCGGGGTATGTCCGTAGTCGCTTACCCTGAACTATTTGAAGACGTTCAAAAAATTGCTGAAGCGGACTTTCCAGGACAAGCTCACCGCCAGCTCAAAAGCCGATCAGTTGTGGAAGACCGGACGCGATGGGCAGTGTTCTATGCAAGGAGATTAGGCTTTGTCAGCTCCTCTACACCGGGGTCCTTTTCCTTGACCGCCGAGGGCGCCACTTGGCTTGCTTCCAACCCATACCCTTTAGGCAAAGATCAGATCCGAGAAATCGACGACCTTGTCTCTAAAGCGCATAAGCAACGAGAAGTCCATTCGGGCCCGCAAGAAGAGGTTCCTGAAGAATCAAGTGC
The DNA here is from genome assembly GCF_022347345.1 of Corynebacterium sp. ACRPJ. Lineage (NCBI taxonomy): Bacteria > Bacillati > Actinomycetota > Actinomycetes > Mycobacteriales > Corynebacteriaceae > Corynebacterium > Corynebacterium sp. ACRPJ. Next base: position 45,144 of record NZ_JAKRNC010000002.1, read on the forward strand.
GGATTTTTTCTGGGTACTTCGAGCGGGCCGTAATGGTGAACGCGAAAAGAAAGCTTTAGAGTCCAATCTAGGCATCCCAGGTATGGACTACGGCCCGGAGGTGAATAAGCAAACTACCTTAGACTCCATCAAGGCCTCGATGGTGCGAGAGCACCCAGATCTCAAAGCACAAACATCCACAAGCTACGCTTCTCAACTCAACCGGTTTAAGAACCAAATGCAGGTAGGCGACCTGGTTCTGATGCCGAGCAAGTTGCACAAAGGGCGAGTTTATTTTGGCTATGTCTCCGGCGATTACGAGTACCGCCCTCATGAGCCAAAAGAGATGCGGCACGTCCGACCGATCAACTGGTCAAGCGATTTCTTCAATCGCGATGACCTAGGAATAGACCTCCAACGATCTCTAACTTCACTGCTTACTATCTGCCAAGTTTCTCGGAACCATGCCTTTGACCGAGTAGAGTCCGTCATCCAAGGCATGGGAGATCCTGACTTTTCCTCTGAAACTCCATTGTCACCGTCGTTTGACTGGCCGGAATTTTTCGCAGAACTCGCCACCAAACTTCTTGCCTTCAAAAACAACCGCGCGGAGCTACTCGAAAAACTAAAAGAGACTGCTGAAATCTCAGGACGCCCGCTCCGGTTCAAGCACCTATGGAAATGGCACATAGATGATGAAGAAGTGCCCGCTACTGATATGGATCCTTTTACCATCCTCGGTGTTGCTAACCGGCAAATTTCGACATCTAATAAGGTGGCAATTTGCCAAGCCTTTAAAACCGTCTTCGGAATTGAAGCCCCAGCACCAACGGATTTTTCGGGACTGCCCCAACTCAACAACTTACGCTCGTGCTTTGCTACGAAGCCGTCAGATGTTATTAATCTAAGTTTTTGGGAGAATAGCTGGAGCCTTTTCGCTTCGGCCCTCGCGGTGAGCCAATCGGATACGCCCGAAAATCGAGCTCAGTTTATACACGATTTCGACGTGATGACCAAAGACCGCCAGATCACGGCATACACCATGGCATTGTTCTGGGCGCGTCCCCGCTATTTCCTCACTTTCGATTCAGTCATCACCAAGTATCTTGCCCAAGACTCCGCGCTTGGAATCAATATTCAGAAAAATGTTTCGACGGGTAAAGATTATTTGCTTACACTCGATGAAATCCGAGATTGGCTTACTACTGCCGAGATCGAACCGGCTAATTTTCCCCAATTGTCTTACGAAGCATGGGTTTTCAACCAAGAACCAACCGATGCTACTGCCCAAACCGTAGAGTCTTCGTCGGAAGAGGATGTCTATACCATTTCTGCAATTATCGAAGACGGATGCTTTATCCCGAAAGACGATCTCGAACTAATGCTGGAACGCCTGAAGGAAAAGAAAAACCTGATTCTTCAAGGCCCGCCGGGTACGGGAAAGACTTGGCTTGCACGTCGCTTGGCATATATCTTGTGCAAGTCAGACGCAGAAGATGTAGTCACCTCCGTCCAATTCCACCCTTCTACTTCTTATGAAGACTTCGTTCAGGGTTTCCGTCCCAGCAGTAGCGGGAAGCTTGAACTAAAAGATGGCCCATTCCTCCAAGCAGTGGAAAAAGCTAAGGAGGACTCCAATCCACACGTAGTGGTGATTGAAGAGATCAACCGCGGCAATCCAGCGCAGATTTTTGGTGAGATGCTTACCCTCTTGGAAGCTGACAAAAGAAACCCTGAAAATGCGCTTACCACGCTTTATAGCAAAGAAGGAGAAGCAGTTTTCCTTCCCGATAACTTTTACGTCATCGGCACGATGAACCAAGCAGACAGGTCCCTTGCCATGGTAGATATGGCTTTACGTCGTAGGTTCGCTTTCATTAATCTCGTACCGCAGTTGGGATCCACTTGGCGGAATTTTTGTGTTTCCAACCGTAATCGCAATGACGAGGCTCTCAGTGAAATCGCGCGAAGGATCGAAAAGGTCAATCAATTGATCCGAGACGATTTCAATCTCGGTGATGACTACCTAATCGGACACAGCTTTGTTACTCCACGCCGAAAGCTTGCAGACAGTTCCTTCGATGCAACTATGGAATGGTTTGACCAGGTAGTAGCCTCGGATCTCAAGCCGCTCATAGCAGAGTATTGGTTCGACAATCCTGCGAAACGAGAGCAGGCCCTCGATGTCCTCAACGGATAGTTCCCCTCAACCGGAAGACATATACGTTCCTATTCGAAGTGTATGGATGCTCCAGCTATACGCCTCGCAGTCTTTTATTGATGGGCATATATCCAACGCCTCGGTGGAAGACGCGGGTGTTGAGCTTCCAGAGCTGATCGGAACGATGCTGTGTGACGCTGTAGAAAGGCGTTTTCGGAGAGAATTGAGCATTGGTTTCACCCTTACCGAACGAGATATAACTCGGGTGCGAGGCCGAATTGACATGTACGAAACCACTCGCCACCAACTCCTTGAAAAGGGACTCATTGCCTGTGAGTTCAATGAACTCACCATCAATAGCAAAGTTAACCAATTCCTTAAGTACGCCCTCGAATATGCAGCACAAATGCTCTTAGACGTAAGCAGTTGCGATGCTGCGCACCGGTGCAAGGTGCTTGCTCGAAGGCTTACTCAAATGGGGGTTTCCAAGCCGAAATCGACAGCCTTCCCTCGTGGAAGGCTGTCTCCTGCAGATAAGAAACCGGTTGCAGTAGCCAGACTGCTTTTGGAATTGGCCGTGCCCGCGCGTGGGGATGACGCCCATACTCGATTCAGCAGAAAGCAACTCACGCAACACGAGCTCCGAAAGCTTTTCGAAAAGGCTCTATTTGGTCTGTTTCAATACCACCTCAGCCCTATCGGTTGGAAAGTAAGCAGCGGAGAATGGTTGCACTGGAATGCTCAACAAACGCCCAGACAATTACCGAGTATGCAGACAGATATCATTCTGCGATCCCCAGAAGGTGAAATTACAGTTATTGATGCCAAGTTCACGAATATGTTTATTGAGAATCGCGTAGGAAACGAATCCTTGAAGAGCCCGCACCTTTATCAGCTTTACGCCTACTTACGTAGCCAAGAAGCGCTTGGCGGAGAGTGGAAAACCGCAAAGGGCATCATGCTCTACGCTTCTTCGGGTCGAAGCTTACAGGATGAGACGATTTCATTCCTCCTCGACGGACACCCCGTAGCTTTCGCTAGCATCAGTCTCGAAACCTCAATTCGTGAGTTTCGCCAGAAAGCGCTTCATCTTGTGGCCCCGAATCTCGAAGTCCTTTAGAAAGAATCTCACGAAAGTCCTTAATGACTCCCCAAGCTACGCAAGCAAAGAAGAGGTGAAACATAAGGGCGCAAAGCAGCCACGTTATGACCCCGAACTGGTGGTTCAGGAGCCATAACGTGGCTGAAAGTTGGGTCCCCTCGCGGTGGACGTGCAGCTGAGGCGGGCGAGGCGAAGGTGGCCTAGGCGAGGTTTTTGAGGGCGTCGGTGACAAGGCGCCAGAAACCGGCGTGGTCAAGGGTGGTGGCGACTTGGGTGTGGCAGGAGGCGTCGGCAGGCTCGCGCAGATCGGTGACGGTCATGCCGGTGGTCAGCGCGCCGGCGAGCTCGACGTGGACGGGGGCCTTGCGGGTCTGGACGATGTCCGGATCGATGAGGTAGGCGATGGTGCACGGGTCGTGTACCGGCGGGTTATCAAAGCCCTGGTTGGCCTGGTAGGCCTTGCGGAAGAAACCAAAGAGGCCGACGACGAACTCCGAGACGGGAGTATTTAGCGCCTTGATTTCGGACTCGACTTCTGGGGTGGCAAGCGCCTGGTGAGTAAGATCGAGGCCCACCATGGTCACGGGCCAGGGCTCTTCAAAGACGATGTAGGCGGCCTCAGGATCGATCTTGATATTGAATTCGGCGACTGGGGACCAATTGCCCTCGTGGTAGCCACCGCCCATGAGGACGACTTCCTTGACGCGCTCCACGATGCGCGGCTCCTTGCGCGCGGCCATCGCGATATTGGTAAGTGGGCCGGTGGGCACCAGGGTGATGGTGCCGGGCTCATGGGACATGATGGTGTCGATGATGAAGTCGATAGCGTGGACGTCGGCAAGCGCCGTGCTTGGCTCCGGAAGTTGGACGCCCTCGACGTCCATGCCGGTGGAGCCGTGGATGGCCTCGGCGACCTCGACGGGGCGCACGAGCGGGCGATCGCAGCCTGCGTACACCGGAACCTCTGGGTGGCCGGCGATTTCCTTGACCACCCGGGCATTGTGGGAGACTTTATCCAAGGTCTGGTTGCCGCCTACGGTGGTAATGCCCAGTAAGTCAATGGTGGGGTTGCCCATAGCTAGGAGCAAGGCCACCGCGTCATCGTGGCCGGGGTCGCAGTCCAGAATGATTTTTCGCGTCATGCCACGAGCCTACTTTCGGGCGTTGACGGCCGCCACGGTGTCATCGATGGACTCCGGGCGAGGAATGAGGAAGGACAGGGCAAGGGCCGCAAGCAGAATAATGACGCCGGCGATCATGCCCGCGCGGTAGCCGTGCTCGAAGGAACCAGAAACCGCAAAGAGCACGGCGAAGGACAGACCCGCGCCGAGGTTGAAGGCACCGGCGTTCATGCCGGGCAGGTAGCCCTGGTTATCGGCCGGTGAAAGCACAATGCCCAGGCCATTGAGCATAATATTGGCAATGCCGGCGTAGGTTACGCCCAAGAAAATGGAAACGAAGAGCAGGGTCCATGCGTTCGGGGCGCCTACCACGAAGATGGAAATAATCAGGCCGACGACGGTGCCGATGAGGCCGGTTTGCAGGACGTACTTATATCCCAGCTTGGAGGCCATCCAACCGGCAATCGGGCCGAAGACTAGACCAGCGAGGGCGTACGGGGTAAGGGTGACCCAGGAAATGGTGCTGGCGGAAATGCCGGCACCGGCATCCGTGTCCTGGCCGAGGTTCGGAATAAGGCCGTTCATCACGGCAAAGACGCCGGTCATGGTAAGCAACGTGGTAGAAAGCAGCGCCCACGTGCGGCGCTGCTTGAGGTAAGCCACCGGCACGAGCGGGTCGGCGACCTTCTTCTCCACATTCCAGAAGGCCCAGAAGCCGGCGGCACCGATGAGGAGAAGGATAATGACGAGGAACCAATTGGCCTCGGCAAGTTTGCCGGCCTCGTTGAATGCGGTGAGAACGCAACCCAGCGCCACGGCCAGGGGCAGCACACCCGCCCAGTCCATGCGCGGGGTTTCGGTGGCCGTGGATTCCTTGGTAAATACCTGAACTGCTACTACCGCGATGGCGCACAGTACTGCCATGGTCCAAAAGACCGAGCGGTAGCCGAAGTTGCCCGCCAGCCAGCCACCGGCCAGGGCGTCCACGCCCGCAATACCACCATTTACCGAGGTCACAATGCCCAGCAGCAGTGCATATTGCTTCTCATTGAGCACCTGCTGGCGCAGCATGATGAGGCAGAGCGGGACGGTCGGCCCGGCCACGCCCTGGATGATGCGGCCGATAAGCAGCACGGCGACGTTGGGCGCGACGGCGGAAGCCACGCAGCCCAGCGCAGCAACCGCCATCATGCCGACAAGAACCTTCCTGCGACCGATAAGGTCGCCCCAGCGTGGTAGGAACAGCGAGAACAATGCCGCGGCCGTAAAGAAGGCCGTTTGCGTTAGGCCGATCTGGGCGGTGGTGGCGCTCAGCTCATCCTCCATCGTCGCCAGGGCAGGCGAGAGCATCGACGCATTGAGCTGGAAGGCAAACACTGCCGTGAGCAGTGCGAACATCAATGGGATATAGGAGCTGGGCTGGAGCTTTAGGGGATCAGAGACACCCACATCTTCGTTTACCGCATTCATATTTTATTCAACTATCCAACTAATTTGTTTCCGAGCCAATAGTTCGCTGAGCTCGCAGGAGATTGAAAGTTCTTTGCTTCAATGAAGCTTAATTGGCTCTATCCACGAATTCGTTTTGCGTTACCCTTATTTAACTCAACGTTATACAGAGGTTTTTCCGACAATATCGCCATTTTCTCGGCCTCCAGGACAGCTTCACGAGTGGAAAAGGGCTGCAAAGTATAAAAGTCCATTCGCGGGAACCACTTCGAAACCCGAGTACTTTGCCGCAGACTACTTTGATGAGATTTGAGACGTAGCAACGGAGCGTTAGAGATTCCTACATAAAGAAGCGACCCATCAGAATCGTAAGCCCGATAAAGCCATTCGTGGGTTCGGTAGGAGCGGACGTGGAACTCCCTAGCAAGACATTCATACTCCTTCTTCCATTTTTGCCTCAATTCGGCAAGTGCAACCTTGTTACGAGACGCGACCTCGCTCCAAGAATGTATTAATGTCTCCATTTCGGTAAAATTTTTGTAGGGATATTCAAGGAATTCTCTTATCTCGGAAGTGTATTCGGCGATATCAGCTACCGTAGCCCGTTGATACCATTTACTCTTTGTGTCATACGAACTTTTCAAATCTTTCAGATAAAATTCCGCTTGATCAACTAGAGCTTCAAACCAACCAGTAATGTGTTGATTAGGCAACCTCACGTCGTCGAAATCAACTCCAACGTGAAACAAACACTTCCCAGCCTCCCACTGCAGGCGGAGTTCCTCATAAGTTGATTCACGACGCCCATGGGATTCCCAATCGCCACATACTGACTCTGAAATGTTATAGGGATCCCAGAACGGCCCTAAAGAATCATTGTATTCTTCTCCATACTCTTTCCACCTTTGTTCCTTAGTTAGTCGATGTTCAGCTTCCGATTGAATTAAGTGGTCTAAGTACCCCCCATCAGACACCAACATTTCGCATTTTTGGAGAAAGCCCTGTGCACGTGGGATAACTTTTTCGGTCTCGGGATAGATTTCTCGAAGTTCCTCTAACAGCTCCTCTGTTTTCAAAGCCTCATGGACAGCATTAACTTCTAGCCTTTGAGCTGCATAAAAGCGCCGTCGATAGTCCACTACATTTCGAGCAAGATTCTTGGCAAAGCAGTTTCTTTTCAACCCCAAGCTTTCTATAGCCTCTTGCTTACTGTTAAATTTTGTGAGAAAACCTTCTTCCAAATAGTTCGACCAATTTCCCGTCTTCTCCACATGGGATACTTCATATTGCTGTTCATCATAGGTCGGTTCAAGAAGGAAAGAATATAGTTTTTCCCCTGTTCGACCGAAGAGCTCAAAGGTCCAGAAGTAGTCGTTTCTTTCTTCTCGGTATTCGCTTTCGCGCCATATTTCTAGATCTGGTTTTAGACATTCCTGTAGGTAATCAGGGATTTCGTAACCAGACTCGAAGCACTCTTCGCATTCTCTCTCCATTTAAACTCCATTCCCCGGTCGATTGTTAGAACCCTTGATTGAGTTCTAAAAGTACCTTTTGACTCAATACAAAACAGGAATCTCACCCTCTAAACGGAAAGTCAGCGCTTTCCAGTCTCATTCAACAGAACTTTACTGCATGTTAACGAGGTGAAGATAGTTTTGAGTCATCTTTGAACCTTTAGTGGAGCTTTGTATGTCTGATTCAAATAGTCGTCCTTCTTTTAATCGTCGTAATTTCCTGCAGATTGCGGGTGTTTCGGCCGCGGCGGTGGCCGCGGGAATTAATGCACCGACCAAGGCGGGTGCGCAGTCGAGTCTGAGTTCATGGGGATCCTCGCAAGGCGGTGAACTGCCGCAGGATTCGGAACTTTTTGGCCTGGGCGTAGCGGCGGGCACGCCGCGGCACGATTCGATGATCTTGTGGACGCGCCTGGCCCCTGAACCGCTGGCCGAGGATGGCCATGGCGGCATGACCGGCGGCGATGTTCGCGTGGGTTGGGAAGTTGCGAAGGATGAGGGGTTTGGGGACGTCGTCAAGCAAGGCGAAGCACTAGCCCAACGCGAGCTGGCGCACTCGGTGCACCCGCAGGTGGCTGGGCTGGAGCCCGCCACTGAGTATTTTTATCGCTTCCGCGTGGATGGCAAGGTGAGCCCAGTAGGTCGGTTTAAGACTCTGCCCGCGCCCGACGCAAAGGTGGATAATTTCACCTTCACCGTAGCTTCCTGCCAGGCGTGGTACCACGGCTATTTCACCCCATGGAAGCACATTGCGCAGGAACCGGACCTGGATATGACGATTTTCGTGGGCGACTACATCTACGAGTACGGCATTGTGGAAGGCGATAATCTCTGGCGCCAAGGCGCAAGCGTGCCCGATGTTTTCAAGGTCAAGGTGGAGACTCTGGAGCAGTACCGCCTGCGCTACTCGCTCTTTAAGTCCGATGAGAACCTGCAGGCCGCTCACGCGCGCGCCGCGATGGCGATTGTGTGGGATGACCACGAAGTAGAAAATAACTACGCCGGTAATTGGTCCGAGATTGGCACCAAAGCCGAGCACTTCCTTTACCAGCGCGCGGCTGCTTACCGTGCCTTTTACGAGAATCTGCCGGTTGCCCCGCCCGCGCTTCCCGAGGGCCCCAATAACCGCATCTATGATTCCTTCGACGTGGGCACGCTAATGCGTTTCAATCTGGTCGATACCCGCCAATACCGCGAAGCATCTGCAGAAGATGCCAGCATCTTGGGCGCGGAGCAGGAGCAGTGGCTCAACGATAAGCTCGCCACTTCCCCGGCACAGTGGAACGTGGTGGTCAATAGCGTGGTCGTCGTGCCGATCGCCGATAGCACCGATCAATGGGACGGCTTCCCCGCAGCGCGTCGCCGGCTTATCGAATCCCTTTCCAAGGTCAGTGACCCGATTGTCTTCACCGGCGATATTCATCAGCACTGCGCTGCCGAAATCCAATCTGAATCCGGCCAACCTGTAGGAGTGGAATTGGTTGCTACTTCCATTGCTTCCGATGGCGATGGCTTCGCCGGCTCCAAGAGCACCGAGTGGCTGGAAAAGCCATATGTGAAGGCCATGGATAAGCGCCGTGGCTATATCAAGGTGCGCGCTTCCCGCGAGCACCTTGATTCCGAATTCGTCGTCGTGCCCTGGATCGAGCGCGATGATACCGCCCCGCGTGAGACTGCTTTCTCCTTCCGCACCAATGCCGGCGAGCACACGCTGCGCTCCCTCTAAACCCCGAAAGGACAATTCATCATGGGACTTTTTAGCTCGCTTTCCTCTTCTTCCTCTCGCCGCGGTTCTTCCCGCAAGAACTCTTCTGACCAGAATTCCTCTACCCCAGCTCCTGGTGCGGTTGCTGCTCCGCCAGCCGCAACCGGTGTTCAGGCAGAACCGCAGCTCATGGAAAACTACGTCACCTGGGAGCCTGCCTCCTGGGATATCGTTTTGGATCACTACCGCGTCATCGGCACCGATCCCAATGGTGTAGACGTGCTGCTGGGCAAGACCATCTTCCCCTTCTTCCGCCACTCCCGGCGAGATGTTGCCGGTGAAAAGTGGTCTTATTATGTCAAGGTGGTTGATGCTACCGGTGCTGAGTCCTCTCCTTCTAGCAAAGCGACGTCTACCTCCCTGCCTTCGGTCACTGCTGGCACAGCGCTAGCCACGATTGGTTCCTTTGACCGAAAGGGCACGGAGTTTCAGTATTCCCCAAAGGACTACAAGAAGATCGTCACCGCGCATCCAAACCAGACAATCACTGTTGGACCGGATGCTACGCCCGCCGACGTCCCCTACCTTCTCCCCGGCCCCGGCGATAAGTGGGCGGGAAGCAAGGCTTACACGCTGAAGTGGACGGTGAAATTGGATAAGCCCACCGCGAAGGCGGCACTGGCGCTATGGCTCATTGACACTACCAAGCTCGGCGGCATTCTCGACGTCACTGTTAATGACTTTCATAAACAAGTAGAGCTCCCACAGGGCGCAACGCAAGGTTCGCGCCAAGGCGATGCCAGCGGGGACCCGACCCCGCTGCGCCCCGCAGCAATCGAGTTTGATCTCGCCGAAGATACCCTAAAGGAAGGAGAAAACCAGCTGGTTTTCACTCTCCGCGAAGGAGGCTGGCTTGCGTGGGATGCACTGGGGATTTTTGCTAAGTGACACCACTCAGACGGTGTTTTGCCTAGACTTGGAAAATTGTTCACCAATTTCTGATGTACGGTAGTAACATCTGCATACTCTATCTACCTCGCTAGCATCGCTAGTCTCCGGTGCTGAAAGGATTTAGCTCCCCTTATGCCTACTGTCTCTGATCGCCTAAACCGTGCCCAGCAGAATCATAATGCGGTGATTACCATTATCCCGTTTGATGAACACGCGGTGGATCTTTCGCCGACCCTCAAGGGGCTGCCGGTGGCGTTCAAGGACATTGTGGATGTGGCGTACGTACCAACCACCTGTGGCTCCAAGGTCAAAGCTGTCTGCACACCGGTGAAAGACGCGCCGGTGGTACAGCGTCTCACGGCCCAGGGCGCGCTGCCGGTGGCGAAGGCGAACCTGCAGGAGTTTTCCTATGGCATTTTGGGCGATGCCTCCGCGTACGGACGCGTTATCAACCCGCGCGATCCCGAAGTATGCGGTGGTGGGTCTAGCTCCGGGTCCGCCGCTTTAGTGGCGTGCGGTGCGCTCGACCTGACAGTTGGTTCCGATAGCGCTGGCTCGGTGCGCGTACCGGCTGCCTGCCAGGGCGTTTTGGGCTTTAAGCCCACCTTCGGGCTGATTCCGGTAGAAGGGGTCTTCCCCTTTGCCCCCAGCTTCGATTGCATTGGTTTCTTTGCCAGCTCCGTTGACCTAATTGAGCAGGCTTTTATCGCCGCTGCGGATGAGGAACCGGCCACGGCGCAGGACATTTCATCTATTGATGTCACCGCGCTTAAGGCCAAAGGCGAACGCTTTGCTGAACTCTTGGCGAAGCTGGAAACCTCGGACTTTGCACTCAGCGAGGGCGTAGATTTGGAAGAAACCATCGCCGCTACGGCCAAGCTCTATGAGCCGATGCGCCTGAAGGAAGTCTATGACGTCCACCGGCCATTGCTGGATCAGCGCGATAAGTACCAAGACGTTATCTTGCAGCGCGTTCTGGGTGGAGAAGATATCAGCCAAGAAAACTATGACGCGGCTGCACAGGGCGTAGAGAAGCTGCGCGAGGAAGCACTTGCTCTGCTTGGCGACGCCTCCATTATCCTCACCCCTACCCTCGATTCCGGTCCCCTCAAGTGGTCCAATATCACCCCAGACAATGCCGCGGAATCGGCTGCGAGCCTGCGGCGTTGGACCGAGCCTTTCAATGTGCTCGGATGGCCAGCTATTACCGTGCCGCTGCGCGGCGAAGAGGAAGAAGGAGTGGGTGATGCGGTGCAGGTCGTCGGCAAGCCGGGCGAAGACTTGACCGTCCTGCGCGTTGCCCGCACGCTGCAGGCCTTGCTCTAAGTCCCTGCTAGAAGGGTCTTTTCCTGCGTGCGCGGCCGCCAAAAGGCAGCCTCGACGGCGGTAAGTTCCTTGAAGTGCGCTGAGGTGAGCTCGTCCATCGCTTTGATATAGCCGGGGACCTCCTCGCGCGGCAGGCGCAAGCCCATGGTCAGGTGCGGGGTCCAGCGCGGCCCCCGCCCGTCTGGGTTGGCGGCACTGATTTTTCTCGCAGCAATTTCTAGCTCATCAGTGGTCTCAAGGAGCCAGGCCACGGTCTGCTTGCGCTTGGTGCCAAAAATGACGTTTCCTACCCGGCGAAAATCCGCGGGGATGACGGCCGGCAGCAGTTCGGCGGCCAAGTCCACCACTTCCGGCTGCATGTGCGGCGAAAAGGTCACCGTAATGTGCGGGCGTTGCTGCTGGATTGGAAAGCCGCGCTCAGCAAGACCGGCAAAGATGTCGCGCACCTGATCTTCCTGCTTTTTCGGCAGGTAGAGCAAGATATTATCCGGCGATGCTTTACTCACGAGCGAGCGTTCCCTTTCTATAGCGGAGTGCTTCCAGCGTACCGGCCATCGAGTAGGCAACCTCCTCTTGTGTCAACGCAAACGATTGCCGTTTAATGAGAGTCATGAGCACTACAGAGTCATCGCCCCTCATCCTCGCCATCACGGCGTGTCCGACGGGCATCGCGCATACCTATATGGCGGCCGAGAACCTCGAGGCCGCAGCCCAAGAGCTGGGCTACCGTATCAAGATTGAAACTCATGGTTCCATCGGCGTCGAGGGAACCTTTAGCAAGCAAGACATCGACGAAGCCGACGCCATTGTCATTGGTGCCGATACGGTCATTTCCAAGGACCGCTTCCACGGCAAGCGTCTCGAGGCCACCGGCGTGGACGAGGCCATCAAGCACCCGAAGGAACTGCTGAGCAGGTCCTTGAGCGCCACGCGCTGGGAGGGCTCTTCCGAGAAGACGGAGGAAGAGACGCCTCGGAAAAATAGCGTAGGCCAAACCTTGTACAAGGCACTGATGAACGGCGTCTCGCACATGATCCCATTCGTGGTCACTGGTGGCCTGCTCATTGCGGTGGCACTGTCCATCGGCGGCACGCCCACGCCTGAGGGCATGGCGATTCCGGAAGATAGCTTCTGGAATACAGTCAATGAGCTTGGCGCCCTGGCGTTCTCGCTTATGGTCCCGGTACTTTCCGGCTACATTGCAGTGGGCATCGCGGATCGCCCGGGCCTTGCCCCTGGCCTTATTACCGGACTCATCGCCACCACCGGCTCGCTTTACGGTTCTGAGGCAGGTGCCGGATTCTTGGGCGGCATTGTCACCGGTATTTTGTCCGGCTATGTGGCTCTTGCCATTAAGAAGATTCCGGTGCACAAGTTCATCGCACCGATTTGGCCCATCATCGTTATCCCGATTTTCACCACGCTCATCGTGGGGCTCATCTTCATCTTGCTCATTGGTGCGCCGGTCTCGGCCGCGTTCGAGGCAATGACCAACTATCTCGCTGGAATGCAGGGCTCCTCCGTCATCGTGCTGGGCCTTATCCTGGGCGCCATGATCGCCTTCGATATGGGTGGCCCCTTCAATAAAACGGCCTTCCTCTTCGGCGGCGGTATGATCGCGGCCGGCAATGCGGCGCCGATGGGCATGGCGGCATGTGCGATTGCCGTACCTCCCCTCGCCGTGGGCGTAGCTACGCTCCTGCGCCGCCGCTGGTTTACCAAGGCTGAAAAGGATGCGGGTATCGCCGCGTTGTTCATGGGATTCTTCGGCATCACCGAAGGCGCCATCCCGCTTGCGGCTGCACGCCCGCTACAGGTCATCCCCGCCAATGTTGCCGGTGGTGCCGTAGCCGGTGCGCTCGCCGGTCTTTTCGGTGCACAAGACCACGTCATGCACGGCGGCCCGATCGTGGCGGTGCTCGGCGCGGTAGATAACGTCGTTGGCTTCTTTATCGCCATGCTTGCCGGCATCGCTGTCTGTGCTTGCCTTATTCTCCTGCTGGTGGGATTGACGCAGCGCAAGGATAAGCCGCTTGTTGCTGTCGATACGATTAGCCTTGATAAAGATCTGGGTTCATCTAGCGAAGAGGTCATTCGCTCCATGGTGAAGCTTACTTCCTCCCGCATGTCCGATATGGAGGCGGTAGCTGGGGCTGCCTTAAAGCGCGAGTCAACCCGCTCTACCGGGGTAGGCCACGGCGTGGCCATTCCACACGCACGCTCGGCCGGCGTGAAAGTGCCCACCCTTGCCTTTGCCCGCCTACCCGAAGGTATTACATGGGGAGAAGGCGAAGAACCGACTAACCTTGCCTTCCTTATCGCTGTGCCTGATAATGCCGGCAAGCAACACCTCAAGCTACTCTCCAAGCTGGCGCGCAGCATCATGAAAGAAGACTTCCGCAACCAGCTTTATGGCGCACAAACCCGCAAGGAAGCAGCCGAGATCATTTCCTCGGCTCTTTCTCCTGCCCCAGCTTCTCAAGGGACAGAAGCGCCCGCAAAGGCATAATACTTCGTTCAATGTGTCGCTCGGCGATTCATCGCCGAGCGCTTTTCTTATTCCTTTCTAAACCCCGTTCACCGATCGCACAAGGACGCCGAGAGACAACTGCCGGGCAACACCCATAGAAGCAAAGGACAGGTAGAGGTTAAGCAACCTAGTAAATCTCACGATCTTTATAGGTTCTACCAAGAAACGGACGCGTTTGCCTATGCCTGACTTAAAACTCCACCCTCATGACTCAAGCACTTACTGCTTCTCCGAGAATCTAAGACACTGACTAGAAACCACCCCCGTTGGGGAGGAGAAATACGCAACCGACTGAGGGATTTCAGGAGTTTCCTAGCTCAATTCGAGAAATAACTAAGAAGCAATTAGTTATACGGAACATCAACTTCAAATATTCTAATAATTGCTGTTCAAGTCGATTTTATCTGCTGGAATTGATTAACTTTTAAACAAAGGGGAACGGATTTTTCTGTTGATTCTCCCAGTTTCCCGCCTGATTCTCCGCCAGGTTACAGAAGAAAGGTTCCGCTCATGTTCACCCCTACTATTCGCTTCTCCACCAAAAAATTTATAGCCCCTGCCCTTGCAGCAGCCATCGCATTGGGAATGTGCGTTGCACCCGCTGAAGCCTCCAGCTCCCTAAGTTCCTCGGGCAACTTTAATGGCGCGAACCTTCCGGTGCCGACGCTAAACCTTCCCGCCGCGCCGGCTACAGCAGCAAAGCCCGCCGCTCCGGCTTCCAATCGCGTGCAGAGCATCATCAACCACACCAACGAATACCGCCAGGCACACGGCCTGCGCCCGGTTCGCGCTAATGCCGCACTCAATGGGCTGGCTCAAGATTGGGCCGACCAGCTGGTGCGCGCTGATAAGCTCAGCCACCGCCCGCAGCACTGGAACTACTACCCTTCCAATATCCCGGCCGGCGGCGAGAATGTCTTGCAGGCGTGGAGCGACTATTCCGATGCCCTTCTGGTCAAGCTTTGGTACGAATCCCCGGGGCACCGCAAGATTATGCTGGACCCACGCGCCAAGACCATCGGAGTCGGCGTTGCCATTAACTCTGAAGGCAAGCTTTACGCTGTCCAAAACTACGGCCGCTAAAGATTTCACAAGCTAGAACCTTCGGACCCTTGGGCTCTAGCAGGCCATGCCGCCTCCTCCCGGACCTCTTACCCGGGACGGGGCGGTTTTCTCGCGCCTAGGTGGGGGTGCGCACGCGGGTAAACGAAACGTAACCGTCTTCACAAATGACAGTGGCGAGGGTTACACTTAATGACATTCGAATTGTTCAACAATCTTAAGGACGGTGTTGAATGTCCTCGCTCCATATCGATCTCAATGCGGATTTGGGAGAAACCACTGCGGGCAATCCGGTCGCAGATGACGCGGCAATGCTGGAGATGGTGTCCTCCGCAAACGTGGCCACCGGCTTCCATGCGGGCGACCCACACTCGATTGCCGGCACGCTCAAGGCGGCAGCAGAAGCAGGCGTGACCGTAGGCGCACACGTAGGTTATAACGACGCCGCAGGTTTCGGCCGCCGTTTTATCGATTACAACCCGGACGAGCTAGCAGACGAGGTGACCTACCAAATTGGCGCGCTCGACGCTTTGGCCCGCGCCAATGGCACCAAGGTCTCCTATGTGAAGCCGCACGGTGCGATGTATAACGCAATCGTGAAAGATGAGGCACAGGCAGAAGCCGTCATCAAGGGCATTAAGGCCTTTGGAGACTTGCCGGTGATGTTGCTGCCAGGGGGTGTAGCGGTGGACGTCGCCAAGCGCAGCGGGCTTACCGTCATCCGTGAGGCCTTTGCGGACCGCAACTACAACCCCGATGGCACGCTGGTCTCGCGCAAGGAGGCCAATGCGGTGCTGGGCAGCGCCGATGAGGTGGTGCAGCGAGTACTTGAGGTGGCGCAGACCGGCTCGATTACGGCCGTGGATGGCACGAAGCTCGAGGTGGATGCGCAATCCGTATGCACCCACGGCGATTCGCCCGGCGCGGTGAAGCTGCTGCGCGGCGTGGTTGAGCGCCTGCGGGAAGAAGGCATCGAGATTCGGAGCTTTATCTAATGCATATCAATTTTGTGGGCACGCGTGCGTTGCTCATTGACCTGGATGGATTGAACCAGGTCATGGATTGGCACGCGGCGCTTTCTGCCAAGCCTTTGAAGAATCAGGTGGACTGCATCGCGGCCGCCACCACCCTGCTGCTGACGTTTGAAGCGCCGGATTCGGCGCGCGATGCGGCCGAATTCCTGCAGGACTTCTCCCCTGCCACCGCGACGGCTGCGGAGGCCCGCATGGTTGAAATCGATGTGCTCTATGACGGCGAGGATGTGGACGAGGCCGCGGACCTGCTGGGTCTTTCGCGCGAAGCGCTCATTAACTGGCATACCTCTACCGAGTGGACCGCGGCATTCGGTGGCTTTGCCCCGGGCTTTACCTACTGTGCGCCGTCGGACCCCTCCCAGGCGCGTGCGGTGCCACGCCGCTCCAGTCCCCGTACCGCGGTGCCGGCCGGTGCCGTAGGCATTGCGGGCGAATTTTCCGCGGTGTACCCGCGCGTTTCCCCGGGCGGCTGGCAGTTGCTGGGTACCACCAATACGCCGATGTGGGATTCCAATGCTAACCCGCCGGCTTTGGTGCAGCCCGGTGACCGCGTGCGCTATCGCAGCGTGGATAAGCTGCCGGAGCTTGTTGATCACTCTGCCCGCTCGAAGCGCGCCCCTGCCCGCTTGCCGCGCATGGAGGTTATCGATGCCGGCCTGCTCACCCTCTACCAGGACTTGGGCCGCCCGGGTGTGGGCGATCTCGGCGTGACCCCCTCCGGTGCTGCCGACCGCGCCGCCGCCGCGACCGCCAACGTGGCCGTGGGCAACCCGCGCGGGGCAACAGTGCTGGAAAATATCGGCGGCATTAAGCTCCACGCGCTCACCGATACCGTCATTTGCGTCACCGGCGCGACCGCGCGTGTGCGCCTCGGCGAGATGCCGGTTCACCTTGCTCGCCCCGTGCTGGTCACGGCCGGGCAAACCGTCACGGTGGACCCTGCAACGGTAGGCATGCGCAATTACGTGGCCATCCGCGGCGGCATCATCGCCGAATCCGAGCTCGGCTCGGCGGCCACCGACGTCCTTTCTGGCCTGGGCCCGGACCCGGTCACCACCGGCGATGTCATCGGCGTGCTGCCGCGCTCTACCGGCATGACCGACGCCCAGCTGGTTAACCCACTGCGCGTGCGTGAAAGCTCCGACGGCAAAACCCGCGCCACCCTGCGCTGCGTACTTGGACCGCGCGATGACTGGTTTGGCGATAATGTCTCCGCCTTCCTAGATACCGAGTGGACCGTCACCTCGGATTCCAACCGCGTGGGTCTGCGTCTCGATGGCGAAGAACCGATTGAACGCGTCAAGGACGGCGAGCTTCCCTCCGAGGGCATGGTCGCCGGCTCCATCCAAATCCCACCCAATGGCAAGCCCGTGGTCTTCCTCCGCGATCACGCCGTGACCGGCGGTTACCCGGTCATCGCCACCGTATTGGAAGAAGATATCGATATTGCCGCGCAGCTGCCGCCCGGCGCGCGCGTGAAATTTGAACTCGTAGCACCCCAAGCCTTAAACACTGGAGAACAGAATGCAGATTAAGACCGTCCTCATTGCTAACCGCGGCGAGATTGCCGTGCGTATCGCCCGCGTCGCCCGCGACCTGGGCATTAAGTCCATCGCCATTTATTCCGAAGCAGACGCTGGTGCCTTGCATACCCAGGTAGCGGATGAAGCTTATGCGCTGCCGGGCAATACCGCGGCCGATACCTACATGAACGTGCCCGCGCTGCTCGATATCGCGGTGCGTGCCGGTGCCGATGCCATCCACCCGGGCTACGGCTTCTTGTCCGAAAACGCCGACTTTGCCCGCACGGTTACCGAGGCCGGCATGATCTGGATTGGCCCTTCCCCGGAGTCCATCGAGTTGCTCGGTGACAAGATCGCTGCGCGCCGCGTGGCCGAGGAGGTCGGCGCGCCGCTGGCACCGGGTACCTCCGATCCCATCGATGACTGGCAGGAGGCCCGCGCCTTTGCCGAAGAGCACGGCCTGCCCATTGCCATCAAGGCTGCTTATGGCGGCGGCGGACGCGGCTTGAAGGTCGTGGACAATATGGAAGAAATTGAGGGCGCATTCAACTCCGCCGGCCGCGAGGCCATGGAGGCTTTCGGCCGCGCCGAGTGCTACGTGGAGAAGTTCCTCACCCACCCGCGCCACGTCGAGGCCCAGGTGCTGGCCGATGCGCACGGCAATGTGCGCGTGCTCGGCACCCGCGATTGCTCCACCCAGCGCCGCTTCCAGAAGCTCATTGAGGAGGCTCCGGCGCCCGCGCTTTCCGACGCCCAACGCAACGGCATCATCGAAGGCGCGCGCTCCATTTGCTCCAAGGTGGGCTACACCGGTGCCGGCACCGTGGAATACATTGTCTCCGAGGACGGCACCATTTCCTTCCTCGAGGTCAATACCCGTGTGCAGGTCGAACACCCAGTTACCGAGGTAGTCACCGGCACCGATATCATCGCCGAGCAATTCCGCATCGCGGCCGGCGAGCCGCTGTCCTTCGATGAGGATCCGCAGTCCCACGGCCATGCTTTTGAGTTCCGTATCAATGCCGAGGACATCCTCAATGGCTTTGCGCCGTGCCCCGGCACCATCGTCTCCTTCGAGCCACCGACCGGCCCGGGCATCCGCGTGGATTCCGCGGTGCGCTCTGGCTCTATCATCCCGCCGTACTATGACTCCCTGATTGCCAAGCTGGTGGTGTGGGGACCGACCCGCGAGATCGCCCTGGCCCGCGCCCGCTTTGCCCTGCGCGAGTTCACCGTTACCGGCGTGCGCACCGTGCTGCCGTTCCACCGCGACATGATGGATGAGCCGGCACTCATCGGCACTGCCGCGCCGGCCGAGGATACCGCTGCCGCTGGTGCCTCCGAGATTGGCGTGTTTACGGACTGGGTGGATCACAACTACCGCCCGTCTGCCGCCAACCAGGTGGAAAAGGTCGAGGCCATTTACACCCAACGCCGCACTGTGGCCGTAGAAATCGACGGCAAGCTGGTCAACGTCGGCGTGCCCGTGGACTTCCTCGCCGCGCCGGGCGCCGCCTCGGCCGGTGGTTCTGCCTCCACCGCGCCGTCTTCGGCCGGCGCGCAGTCCACCGATGACAATGCGGTCACCTCCCCGTTCGAGGCAAACCTCGTGGCCTGGAACGTTGCGGACGGCGATACCGTGGCCGAGGGCGATGCCATCGCCACCGTCGAGGCCATGAAGATGGAATCGGCCATCAAGGCTCCGCGCGGCGGTACCATCAAGCTCCTGGCTGCAGAAGGTGACCGTCTGGATTCCTCCAAGGTCATCGCGACCATCGATTAGCGCTCGCACCATCGTTATGCACCTCATTTCAATGTGAGGTGCATAACTTTTTAGTACAGTTGTGGTCATGCTTTCCCAGTCTGTCGCCTCCGAGCTGCGCGAGGCCATCTCCGCCGGCGAGTTTCAGCCGGGCGAGCAGCTCAGCGAGGTCAAGGCAGCCGAACGCTTTAACTGCTCGCGCAATACCCTCCGCGAGTCTTTCACTAGGCTTGCCGCAGAGCGCATTGTCGAGCGCATCCCCAATCGCGGCGTCTTCCTCGCGACGCCGGATACTGACTATATCCGTGACCTCTTTGCCGCCCGCGCGGCCATCGAACCGGCGGCGGTGCGGTGGGGCGCTTTTGCCGACGCCCCCTCGCTCGTCACCCTCACCTCCTCCGCCTTCGACTACGCGGCACGCGGCGAGCATCAGGAAGTCTCCGCCATCAACCAGCACTTCCACCGCACGCTGGTCGCCGCGCTGGGCTCGCCTACGCTCAATGAGCAGATGGATAACCTTCTCGCCCGCATGCGGCTTACCTTCCTGCTGGCCATCCCGCGCTACCCGCAGCTGCATGCGGACCACATTCAAGGAAATATCACCTTGGCCACGCTCATCGCGGATGGAAAACGCCGCGAAGCCGCCACGCTTGCGCATGACAGCCTCATGAATACCTGCGAGAAGATCCTCGCCGTGCTGGACGATTAAGGAATGAGGAAATCTTGATCCCGGGCGTTGGTCACGAGCATCTGGCCCGGCGCGTGCGTAATAGCTAAGCGCGGCTTAGATTCCATCACGATGGCCTGCGGGGTCACACCACAGGCCCAAAAGACCGGCAGGCAGCCCTCTGGCACTTCGCCCGGATCGCCAAAGTCGGGGCGGGACAGATCCTCAATGCCAATGGCCGCCGGGTCACCCACGTGGACCGGGGCGCCGTGAACCGATGGGTAACGGGAGGTAATCCGCACGGCATCGGAGACCTGCGCGGCCGGAATCGGACGCATGGAGACCACCATGGGGCCGGAAAAGATACCGGCCGGGGTGGTGGGAATCGTGGTTTTAAACATCGGCACGTTGCGCTGCTGAGCAATGTGCGCGACCTCAATGCCGTTATCCTGCAGCGCAGTCTCGAAGGTAAAAGAGCAACCGATAAGGAAGCTGACCATGTCTGGGGTGTAGTACGAGGTGGCGTCGGCAAGCGTGGCTGTATGCTCGCCGTTTTCAAAGACGCGGTAGGCCGGAATATCGGTGCGGATGTCCCCACCCGGCAGCAGCCCGGAGGTATACTGACCAGCTTCCAGCACGCCCACAATCGGGCACGGTTTGGGATTGCGCTGGGCAAAGAGCAAGAAATCAAACGCGTACTCCTGCGGCACGGCCAGCAGGTTAGCCTGCATGAAACCGCGGGCGTGCCCGGCGGTGGTGGCCATGTCATGCCTGCGCGCATACTCGCGCACCTGCTCCGGGGTCTGCATTATGCCCACAGCTCGGTGATGCCGGAGAAAGCCTTGAAGCCGATGATGATGGTGAGTCCCCACGCCAGGGTGCCGATAATCAGCAACCACTTGGGATACTTGTATCCCTGCAGGAGGTCGCGGCGGCGCCAGGCCACCCACATCACGAGGGCGAAACCGATGGGCAGGATCAGGCCGTTGATGGCGCCGGCAAAGATGAGCAACTTCTGTGGCGCGGAGTTGATGGCCACGAAGACTACCGTGCACACCGCAATGAAGACGATGGTGAGGATATTGCGGGTGCGCGTCGAGGTGTCCTGGGAGGTCACGAAGGATACCGAGGTATAGGCGGCACCGATAACCGAGGACAAACCGGCCGCGAAGAGGACCACGCCGAAGGCACGCAGGCCAAACTCGCCGGCGGCATTGTAGAAGGCATCGGCCGCGGTGTTGTCGTCCGAAAGCGCCACGCCGGTGGCCACCACACCGAGGACCGCCAAGAAGAGGAGCATGCGCATGATGCCAGTGACCACAATGCCGCTTACCGAGGTATAGGTAATGTTCTTGACGTTTTCCACGCCGGTGTGGCCGGAATCGATGAGGCGGTGCGCGCCGGCAAAGGTGATATAACCACCCACGGTGCCACCGATGATGGTGGTGATGACGAAGAAATCGATTTCGCCCGGCGCGACGGCATTCTTGAGCGCCTCGCCCACCGGTGGCTGGCTGACCACAGCAACGTAGAGCATCAGCAGGATCATGACCGCGCCCAAGACCGCGACGAGGCGGTCAAGCGCCATGCCTGCCTTCTTGGAGAGGAAGATAAAGATCGCGATGGCCGCGGCAATGACGCCGCCGATGCGCGAATCGATGCCCAGCATCGCGTTAATGCCTAGGCCAGAACCGGCAATATTGCCGATATTAAAAACCGCGCCACCGATGAACACGAATACGGCAAGCACCCAGCCCAGGCCAGGGAGCACGGTATTGCCCAAGGTATTGGCCCGCATACCGGTCACGCAGAGAACGCGCCACACATTGAGCTGGATAGCGATGTCCACGAGGATGGACAGCATAATCGCAAACGCGAAGGAAGCGCCCATCTGCACGGTAAAGACCGAGGTCTGGGTCAAAAATCCCGGACCGATGGCGGAGGTGGCCATAAGGAACATGGCACCAGCCATGGCGCCGAGGCCTTTGGGCGGGGTCTTGTCCCCCGCCTGCGCCGGAGTGGCGTGTGATGTCTCAGCACTCACTAGATTTCACCTTTCGTGATGCAGGTCGCATTAATTTGTGATGCGCATCATCTTAAAGGTTGCTTTGCCTTTTGTTCAACAACTTTTATGCGTTGTGGGGTGACGCGGGGGTGATCTAGGCTACTTTCCTGCCGCGTTTTCCCAGGTGGCTAGCGATTATCCGCAAAGCCTCGTCCGGCGCTTTCATTTCGCTGGGGCCAAAGCGCAGCACCACGTATCCGCGGTTTTCTAGCGCTCGCTGCCTCTTTATCTGCTGCTTTACCACGTGGGAGGGCGCCTCGCCATAGGTACCGTCATACTTGGCATCGCCATCGACCTCGAGTACCAGCCAGCCATCGAGACAGAGATCTGCCCGATATTTCCCGAGCAGCGGTTTCTGCGGCTCAATTTTCACCTGCGGGAAACGCTCAATAATGAGGGCTCGCAGATAGGACTCATAGGGCGATTCCGATCCGCCATACGCGTGCTCGATAACCTTACGCATGGCTGCTTGTCCCTTCGTGCGCTGCATCTTTGCAAGCTCTTCGCGCAGGTCGTATGTGGTGACGTCGTGTTGGCCGAGGGCAGAATCGGTAGCTACCAGGCCATCTGGGAAGCCGTGTAGCCGAGCGATTTCAAGGCAGGTGCGGGCAGGATTCGTGGCGCGCACACCCGCTATCGACACCATGGATTCTTGAAGGGACTTTACTCGGCGGTACCGGTAGCCTTTCGGGGTGAGCCTGCGTGGGGGCACGCTTCCCGAAGGCACCGCTAACTCCACCTCCTCCCCTGCCGTAGAAATTACCCACATTCCCCACAACCGCGCGGCCGATTTACCGATGAGGACGGCGCGGTGGATGCTCCACCCGGCAGCGACTACTTTGGCGAATTGTTGTTTCATGGCGCACCCATTGCCTCCAGGTGGCTGTGGGAACGGCGATCCAGGGCGCTATCTGGGTGAGCTCACCGCGCTGGAGGGCTAAATGGTGCGGACTTTCGGCTCCGGCGTAACGAAGGTTGATGAAGTGATCTGTAATCATGGTTTCATCTTCTCGGCTGGCGGGACTGGGCGCGCTTCATGAGGCTCAGGAAGGTGATTTTCCGAGGACCTTGAGTAAGGGTCGGAACTTTAGGTCCAAGCTGATCGGGCCGAATTGAGGGCGTTGAGGCTGAATTGAGGGTGGGTTGTGCTCAGATCAGCTCGATCACATTCGACCTAAGGAGAAGTAGTTCACAGCGGCGGTATGGGGGATAATTCAGCAGCGCGGTTAACCGTGCTTTACTAGAGATAATGGAACCCATCGAGCTCTCAGAACTAACCGGTACGCAATCGCGCACCTACGGCACCCGCAAGATCACCTCGGACATGGTCTCGGCACCAATCCATGTTGCGGTCGCGCTCTGGGACGAGCGTTGGGATTCCGCCCCCAACGGCATCATCGAAGGCTGGGTCATCGCGGTCAATACTAAGCAGACGCGTTTTGTGCGCCGCGGCCAGACGAAGAAGGGCGATATCGTCGATATCGCCGTGCGCGAGGTCAAACGCGCGCTCAAGGGACTCGACGGACGAGTGTGGATTGTCACTGGTCGCAGGCAGAATGCGTTGCGAGCGGCACTCACGGCTGACGGTTTCACGGTGACGGGAAGCTTTGCGGGAGAAAATAGGGCGTCGAAAAGCGCGAGCTCTGTGCGCAGAAAACAAGCCGGCCTGACCGCCCGGAAGGCCCGCAAGATGGGTGAGGCGCCGAAAAAGAAGCAAGCGACACAGGTAGAGACGCCGAAAGCACACTGGTGGCCGAACTTCTCGCGCGCCTCCTCGTGGGCCGAGGGCGACGTGGTGCGCATAGCCACCGATGCTTCCTCGGATACCGTATTCAAGGGGTCGATGTGCTTCGTTGCGGGAAACGGCGACTACCGGTTACGGACTCGAGAAACCAAGGCGAGCACCGATGAGCTCGAGCTCGAAGCACTGACGCTTGCGCTGAAGTACCTGCTCAAGGTGGGTGCGCGCAAGGCGGTTATTGAGTCCGATTCCGTAGCTGCTTTGGAGGCGGTCGAGCAGATTGTGCATAAGCGCGGCTCTAAAGCATCGCGGCCGGGGCGCACGTGGCGAGGGGTGTCTTCGGGTGCGCGGTCCCGATTCCAGCAAGCTTGGGGCGATATCCAAGGCCAATGCGAGGTCGACATACGCCGTGTGCTCGGGCATGCGGGCGATCCGCTGAATCGGGCGGCCGACCAGATTGCGTACATGGGGTTGCGCGCGATTGCGCATCCGATGAAACAGTCTCGCGAGACGCTGCGCGAGGGGATTCAGAAAGCTCTCTCGGCGTTGTGAACCAAACGCTAAAGGCTTAGGGCTGATCTGATCAGGCCGAATTGAGGGAGTTAGGGCAGATCTGAGGCGGCCCAGCCTTCAGATCAGCCTGATCAGTATGGACCTAACGACGAGAGGCGCGCTGGGGGTCGCGACCGAGCCGAGCCCGGAGCCGGAGCTTAAGCCAAGCGGCGGGCGCCGTCTCCTGGGCGGGCCACCAAGAAGGTGGGCTCTGGGAAGCCGCGGGATGCTGCAGCGTCGTAAATGGCCTGGGCGGTGGACTCCACGGCGGAGCGCGGGATGAGCGCGATGACGGCGCCGCCGAAGCCGCCGCCAGTCATGCGGGCACCGAGTTCGCCGGCCGCGGTGAAAGCGGAGTCGAGTTCCGGAGTGGTGACTTCGTACAGGTCGCGCAGGGAAAGGTGGCTTTCGCGCATGAGGCGGCGGAACTCTGCCGGGTCGGAAGAGGTAAGCGCGGTGGCGGCGGCTAAGGTGCGGTCGGTTTCGTCCACCACGTGGCGCACGCGTCGGCGGTAGAGTTCAGCCTCCTGGGGGTTGACGGTCGCGGCGAAGGCGACGGCGTCCGGGATGTCGCGGATGGAGCGGCCGGCGGCAGACTGGACGGCGTCGATGATGCCGCGGCGGGAGGCATATTGGCCGTCGGAAAGCGTGTGCGGTGCATTGGTGTCCGCGATGAGCAGCACCATGTCCTGGGCTTCGATATTGAACGGCACGCGCTCGACGGCGCCGGTGGCAAAATCCAGGAATAGCGCCTTTCCACGCTGACCGAAGAGGCTCGCATTTTGATCCAGGCCGCCGGTAGAGGCGCCAACCACCTCGTTTTCGGCGCGGATGCACGCCTGGACCAGCTGCGCGCGGGCGGCGTCATCGGGAGCGTTGCCGTGGCAGAGCTCGTAGGCGGCCACGGCCACGGAGCATTCGAGGGCGGCGGAACTGGACAGGCCAGAGCCGACGGGGACATCGGAGACGATGGCAATATCGAGGCCGGTGCAAGTCAGAACGTCCGCGGCAGTGGCGGCCCAGACGGTGCCGGCAACGTAGCCGGACCAGTTGGAAGGGTGGCCGGGGCGGACATCGGAGAGAGGGAGGCTGGCCTGGGCAACGCTGCCGTCGTATTCGGAGGCTATCCGGAGAAGGCCATCGGTGCGGGGTGCGACGGCGACGGCGGTGTTTTGTTCCAGCGCAAAGGGGATGGAGGCGCCGCCGGCGTAATCGATGTGCTCGCCGATGAGGTTGACGCGGCCGGGAGCAGCCCACACGCCGGCGGGCTCGGACGCGTCCGAGAAGGCAGCGGCGAAGAGGTCGCGGGCTGCGGCGACAAGCTCCGCATCGCTGCGGGTGTCAATCCAGTTAAGCATCCCAGATCTCCTTAAAGCGGGCGGCGATGCGCTCCGGGGTGGTGTCATTGATCCACACGGCCTGCGAGGACTCGGAACCGGCGAGGTACTTCATGCGGCCGGGCGAGCGCATGAGCGAAAAGAGCTGCAGGTGCATGCGGATGCCGGGGCGCAGTGCCTCGTCCACCGGCGCTTGGGTCCAGCCGGCGATATACGGGGTCTTGTCCACGCCATCGAAGAAGCGGTCCACGGCGGAGTACAGCTTCTTGAGGAGGGGCGCGAGGTCGGCGCGTTGGGCGTCGGTAAGCGCGGCGAAATCGGGTACTTCCTCGTTGGGCAGGACCATGGCTTCCAGCGGCCATTTGGCGGCGGCGGGAACGAAGACGGTGAAGTGCTCGGTCTCGGCGATGATGCGGGTGCCGGCGGCGCGCTCGCGATCGAGGAGATCCTGGAAGAGGTCGCCGTCATAGGCGCGGGCGGAATCCACGATGGAACGCAGGCGCGGCGAGAGGAAGGGATAGGAGTAGATCTGGCCGTGCGGATGCTGGAGGGTCACGCCGATTTCCTCGCCGCGGTTTTCAAAGGGGAATACCTGCTGCACGCCGTCGATCTGGGATAGCGCGGCGGTGCGGTGCGCCCAGGCCTCGATGACGGTGCGGATGCGCGATTCCGGCAGGTCCTTGAAGGATAGGGCTGGGTCCTCGGTAAAGCAGACCACCTCGCAGCGGGCGTGGGCCGGAAGGCGCGGCACCATGCCGAGCAGGTTGTCTTCCTCGGGATGCTCGATGTCTGCGGTGGTGGCAAAAGACGGGAAGCGGTTTTCAAAGACCACCACGTCATAGCTGGGGCTGGGGATCTCCGTGGGCAGCTGGCCTTCGCGCGTTGGCGCCAGCGGGTTCTCGTTGGCCGGTGGCAAGAAGGTGCGGTTCATGCGGTGGGCGGCAAAGGCCACCCAATCCCCCGTTAGGGGATCCCGGCGCATTTCGGAAGCGGGGGCGACGGTGGGGATGTCGCGGGCGTCGACAAGCACGCGGTCGGGGTGGGGCTGGTCGTCGAAGTAGAGGATCTCGCGGCCGTCGGCAAGCGTGGCAGAGGTAATCTCAACCATTAGTTTTCTCCTGGGATGGTGATGGGCTTCAGGCGTGCCCACAGCACAAAGGCGGCGGCCACGGCCAGCAAAGCAAGGCTTGCCCATAGGTTATCGCTGGCGTTCTTTGCCTGCCCGGTATCCGGGTTGATGCCTGGGTCAAGGAAGAAATAGCAGCCGAGCAAAATCAGGCCGTAGAGGCCGAGGAGTGCGGCGATGACATTGCGCAGGTCGAATGCACCCGCGCGCTTTTTCTCAGACATGTTGGGCTCCTTAGGCGAAGATGACGTTGAGGGCTACGGCCATCACCAGGCAAATGATGCCCAGCGGGACGGTCTGCTGGTACCACGGCAAGGACTTTTCGGTGTAGTCCTCAAAGTGGTCCTTGGGGGTCACGGAAGAGACGAAGCCAACCAGCTCGCTATCCGGCTTGGGCTGGGTGAACAGGGTGACCACAATGGATACCAGGATATCCACCACGAAGGCCACACCGGCCGCGACGAAAGCGGTGCCTTGGCCGGGCAGGTTGATCATGTCCGTGAAGGATGCGACGTACCAGAAAGCGATGGCGGAACCGGTACCGGCTACGAGTCCGGACCAACCGGCGTGCGGGGTCATGCGCTTCCAGAACATGCCCAGAATGAAGGTGGCAAACAGCGGCGCATTGAAGAAGCCAAACAGGGTCTGCAGGTAGTCCATGATATTGCCAAAGTTTTGCGCGAGCAGCGCGGTAAAGATGGCAATAGCGGTGGCGATAATCGTGGCGATGCGACCGAACTTCAGGTAGTAGTCATCCTCGCGGTCCTTGACCACATAGGTCTGCCAGATGTCATAGGAGATGACGGTATTAAAGGCCGAGATATTCGCGGCCATGCCCGCCATGAAGGAAGCCAGCAGGCCGGCGATCGCCACGCCCAGCAAGCCATTGGGCAAAAGGTCTCGCATGAGCAGCAAGATGGCGTCGTTGGGCTCCGCGCGCTCCTCCATCAAATCGGCCACGGAAACGGAGGCAACCATGCCAGGAATGACCACGAGGAAGGGCACAAACATCTTGGGGAAGGCGCCGATGATCGGGGTCTTGCGGGCAGCCGAAATAGAATCGGAGGCCATGGCGCGCTGCACCTCGACGAAGTTGGTGGTCCAGTAACCAAAGGAAAGCACGAAGCTGAGGCCCAGCACGATGCCGATGACGGACCACACTGGGTTCTCAAAACCGGAGATGTCCGTGCCCGGCCACGTGTGGAAGTGCGAATCCTGGGCCACCGCATCCTTCAGCCCATTCCAACCACCAACGCGGTTCAAACCAATGATGGTCAGCGGGGCGAGGGCGGCGATGATGACGAAGAACTGGAGAACCTCGTTATAGATGGCGGCCGAAAGGCCACCCAGGGTGATATAGGACAGCACGATGAGGCCGGCCACGAGGAGCGATACCCACATCTGCCAGCCCAGCAGGGCCTCCACGATGGTGGCCAGCAAGTACAGGTTCACGCCGGCAATCAGCAGCTGGGCCACGGCGAAGGAAATCGCGTTCACCAGGTGTGCGGCATTGCCAAAACGCTTGCGCATGAACTCCGGTACCGAGCGCACCTTGGAGCCGTAGTAGAACGGCATCATCACAATGCCCAAAAAGACCATTGCCGGGATGGCGCCGATCCAGAAGTAATGCATGGTTTGGAAGCCATACTCCACGCCATTGGCGGACATACCGATGATTTCCACCGCACCCAGGTTGGCCGAGACGAAAGCCAGGCCGGTCACCCAGGCGGGCAGTCCCCGGCCGGAGAGGAAGAAGTCGATGGAGCTAGACACTCGAGCCTTGGCGGCCCAGCCGATGCCCAGCACGAAGAGGAAGTAGATGGCTACCAAGAAGTAGTCCACCCAGGAGGCATCGAGCCTCAATACGGATTCAGCAGTCTCCATGGCTGACCTTTCTAGTTATTGTTCTCTGCTGCAAGGCGCAGCGTGAATCTCTGCGGTTTCTGAGCGCTCAGGCGCACGAGGTCTTCCCCGCTGCGCAGCGCATTCGGCGGCGCGCTCATCGGCTCCACGGCCAATGCCTTGCCGGGGCCGCCCGCCCGCGGGAAATCGGCCGGGGTAAACATCTGCACCCAGTTCAGGCCTTCGCCCATCTCCAGGCGCACACCCTTTCCACCGGCCGAATACACGGCCGTCAGTGGGCCTTCGCCGTGGAAGCAATCGTCCCAGTCCACCTCGGCGATGGGCTGATTAACAATGCGCACCTGCTCCGTCTTTCCCGTAGGCAGGTTGCGGGCGCCTAGCAAGTAGCGCTTGCCGACGTCCACACTGAGCACCGCTTCCTCCGCCCCAGCTCCCTGTGGGGAGAGGTAGAGGTGCAGCCCATAGGCGAAGGGAACCTCGCCGGGCTCCGTGGTGCGTGCGGTCAGTTGGTGGTGCAATCCCTGCTCATCGAGGGTATAGGTGGCCTCGAGTTGAATCGCCCACGGCCAACCCTGGCGCGGTTCAATATCAAAGGTGATGACCACCCGGTTGTCCGTGTGTTCCTTGATGCGCCAGAAATCCACCGCGAATCCATGGATGGCGTTATTGCGCTCCGGCTCCGTGATCTCTAGCTGGTGGGCGGTCCCCTGCCATTCAAACCAGCCATCTTCGGTGCGATTCGGCCACGGCGCCAGCACCACTCCGGCCATCAGCGGCGGCTTGCCTTCGTAGCTTTCTACCAAGGGCGCGCCGCGATAGGTCAGCGTCTTGAGTGCACCGCCGAATAGACCAATCTCGGCCACATAATCGCCGTGGGCAAGTGCGACGCTGGGGTAGTCGGCGTCAGGGCCAGCCGCTCCTCCACTGGTCATAACAAAGACCTTTCTGGCTATAACTTTCGTTGGATTTAGCCTACGAGTACGGCGAAGCGCCGGTCAATCGTTTGCATAACTGCTGGCTCAAACCCACGGTTTCAGCAGCTCACCGCCCTTGAGTTAACCTCCAGTTAACCTCTTTCGGGGCTGGAAGCGCACGTGGGAAACAGGCCGCCACACCGGGCAGGAACACTACCCCTGCATCCGCCGCCACACTATTCGCGCCGCGGAGTGTGGCGTGGCCAAGACTTCGCGCAGGTAGTTGCGCGGCATCAACCGCCACGGGGTGCGCGCGGAATGCAGGTGCACGGCAATGCCGAGGTGCCAGGCCCACAACGCGGTGCGCAGGATATGAAAATCATTGGTCACCACGTGTAATACGGCATCCGGGGCCAAGCGGTGGGCATTCTCTAGATTTTCATTAGTGCTCGTGGCTTCCAGTTCCACCACCACCCGCTCGGCCGGCACGCCACGTTCGATGAGGTATGTAGCCATAGGCCCCGCCTCACCACGGCCGGAGACAATGATGCGCTGACCGCTATAAAGCGCCAACGCCTTATCAAGGCGCGAGCGCAGCATGGCGCCGGGATAGCCATGGGTTACGCGGGAGCCCAAAACAAGGAGCGGGTCAGACATGGATACCAGCATAGACTTGCCGGCTCTTGACATGAAGATGGAAATAGCCGTACCTTTAACTCAAATGTGCAATCGATTGCACCCAGGAGGGCCGGACGTCGGCTCATACGCCTAACCAAGGAGGACAGCATGGCCGGAACCACTCTCAAGGACGTGGCCGCTGCTGCTGGAGTATCCATTTCCACCGCGTCCCGTTCGCTCTCGGGCAACCCAGCCATCTCGGAGTCCACGCGCCAACGCGTCAAGGACACGGCCACCAAGCTCAACTATAGGCCCAATGCCCAAGCACGAGCTTTGCGCAGCTCCCGATCTAACGCCATCGGCTTGGTCATCCCCAGCCTAGACAATGCCTACTTTGCCGCAATGGCCGCAGCCATTGAAGAAGCCGCCGATAAGCAGGGACTCGCCACGATGATTACCAGTTGTGGCGAGGAACCGCAGCGCCTAGTCAAAGCCCTCGATGCCCTGATGGAACGCCAGGTAGACGGCATTATCGCGGTACCTCTCGAAGGCGCCGAAGAAGCGCTCGAGCAGGCGCGCGCTTACCGCCCGCTCGTGCTCATTGACCGCGCCCTGGGTCAGATTCCAGCAGTGCTATCAGACCCCCACACGGGTATGAAACAAGCCGTGGAACAGCTTAAGGAGAAGGGGCACACGCACATCGGCTACCTTTCCGGGCCGCAGGAAACTTCCACCGGCCGCCAGCGCCTCCAAGCATTCAAGGCCGCCACCCGCGGTATGCCTACCCATATCCACCACGGCAGCTACCGCCACCGCGAGGGCTATAAAGGAGCCCTCGCACTCCTACAAGAAGGCGTCACCGCGCTCATTGCCGGCGATTCCATGATGACGGCCGGCGCGCTGGAGGCTTGCCATAATGCGGGCAAGCTCATCGGAGAAGAAATCGCGCTCGTCGGCTTCGATGACTTCATCTACCTGCGCTTCCAACCTTCCCCTATCTCGGTGGTGGACCAAGATGTGGCCAGAATGGGCGAGACCGCCACGGCCAAGCTCATCGCGGCCATCAATGATAAGCACCAACCGGAAGGCGAGGTGCTAGAAACCCGCTATATCCCACGCATGTCCACCGCCCACCAACTCGATGGAGCCACGCCATGAGTGACTGCGTTTTGCGCCTGGATAATGTCACCAAATCCTTTGGCCCGGTAGAGGTCATTAAGGGGGTAGACCTCACCGTCCGCCGCGGCCAAGTGCAGGCCTTGCTGGGTGAAAATGGCGCCGGCAAATCCACTCTCATCAAGATGATTGCCGGTGTACACGAGCCGGATTCCGGCCGCATCCTGGTAGATGGCACAGAGGTAAAAATCCCAGATACCAAGGCCTCTGAGGCACTGGGCATCGCCACCATTCACCAAGAGCTCAACCTTGTGCCCACCATGTCCGTGGCCGAGAACATCATGCTTGGGCGCACCCCACGCCGCTTTGGGTTGGTCAATCGCAAACACCTCAAGGCACAAGCCCAAGCGGCACTGCACCTTATCGGCTTGGACGTGGACCTAGACATGCCGGTGGGTGAGCTGGGCGTGGCCAAACAGCAGCTCGTGGAAATCGCCAAGGCGCTGTCTATGAACGCGCGCATTCTCATCTTGGATGAGCCCACTGCCGCGCTCACCGGCAAGGAGGTTGATGCACTCTTTGCCGTGCTCGAGGAACTCAAGGCCAAGGGCGTGGCCATGGTCTTTATCAGCCACCACCTGGAGGAGCTGGCGCGCATTGCCGAGACTATCAGTGTTCTGCGAGATGGCTCCTTCATCGCCGAGGTCCCGGCCGATACCGACGAAGACGAGCTGGTGCGCCTCATGGTCGGCCGCGAGATTGAAAACCAGTACCCGCGCGAGGTTCCTCCCGAGCACGGTAAGGCCTTGCTGGAAGTCTCCGAGCTGACTGCCGACGGCGCCTTTCACGACGTCACCTTCACCGTCCATGCCGGCGAAGTCGTCGGCCTGGCCGGGCTCGTGGGCGCCGGCCGCACCGAAATCATTCGCGCCATCGCGGGCGCTGACCCCTACGATTCCGGCACCATACGCGTCGGCGCCACGCAGCTGCGCGGCGGCGATATTCGTGCCGCCATCCGCGCCGGCGTGGGCCATATCCCCGAAGACCGCAAATCCCAAGCGCTAGTTCTAGATGCCTCCGTGGGCGATAACCTCGGATTCGCCACCCTCTACCCCACCGCCAAGGCGGGGCTGGCAGACCGCAGCGGCCAACGCCGTCGCGCCGGTGACGTAGCGGAGAAGCTGCGCATTCGCATGGCCGATCTCTCCCAGACCATCCGGAACCTATCCGGCGGCAACCAACAAAAGGCGGTCTTTGGCCGCTGGGTACTGGCCGGCTCCAAGGTCCTCCTCCTCGACGAGCCCACCCGCGGCGTCGACGTCGGCGCCAAAGTGGAGATTTACAACATCATCAATGAGGTCACCGCGGCCGGCGGCGCCGTGCTCATGGCCTCCTCCGATCTGCCCGAGGTGCTCGGCATGTCCGACCGCATCCTCGTCATGTCCGGCGGCCAACTCGCCGGCCAGCTCCCTAAGGACTCCACCCAAGACGAGGTCATGGCCTTTGCCGTATCCAACGTGACCTCCGCTACCTCTGCCTCAGCTGCCGCGCCTGCCGGCACCAACCCCAAGGACGAAGCATGACCAAGAATCGAGTAGTTAACTGGGCGATGAATAATGGCGCGCTCGTCGGCCTCATTGCCCTGTGCATCGCGCTGTTTATCGCTACGCCGTACTTCCTTACCGTGGCGAACCTGCTCAATATCGGCATCCAGGCCGCCACAGTGGCCATCTTGGCCTTCGGCATGACCTTTGTCATCGTCACCGCCGGTATCGACCTCTCGGTGGGCTCGGTCGCCGCGCTCGGCGCCATGGTCTCTGCCTATATGTTCTCCACTGCGGGCCTGCCTGGCTGGCTTACCCTGCTCCTCGGCCTTTTCGTGGGCGCGCTGGCAGGAGCCATCTGCGGCATGGCCACCGCGTGGGGCAAGATCCCGTCTTTCATCGCGACGCTGGCCATGATGTCCATCGCCCGCGGGCTCACCCTGGTCATCTCCCAGGGCTCGCCGATAGAGACCGCCCCGTCCGTCAACGCCTTTGGCGGTGATATCGCAGGCTTCCCAGTGCCGATCATCATGATGGTCATCGCGGGGCTTATCTGCTGGTTCATTCTGGAGCGCACGGTACTCGGCCGCTCCATGTATGCCATCGGCGGCAACCTGGAGGCCGCCCGCCTTTCGGGCCTGCCGGTCAAGCGCATCCAGATCGCCGTCTTCGCACTCTCCGGTTTCTTCGCCGCTTGGGCCGGCATGGTTATGGCCGGCCGCCTCGAATCCGCACAGCCGCAGGCCGGCACCGGCTACGAGCTCGATGCTATTGCGGCCGTCGTCATCGGCGGCGCCTCGCTCTCCGGCGGGCAGGGCAAGGCCACCGGCACGCTCGTCGGCGCGATCTTGCTAGCGGTCATCCGCAATGGTTTGAACCTGCTCAACGTCTCCTCTTTTTGGCAGCAGATCGTCATCGGCCTGGTCATCGCGCTGGCCGTCGGCTTCGACGTCATCCGCAATAAGACGGCCAACTAAGGAGCACCCGCCATGAAAAAACTCATCGCCACCCTCCTTGTCCCCGCCCTCGCGCTGGGCCTTGCCTCCTGCAATCGCTCGGAAGAAGACCGCAACCGCATTACGCTAGCGCTCTCCACGCAGACCAACCCCTTCTTCGTCGAGCTGCGCCACGGCGCACAGGATAAGGCCAAGGAACTCGGCGTTCCGCTAGACATCCAAGACGCTTCCGATGACCCCGCCCAGCAGGTCAATCAGCTGGGCAATGCTACCTCCATGGGCGCCAAGGTCGTCGTGGTCAACCCCACCGATTCCGATGCCGTCGCCCCAGCCGTGCGCGGCATCAAGAATGACGGCGTGCCCGTCATCGGCGTGGACCGCGATGTCAACGGCGTAGAGCTGGATTCCATGGTGGCCTCCGATAACGTCGCCGGTGGCGCGCAGGCTGCGGATAAGCTCGCCGAATCCATTGGGGAAAAGGGCGATATCCTCATCCTGCAGGGCACCGCTGGTACCTCCGCCTCGCGCGAGCGCGGCAAGGGCTTTGAAGAGCAGATTGCGAAGTACGGGGGCATTCGGGTCGTCGGCAAGCAATCGGCGAATTTCGACCGCACGGAAGGCCTCAACGTCGCCACCAACCTGCTGCAGGCCAACCCGGATATCAAGGCCATCTTTGCGGAGAACGATGAAATGGCGCTCGGCGCGGTCGAAGCTTTGGGCTCGCGCGCTGGATCTGAGGTCAAGGTGGTGGCTTTTGATGGCACCTTCGATGGCCTCAAGGCGGTCAAAGATGGCAAGCTAGAAGCAACCATCGCCCAGCAGCCCGCAGAGCTCGGTGCCCGCGCCATCGAACAAGCCGCAGCGCTCCTGCACGGTGGCGCGGCGGAGAAGAACATCCCCGTCGAGGTCATCACCGTCACCCGCGACAATGTGGAGGATTTCCAATGAGCAAGCTAACCGTCGTCGGTTCCATCAATGCCGATCTCATCGTGCACGCCGAGCGCCACCCGCAGCCCGGCGAGACCCTGCTGGGCTCTGGCGGCGACATCTTGGCCGGGGGCAAAGGCGCTAACCAGGCTGTCGCGGCCGCACAGCTGGGCGCCACTGTGGCCTTCGTGGGCGCGGTTGGTTCCGATCCCTATGCCGAGCCTGCGATGCACTACATGCGCACCTCCGGCATCGATCTAGGCGCCGTGAAGCAGGCCGACACCAATACCGGCCTCGCCGTCATTACTGTCTCGGCCGATGGCGAGAACACCATCGTCATCTCCCCGGGAGCCAACGCGCTTGTCGACGCCTCCTTTGTCTCCTCCCGTGCCTCCACCATCGCCGATGCCGACGTGGTCCTTCTGCAAGGCGAAATCCCCGCCTCGGGTTTCCAGGCCGCGGTCGAGGCGGCCCAAGGCCGAGTGGTGGTCAACCTCGCGCCCGTGGTCGAGGTCGACCGCGACTCGCTCCTGAAGGCCGACCCTTTGCTGGCCAATGAGCACGAAGCAGGACTCATCCTGGACCAGCTCGGCCTGTCTGCTGAGGGCGCCCCACGCGAGCTCGCCCACCGCCTGGTAGAGGCCGGTTTCCGCTCCGTCGTTCTCACCCTTGGCGCGCACGGCGCCTACGTGGCCACCCCGGAGGGAGGCACGGACATCCCCACCCCGCGCGTGACCGCCGTGGATACCACCGGCGCCGGCGATGCCTTCGCAGGTGCCTTCTGCGCCCAGCTCCTCACCGGTGCCTCGCTTGTCGATGCCGCCACTTTCGCCGCCCGCGTCGGTGCCTTCGCCGCCACCGGCAACGGCGCGCAACCGTCCTACCCCACCACCGAATCCGCCCTGCCGGAGGTCACCGATGCGTAAATCCGGCCTGCTCAATCCCGCGCTCACCAGCGCCGTCGCGCGCTTGGGCCATACCGATACCTTCGTTATCGCCGATTGCGGCCTGCCCATCCCCCACGATGTGCCCGTCATCGACCTCACGCTAACCTTCGGCATCCCCACTTTTGCCGATACCCTAGCGGCCCTCCTCGATGAGGTCGTGGTCGAAGCCGCCACCATCGCCGATACCACCCCGCCCGAGGTGCGCTCCCTGCTTCCCGCAGTACCGCTTACCGAGGTCTCTCACGACGACCTCAAGCGAGAAGTCGCCCGCGCCTCCTTCGTCGTGCGCACCGGTTCCACCACGCCGTTTGCCAATGTCATCCTGCGCTCCGGCGTGCCTTTCTAGCGCATTCGCAAGGTGACTTTTGGCCACTATATAGCCCTTCGTGCGCCAATTTTGGTCGCTAACGCGGCCACTTATTGGCTCTTTTACTCTAGCCCAAGTTGCAGCCGCGTTGTCCCTGCCGCCTTCCTCTATTCGGTCGCTATCGCGGCCATAAATTAGCCTCGGATCGGCTCATACGGTTCTCCAACAAGCAGTGAATGCCAATCCCACACCGATTGATGCGCGTAGCCAGAAAAGTCTGGAGTCCGCTGACGAGCGTCTACGATTTGTTGCACCACTTCGCGCAAGTGATGCTTAACGCAACTGCCTGAATACCGAAGTACCGTATAGCCCCTAAGCGTTGCGTCATTTGCTTTCCACCGATCCTTGATAAAAGTGGCCAAGTCTTCAGCTTTGTGGAAATCGTAGCCATCGATCTCCACCGCGATTTTCCCCACCACAAGATCCCAAAAGTACGGACCTATCTGTCGGTTGGTCTCAACCTTCATCCCTCTGCGGCGAAGCGCGCGTACCACCAGACGCTCGGCTTCACTATCGCTTCCGTGGACAACCTTGCGCAGCATCTCTTTCGTCCCAGCGGGCACGCGCGAGATGGAAGATAAATCCCGCTCCAGCGCAGCTTTCCCTCGTACACTGCGATAATGAAACTCCAGCATGGTGATTGCTCGTTTTTCATCGACTTCAAGCGCGGCCAAAATTGGGTTCTGAACCGGGATCCCTTTGAACTCATAGAACGTTCGCTGGCGAGTTCTTTGCGCTTTGAACCATTCAGACGAGCTCAGCCTGTTGGTGTACGCGACCTCCAGCGGGAGAGTCATGACAGTCCGTGAGTAAATCTCGACCGCTGATTTTCCTGCAATCATCACTTTCGGCCAGCGCTGCTGCAATAACTGCGCCACCTCCATTGGTTCTGGTTTCCGGCGAACATAGAGGCCCCGTGCAATTTTGAAGATTTCACCTTTAGCCAACCGCCGGCGCAGTTGGTCCTGGCTCAGCCCGGACACCACCCAGCTTTCCATATTTCCCCATTTCCCCCGAAAATCTGGTTCTCTTTCACCTTATTCGCCCTTCTACGCTCGTGCAGCCGGAAAGGAACTCCAAAACCTACAATGCAGCCACGTTATGCATGGCAGGTTGATTCCATGGGGCCATAACGTGGCTGCAAGTTGGCGTGTAGCTTCACGCTCCTGTTAACTGCTACTCCCCTAGCAGCTTGTCGCGCAGGTTCTTATCCTTCTGCTCGACTTCCTCGGCCATCTGCTTTTGGTAGTCCGCCATCTTGTCTTGGATGGCGGGGTCGCCAGCGCCGAGGATGCGGGCGGCGAGCAGGCCGGCGTTCTTCGCACCGCCGATGGAGACGGTGGCTACCGGCACGCCGCTGGGCATCTGCACGATGGACAGGAGGGAGTCGAGGCCATCGAGATCCTTCAGTGCGCGGGGGATACCGATGACCGGCAGCGGCGTAGCCGCGGCGACCATGCCGGGAAGGTGCGCGGCACCGCCGGCGCAAGCGATAATCGCCTTCAACCCGCGGGTATGGGCTTCCTTGGCATAGGCCAGCATCTTTTCCGGGGTGCGGTGGGCGCTGACCACGCCAACCTCGAAGGGGATGCCGAAGTCCGCGAGGACCTGAGCGGCGGGTTCAACGGTGGGCCAATCGGAATCGGAGCCCATGATGATGCCTACATGCGGTTGCATAGTGTCCTTTCTACAGGCAGGAATTTAAGCCCATTCGGCGTGCACGAGGAAGTGCGCGGCCTGGCGGGCGATGGTCAGGGGCTCGTCGGTATCTTCACCGGTGACGTTGACGTGGCCAATCTTGCGGCCAGGGCGGTGGTCCTTGCCGTAAAGGTGAATCTTGGCCTGCGGGTAGCGCTCCATGACTTTACGGACGCGCTCCGGCATGGGCATGGCGGGATCTTCGTAGGCGCCCAAGGCATTGGCCATCACGGTAACGGGTGCAAGCGTGTCGACTGCACCCAACGGGAGGTCGAGCACGGCGCGCAGGTGCTGCTCAAACTGGGAGGTGACGCAGCCATCCTGGGTCCAGTGGCCGGTGTTATGCGGGCGCATGGCCAGTTCGTTGACGGAGATATCCTCGCCCTCGGGACCGTCGAAGGCAAAGAGTTCGACGGCCAGCACGCCGGTCACTCCGAGGGACTCGGCGATGGTGAGACCCAACTCGGAAGCGCGCTGGGCGAGTTCCGGTGCGAGGCCAGGGGCGGGGGCGATAGCCTCGGCACAAATGCCGTTTTCCTGGCGGGACTGGGTAATCGGCCACACCTTAGCCTCGCCGGAAGGACGGCGGGCGACCAAGATGGAAAGCTCGCGGGTAAGTTCCACCTTTTCCTCTGCCATCAGCGGGGTTCCGGCCTCGAGCAGCTCGGAGACCAGCTCAAAGCAATTATCGGCGGTGGGGAACCATACTCCCTTGCCGTCGTATCCACCGCGGCGTGCCTTGAGGCATACGCGGCCATCGACGGCGTCGAAAAAGGCGCGGGCATCGGCCACCGAGTCGATGGCGGCAAAGCGCGGCACGGGAGCGCCCAGCGCGGCCAGCTTTTCTCGCATCTTGAGCTTATCCTGCGCGTAGATAAGAGCGGTGGGCTGGGGCTGGACGTTAAATCCGGCGTCGATAAGCGCGGCGGAGTGTTCGTTGGGCACATGCTCGTGCTCGAAAGTGATAGCGTCCGCGTCCTCCGCCACACCGCGCAGCTCCTCTAGGGAGGTGTAGTCCCCCAGCACCACGTCCGGGGTAACCTGCGCAGCGGAAGAATCCGGCTTGCTGGCTAGAATCCGCAGGTGAATATCGAGTTCCGCGGCGGCCGGCTGCATCATGCGGGCCAGCTGGCCGTCGCCACAAACAGTTACAATAGGCTTTAAGTCACTCACGTCCCCCAATACTAGCCTGGATACTATGTTCACTCGTCATACCATCTTCCAAAATTCGCTCATGACCGCTTTGCTGGACGGCATTTATGACGGCGAAATGACCATTTCGGAACTGCTTGGTAAGGGCAATTTTGGCCTCGGCACCTTTGATGGCCTCGACGGAGAGATGATCATTTTGGATGGCACCTGCTACCAGCTGCGCGGCGATGGCTCCGCGCAGATTGCAGACCTAGACCAGCGCACTCCTTACGCGGTAGCCACGAATTTTGTCCCGCGCATTACTGCCGACGCCCCCGCGGGCCTGCGCCGCGATCAGCTCTCCGCGTTCATTGATAAGCTCGAGCCTTCCGCTAACTACATGTACGCGGTGCGCATCGTGGGCACGTTCAAGGAGGTCACCACCCGCACGGTGGTCAAACAAGAAAAGCCCTACCCGCCAATGTCTGAGGCCGTGGGCGGCGATAAGGAGCTGCATTTTAAGGACGTTGAGGGCGTCATCGGTGGCTTCCGCACCCCCGTCTATGAAAAGGGCATCTCGGTTCCGGGCTGCCACGTGCACTTTATCGACGCCGACCGCACCTCCGGTGGCCACGTGCTGGACTACGTAGTGGATAAGGCAACGGTTGAGCTTTGCCCCGCCTCCGATCTAGAGCTGCGCCTGCCGCTGACGCAAGAATTTAGCCGAGCTAACCTCTCCCCTGAGGATCTGGATAGCCAGCTTCATACCACCGAGGTTAAAACCAAGGGCGATCATTAATGATCTCGGCCACACGCTTGGGCTTGGCCACGTTGGGAAAATACATGGCCCGGTCCCAGCCGTGAATTGCTAGGGAGACCCCGCCTCGGCGCTTGCGGGCGCCGCGGATATCCTGCAGCGGAATCGAATCGATATTGCGGCCCTCCCGCGCGATGACGCGCCTATTAGTCACGATGAAGCGCTTCCGGCGGGCCTTATAAAGCGGAATGACAAAGCGCCAGATTCCCAGCAGCGCCCATACCGCGACGAGACCGTTGCGCAGCATCGGGTCTACTGCTTGGACATCGCACCAGCCGATGGCGATCCACAGCAGGCCGGTGATGAGGATGAGCTCGAGGAAGGGGAAAATCAGCGCGCGAAACGGCGCGGAGACATCCGCGCGCTTGACCTCTCCTTGGCCCATCTTCATTAGTCCCATAGCTAAGGATGCTACCTCGCGTGTCTACTTCTGTGGGCGCAGGTGCGTGACATCGCCCGCGGAGTAGTACTCGCCGGCGACCATGATGCGGCCGTCCTCGCCGATTTCATCGACGTGCCCGGTCACATCGCCGGACGGAGTTTCCAAGCGCACCTCCTGGCCAAGCGAGGAGCAGACCGCACGGTAGTCGCGCAGGAGCTGCGGATCTTGGTTCTCCCACTGCACGATGCGGCGGCGCAAGTTCTTCAACACGGTAATGGCCAGCTCGGTGCGGTCGGTATCGCGGCCTTCGAGCGCGAGCGAGGTGGCCTTTTCAATAGGTAGGTCCTCACGAGTCAGGGTGACATTGATGCCCATGCCCACGACGACGCGCGCAGATGGTGCGGCGCCACCTACTGCCTTATTAACCTCTGCTTTATTGACTTCAGCCTTATTTACTTCGGCCTTATTAACCTCCGCCTTGTTAACTTCAGCCTTGCCTACCTCTACCTTGGTGAGCTCGGTCTTCGGCGCGGCCTTAAAGGCTTGGCCCACGGGACCGGCCTCGGCAAGGATGCCACACAGCTTATTGCCGTCGATATGCACGTCGTTTGGCCACTTCAGCACGGTGCCCTCAATCGAATCGGTCACCGCGAGGCCCGCGGCCAGCGGCAGGGTGCCCAGGTGCTCGAGGGATTCCGGCAGCAAGAGCACGGAGAAGATGACCTGGGAGCCGGCCGGCGCGGTCCAGGTGCGGCCGAGGCGGCCCTTGCCGGAAAGTTGTTCGTCGGCAAGCAGCACGGTGCCATCCGCAACATTGGTGGCCTGCATCAAATCGGTATTGGTGGAGCCGGTCTTTTCCACGAAATCGATGGTGGTGAAATCGTCCGCCAGCGCGGTGCGAATGCGTTCCAAATCAAGTGCTGTCATAAGCTTCAAGGATACCGGCCGCCAATGGTGCTAGTGTGTTGCGCATGGCAAAGGTCACTTTTGAAAAGGTCAACATCACCTACCCCGGCGCGAGCGCGCCCACGGTAAAAGACTTGGACCTCGATATCGCGGACGGCGAATTCCTAGTCCTCGTTGGTCCATCGGGCTGCGGCAAGTCCACAACGCTACGCGCGCTGGCGGGCCTGGAACCTACCTCCAGCGGCCGCATCACCATCGACGGCAAGGACGTGACCAACCTGGAACCAGGCGATCGCGATATCGCCATGGTCTTCCAGAACTATGCCCTCTACCCACACCTGACGGTGGAGGAAAACATGGGCTTTGCCCTGAAGCTGGCGAAGCTTCCCAAATCCGAGATCAAAGCCAAGGTGCACGAGGCGGCGGAAACGCTCGGCCTGACCGAGTATCTCAAGCGCAAGCCCAAGGATCTGTCCGGCGGCCAGCGCCAGCGCGTGGCCATGGGCCGGGCCATTGTCCGCGAGCCGAAGGCCTTTCTTATGGATGAGCCGCTGTCCAACCTGGATGCCAAGTTGCGCGTACAGACCCGCGCGGAGCTGGCCAGCCTCCAGCAGCGCCTGGGCACGACGACGGTGTATGTCACCCACGACCAGGTGGAGGCTATGACCATGGGCGACCGCGTGGCGGTGCTCAAGGACGGCGAGCTGCAGCAGGTAGCCCCGCCGCGCGAGCTTTACGACGCCCCCGCGAACGAATTCGTCGCCGGCTTCATCGGCTCGCCAGCCATGAATATCTTTGACTACAACGGTTCCCGCGTAGGCGTGCGCCCAGAAAAGATGTTTATCAACAAAGGCCCGGTGGGCTTCCAAGGCGTGGTGGACATTGTGGAAGAGCTGGGCGCAGAGTCTTATGTCTATGTCACCGTGGGCGAGAATAGGTTGGTCGCCCGCGCCGAAGGTACCCCACCGCAGCGCGGTGAAGAGGTGGTGCTGACCTTCAACCCACGTGAGGCGCACCGCTTCGACCCGGAAACGGGCCGTCGCATCGCCCAGGACTAGCTGAACTAACCGGAGCCGTAAGTCAAACGTGTAAACGGCGGCTGGTCTCCACACGCAGTGTGGGGACGATGCCGGTTGTAGTAATGCAGCCAGGCGTCGAGCTCACCGCGGCGTTCGGTTTCGGAAGTATACCGGTGGGCGTTGAATCACTCGCCAACCCCACCAGGACCGCGGTGGCGGTGATTGCGGTTTCGCCATCGTGAATCTCGGCGTAGACGAGGCAGAAGTAGTCGTCGATGACGGCGTGGACGTAGACCGTGCCTATCCACGGGTCGTAGGGCTTGCTCCGGGGTGGTCATGCTCGTAGCGCGGCCGACGCGAGTCAGCCGGTTGAAATGGCAGGACGAGAAGATACGGTCGGCCATGAGACTTGGAAGCGGGCAGCGACCTCGCTAATCGGCCATCCGTCGTCGACGAGGAGTTGGGCGACCTCCGAGCGGTGGCGA
Source organism: Corynebacterium sp. ACRPJ (assembly GCF_022347345.1). Lineage (NCBI taxonomy): Bacteria > Bacillati > Actinomycetota > Actinomycetes > Mycobacteriales > Corynebacteriaceae > Corynebacterium > Corynebacterium sp. ACRPJ. The sequence continues at coordinate 87,541 of NZ_JAKRNC010000002.1, forward strand.
GGTGTGAGGATGGCGTTGGCATGCATTAATCCTCTCCTGCTTCGACAAGCGTCTTCTGCGGCATCTTGAGTTGTCCCAGGGCTGCGAGGAGTGCTCCCGTGGCCAGTGGCACTAGGCCGGCGGCGATAAACAGAGTTCTGATGTCGATGTGGCGGCTGAGGAGTCCGGTGAGAGCGATTGACAGAGGCATGAAGGCGATGGATATAAAGAAGTCGAGGCTGGCGACCCGGCCGAGCATCTCCAAGGGGACGTGTTCTTGGAGTACTGCTCCCCAGATGACCATTCCGATCCCGATCAGCGCCCCGTAGAACGCGAGGCCTGCGCCGATGGCCCACGAATTGCTGGTGAGCGCCGGGATGGACAGGGGCAGGCATCCGATCACCCAGGCACCGACCATGGCCGGCAGGAAGCGTTCCGGTGTGCGCCACGACCCAGCTAGCAGAGAACCCACCACCCCGCCCGCGCCGAGGGCAGCCAGGACGGCCCCGTAGAGAGCAGGTCCGTTGTCATGCGATGAGCGCATGAGGGCGGGTAGGAGGACTTCGAGTGGTCCAGTCACTACCAGTCCCATGACGGCCGCGAACAGGACACTGGAGCGGACCCAACGTGTGCGGGAAACGTAGCGGAAGCCGTCGAGCAGGTCGGTGATCAGTGAGTCTTCCGCACCGTCGGCCTCGGACTCGGCGCGGGTGGGGGCGGGAAGCTGCAGAGCCGCAAGCAGGGCAAGTCCGAGTGCTGCTGCGATGAGGTATCCGCCAGCGGCGGGCATGCTGGCACCGATGACCGCTCCGACGGCGGCGGGCGCAAGTGCCTGTCCGACCAACGGGCGGGCGGCGCCTTCGAGGCCGTTGACGGCCATTAAGTCGTCGCCGTCCACCAAGACTGGCACCAGCGCCGTGTAGGCGGGGAAGAAGAATGCGGTTGAAGTGCCAATGATGAACGCGGAGACCGCGAGCATCCAGAAGGTGACAATGTCGAGGATTGCTGCCGTGGACGTCGCGGTCGCGATGGTGAGGTTCAGGGTGAGCACGCTCACGATGACGGACTTATTGGGGAACCGGTCTGCGATTACGCCAGCTGGGAGGGATCCTGCAAGCAGGCCAATGCCGCTCCAGACTACGACACCCGACAGGGCGGCTGGCGTGGCGCCCAGGTCGAGGGTCTGCATGGCAAGGTAGAGGGCCCAGGCACCCTGGGCGAAGATGGTCAGCACCATCGCTGCGAACAGCTGACGGTACGTGGGGATGGTCAAGGGGTGAAGCGGGTTCATGGCATGTCCTTCAGGTCAAGGTTCAGGTGGGGCCAGTCGGCCAGGTCGTGGAGCATCTGCCGGTCATGCGTGGCAACGATCACCGCGCAGGAGGTCTGCAGCAGCTCGGTGGTGATGTCATCAACGAGGATCGAGGACAGATGATTGGTGGGCTCGTCCAGGAGCAGCAGGTCTGGATCCTGGGCCAGACACATGGCCAGGTGGAGACGGCGTTGCTGTCCTTGCGACAAGCGCCCCACCGGCGTGCCGGTTGCGGAGGCTTCGAGCAGCCCGAGCGAGCCGAGGGACGGCGCCTGAGCTCGACGGCCTAGCTTCGCCAGGTACGCCTCATAGACCTCGTGTGCAGGGCTGGAGCGGTCCCAGTCGGGGACCTCTTGGGACAGCAGAGCGATGCGCGCTCTCGGATTAACTCGCACATGTCCCGTGGTGGAGGCCAGCCGCCCTGCGAGAAGTACCAACAGGGTGGATTTTCCCGCGCCGTTCGGTCCGGTGACCACCAACCGGTCACCGCCGTTCACGTCGACCGAGACCGGAGCGTCCAACCGGTCCTTCACAGTAACCAGGGTGGCGTTCATGATGCTCTGTCCGGCACGGGTTGCCGAGGCGGGCCATGCAAGACGCAGTGGCGGCGGCGGGACGTCGATTTCATGACTTTTCAAGTCTTCGATACGTCGGTTGAAGGCTTGGACCACTCCAGGAGCGCGCGTGGCGCGTTGGTGCTTGCCTGTGCCCTTGGCAGGTCTCCATCCACCCTGGGATAGGCGGGAGCGCGCCTCGGCTGCAGCGCGTGTCAGTTCCTCGTGTCGGGCGACCTGGGCGGCGTGGTCCTGTTCCCACATGAGGCGTTCTCGTCGGCGGCCTTCAATCCAGCCTTGGTAGCCGCCCGAGTAGGTTCGCGGGACACCATCTCGGGTCGGGTCGAGATCCAGGAAGGTCGTCGCCACATCACGCAGCAGCGCGCGGTCGTGGCTGACCAGAGCCAGGCCCCCAGGGTGGTCACGCAGTCGCTCGGTTAGAAAAGCCAGTCCTGCAGCATCCAGGTGGTTGGTGGGCTCATCCAACAGGAGCAGGTCGGGGGTCGAACCAAGTGCGACGGCGAGCCGGACACGGTAGCGTTGTCCGACCGACAAGGTCGACAGGATGCGAGCGCGGTCGCTGCAGGCGTCGAGGCCTGCCAGTGCGATGTCCACCCGCCTTTCTGCGTCCCAGGCATCCAGTAGCGTGGCGGTCTCGAGCGCTGCGGAATAGGCATCGGCCGCGTCGTCACCCGCGGCGAGTGCAGCGCTCGCCGCGTCAAGGGCCTCGAGCGCAGACCTAGAGGGAGCAGTCGCTTCGGCGATGAGGTCGCCGACGGTGCGGTTGCCCTCGGCAGACATGTCCTGCTTAACCAAGACGCGGGAACCCATCTGGGTCACTACTCCCGAGTCAGGGGTCAGGATCCCGGCCAAAATGTGAAGCAAGGTGGTCTTGCCACGACCGTTGTCGCCGACGATCGCCAGACGTGAGCCGGCGGAGACGGTGACGTCCAGCCCGTTCAGGAGGTGCCTGTCCCCCAAGGTGATGTGGATTGATTCGGCGCGGATGTGTGCGGCGGGCCCTTGGGGCGTTCCATTCCACACACATGACCGCAAGGTTGATGTGTTTGGCATTGCATACTCTCAGCTCGTCATGGAGCCGGGCAGCACAAGATGGCCGCCCGGCAGGTGGCCAGGACGGCAGACGAAAGATCAGAAGGGGTCTCGCCGCCGTCAGCGGGCGGAACGTAGCTTCATGGAAGCGATGCCTGAGTACATGCGGCAGAGTTTACCCAGCGGGGCGGCTCTCAGCAAATCAATTAAAATCTCAGGTCAATACAACTAGCACCCACGAATCCCCACGGAGGCGACTTAGCCGCGAAGGCATCTAGGCCGTCGTGCAGCAGGTACACGGATCAGCCAGCCGCTTCCCCCTTACTACCCCCGTTTAGAGTTAAATAGGCCAAAATTATCCACCTTTTGGTTTCCGTATTTTAGGTTTAAAGAAACGAAAGTTTTCCGAAAGGTGATTTCCATGCAGAAATTCCTGCTTCGCACTACCGTTGCGGCCACCGCAGTTCTGGCACTGGCCGGCTGCTCTTCGTCCTCCTCCGATTCCGCTGCAGACGGTTCCGCTGAAGGCGGCGCGGATGCGCGCGGCCCCATCACCTTTGCCATGGGCAAAAATGACACGGACAAGGTAACCCCCATCATCGAAAAGTGGAACGAGCAGCACCCAGAAGAGAAGGTCACGCTCAAGGAGCTGGCCGGCGAGGCTGACGCTCAACGCGAGACCCTCGTGCAGTCCCTCCAGGCGGGCAGCGATGACTACGATGTCATGGCCCTCGACGTGGTGTGGACTGCGGAGTTCGCCGCCAACCAGTGGCTCCAGCCCCTCAATGGTGACTTTGAAACCAATACGGATGAGCTGCTGCCAGCTACCGTAGAGTCCGCCACCTATAACGACGTACTTTACGCGCTGCCGCAAAACACCAACGGCCAGCTGCTTTTCCGCAATACCGAGCTCGCGGATAAGGCTCCCGAGAAGTTCGCAGATCTTAAATCCGCATGTAAGGCGCTGGAAAAGGGCAAGAGCTGCCTGACCACCCAGTTCAAGCAGTACGAAGGCCTTGCGCTCAATACCGCCGACTTCATGGAAGGCTGGGGCGGCTCCGTCTTGGATAAGGACGGCAACGTCACCGTGGATTCTAAGGAAGCCAAGGACGGCCTTCAGGCCATGGTGGATGCGTACAAGGAGGAGACCATCTCCAAGGACTCCACCGCCGCCACCGAGGAAGAAACCAATATGGCGTTTACCGAAGGCAAGACTGCCTTTGCCATGAACTGGCCGTATATGTATTCCAATGCGGTTGATGCCGGCGTCGACGTCGAGGTCCAGGCCCCGCTGGGCAAGGACGGAGTAGGCGTTTCCACGCTGGGTGGCTATAACAACGGCATCAATATCAACTCCAAGAATAAGGGCACTGCGCTCGAGTTTATGAAGTTCATCATCAACGAGGACAACCAGAAGTCTTTTGCGGAGCAGTCCTTCCCGCCAGTCTTGGCTTCCATCTACGATGACCCGCAGCTGCAGCAGGAATTCCCGTACCTGCCAGCACTCAAGGAATCTCTGGAGAACGCGGCACCGCGCCCGGTTTCCCCGTTCTACTCGGCGATTTCCAAGGCCATCCAAGACAATGCCTATGCTGCATTGACGGATGGCAAGTCAGTGGATGATGCCACCGCCGATATGAAGGCGGCCATCGAATCGGCTTCCCAGGGCTAAACGCCCAATCCGGGTGAGGTAGGCGGACACCCCGCCGCCTCACCCTTTGTGGTTTTCACTCCCCTAAAGGGGATAGAATCTAGCCAATACTTAGCATTTCTTGAACAGAAAGGCGGTCCAGCGTGGCTATAGCTTCGCCGACTGCGTCCAAGGGGGCGCCGAAGGGGGCGTCGGCAAGCGCGCCGAAGCCCCAGCGTAAGAATTATGGGCGCGTGGCCGGGCTGATTGCTCCGGCGCTCATCGTGCTCGCCGTCATTATCGGCTACCCCATCATCCGCGCCATTGTCCTGTCCTTCCAAGGCAATAGGCAGCTCAACCCGCAGACGGGGCTTTTTGAGGAGGGCGGCTTTGCCGGGCTGGAAAATTACCTGTACTGGATTAATAACCGGTGTGTTTCCGGCACTGGTCAGATTTCTACCTGCCCGCCGGGCGTTATCGCCACGGACTTTTGGCCGGCGGTCAAGATCACGCTCTTTTTCACCATCGTTACCGTGCTACTGGAGACCATCCTGGGCATGCTGATGGCGCTCATTATGAATGGTGAGTACCGCGGCCGCGGCCTGGTGCGCGCTGCGGTGCTTATCCCCTGGGCCATTCCTACGGCCGTCACAGCCAAGCTGTGGCAGTTCATGTTCGCCCCGGAGGGCATCATCAACTCGCTGCTTGGTGCGGACATTGCTTGGACCACGGACCCGTTCTACGCTCGCCTGGCTGTCATCATCGCGGACGTATGGAAGACAGCACCATTCATGGCGCTGCTCATCCTAGCCGGCCTGCAGATGATCCCGAAGGACGTTTACGATGCCGCCCGTGTGGACGGCGCCAACCGTATTCAGACCTTCTTCCGCATCACGCTCCCGCTGGTGCGCCCGGCGCTCATGGTGGCCGTGCTCTTCCGCACCCTGGATGCGCTGCGCATGTATGACCTACCGGTCATCATGATTTCTAGCTCCTCCAATTCCCCCACCGCGACCATCTCCCAGCTGGTGGTAGAGGATATGCGCCAGGGCAACTTCAATTCCGCCTCCGCGCTCTCCACTCTTATATTCCTCCTCATCTTCGTCGTCGCCTTTATCCTCATCCGCTTCCTTGGCGCGGATGTCTCCGGCAGGAAGGCAGCTAAATAATGCGTAAATTCGGACACTACGCCGGCATCGTCTTCATCATGTTCTGGGGCTTGGCGCCCTTTTACTGGATGCTGGTAACCGCGCTGCGGGATCAGCGCTTCACCTTCGATACCACTCCGTGGCCCACCCACGTCACGCTGGATAATTTCCGCGATGCCTTGGCTACCGATAAGGGAAACGACTTCCTAGCCGCGCTGGGAAACTCGCTGCTTATTTCCCTGGTTACCACCGCTGTGGCCGTGCTCATCGGCGTCTTTACCGCCTATGCACTCTCCCGTTATGACTTCCCGGGGAAGGGCATCGTGACCGGCATTATCCTGGCCGCCTCCATGTTCCCGGCCATTGCCTTGGTCACCCCGCTCTTCCAGCTCTTTGGCAACCTGGAATGGATTGGTACTTACCGCGCGATGATCATCCCCAATATTTCCTTCGCGCTACCGCTTACGGTCTATACCCTGCTGAGCTTCTTCCGCCAGCTGCCTTGGGAACTAGAAGAAGCAGCCCGGGTGGATGGTGCCTCGCGCTCCCAGGCCTTCCGCCTAGTGCTTCTGCCGCTTGCGGCGCCGGCGCTATTTACCACCGCGATTATCGCCTTTATCACCACGTGGAATGAGTTCATGCTGGCCAAGCAGCTGTCCACCACTGATACCGAACCGGTGACCGTAGCCATCGCACGATTTTCCGGCCCGTCCGCTTTCGAGTACCCCTATGCCGCCACCATGGCTGCTGGCGCGTTGGTGACCATCCCATTGGTCATCATGGTGCTCATCTTCCAGCACCGCATCGTCGCCGGCCTGACCGCTGGCGGTGTCAAGGCCTAATGCGCCGGGCCATGCTGTGGGATACCGCCCTGGGTTTCCTCGGATTCTTTAGCCTCCTCGCGGTTATCCAAGCTGTACTCAATCTCTTCCACGACTCCCCCGCCCTCTGGCCCGGCCTCTTGGCCGGCGCCCTGTGCCTCCTTACCTACCTGACCTGGCGGGCGAAAAGAAAGGACCTTTCATGAGCTGGTACCACGATGCCGTCTTCTACCAGGCCCTCGTCGGCTCCTTCAAAGCCGACGGCGATAAGGAGGTAGGCACGCTGCGCGGGGTCATCGATAAGCTGGATTACCTGCAGTGGCTCGGCGTGGACTGCCTGTGGCTTTCGCCGTTTTATGCCAGCCCCTTGCGCGATGATGGCTACGACATTGCGGACTACTACTCCATCCATCCGGATTACGGCACGATGGAGGACTTTGAAGAGCTCATTGCGCAGCTGCACCGCCGCGGCATGCGCATTATGACGGATTTGGCGCTCAATCACACCAGCTCCGACCACCCGTGGTTCCAGGCCTCCCGCACGGACCCCACCGGCCCCTATGGCGATTTCTATGTTTGGGGCGATGACCCGGAGCGCTATCCCGAAATTCGTGTCATTTTCACCGACGTGGAGACATCCAACTGGACCTGGGATGACCAGCGCGGCCAGTACTACTTCCACCGCTTCTACTCCCACCAGCCGGATTTGAACTACGATAACCCGGCCGTGCAGGAGGAGGTGTTCAAGATCTTGTCCTTCTGGATGGACAAGGGATTGGACGGCCTGCGCCTTGATGCCATTGCTTACCTCTTTGAACGCGACGGTGTAGGCGGCGAGTCCCTGCCGGAGACCATCGAGTTTGTGGAGAAGATTCGCTCCTTCATGGACACCCACTACCCGGATGCGGTGCTCATCGCGGAGGCCAACCAGCCTCCGGCCGAGACCATGCAGTTCTACGGCAAGGGCGAGCGCTTCCACATGGTCTTCAACTTCCCGGTTATGCCGCGGCTGTACCAAGCATTGGCGCTTGCCGACGCCAGCCCAGTCTACTCCATCCTCGACGAACTACCCGCCCTGCCGGATGGCTGCCAATGGGGTACCTTCCTGCGCAACCACGATGAGCTCACCCTGGAGATGGTGGACGATGACGTGCGCGAGCTGATGTATGAAGCTTTCCTCCCCGATGATGAGATGCGCGCCCATGTGGGCATTGCCCGCCGGCTGATGCCGCTGATGAACGGCGATCGCCGCAAGGTGGAGCTCATGTTTTCGCTACTGATGACCCTGCCGGGCGCACCGTTTATCTACTACGGCGATGAGATTGGCATGCTCGATGACACCACGCTCCCGGACCGCTATGCGGTGCGCACCCCGATGCAGTGGGACGATTCCGAGCACTCTGGTTTCAGCACCAAAGCACCTTCCCGCCTTCCGATTGTGGGAGGTACCTCCGTGGCCGCCCAGCTTGATGACGCCACCTCGTTGCTCAACACCGTCCGCGCCATGATTGCCGAGCGCCATGCCCATCCGGATCTCGGCACCGCTCCGTGCGAGCCGGTAGAGACTGGTGAGGAAGCCGTCCTTGGCTATCAACGCGGCGATCTGCTGTGCTTGCACAACTTCAGCGATCGCTCCATCGACTTGGGCCCAGTAGAGCTCGGCCCGTACGGCTACGCCTGGCTGCCGGCCTAAGCCTTAGCGCGCAGCTGCAGCCTCCTCTCCTACCGGCGCACTGCGCAACCCACAGAGAAAAGCGCCCTGTCGGTCCTTATGGGCCGAGAGGGCGCTTAATAGTTGTGGTGGCCTAGTTCCACTCAGGCGCGTCTTCGAGGCGCAGCTCGGAGTAGCGCGCTTCTGGCACAGAAGCCGAGTATGGCTTGCCCTGGGCTTCCCACTGCTGGTCAGAGTTGCAGCGCACATCCTGAACGTCAGTGTCGAGCATGGTAAAGCCCCACACCAGCTTGCCCTGCGAGTTCGCAGGCAAGGTGTACGGGCCAACCACCTGGTTTAGCTTCCAGTGCTGCTCGCTGACGTAGTTGAAGCCATAGGTCTTGGTCAGTACCTTGGCCAGCTCGCCGGTGCCCTCAACGGATCCGGAGACCTCGATGGTCTGGGTGCGAGCCTGGGTGACGGTGTGCTTGACCGGTACTTCCTCGGCGTTGCGGTTAGCCACGCTGGTGGCGTCGGTCTGCTTGAACCAGCGGCGCTTTGCGGTGACGTAGGTGCCGTTTTCACCTGGCGTCGAGCAATGCGTGCCTGGCTTGTAGTCGTCGTTCCAGCGCTGGGGCAGCTCAAAGTCCCCACCGAAATCAGCGGCGTGGGCAACAGGAGCGGCCACCAGGCTTAGCGCCGCGAGGGCGCTAGCGATGGACGTCTTGCTCACGTTTAGCCCCAATCGTTGTTATCGCGGGTGGAGACCTCGATGTGGCGCTCCTTCGGCAGGGTGGCGGTAAAGGTGCCGCCGTTGGCCTGCCACTTGTGGTCGGAGCCGCACACAGTCTTCTGGCCCTCGAAGTCAGAGACAACCCAGCCGGCGCGCAGGACGGCGGTCTTGCCCGGAGCGATGTTGTACGGACCAACCTGCTCGCCTACCTCGTAGGACTGGCTATCGGTGTAGCTGGAGGAGAAGGTGAAGTTGATGAGGTCCATCAGCTTGAAGTCAATGCCTGCGGACACATTCCAGGTCTTGGTCTTGGTCTCGGTGATGGAACGGGTTACCGGCAACGGCTCATCGTTGTAGTTGGACACGGTCCAGGAACCGGCGGAGCCATCGAAGTAGGTGCGCTTGATGTCAACGGTCTGGCCGGTGTCGCCCGGGTTGGAGCAACGCTCACCGATGGTGGTCGGGTTGGCCGGGCCGAGGTCGCGCTGCGGCAGGGCGTTAGCGGCCGGAGCGAAGATGAGGCCGGAAGCAACGGCAAGAGCCGCGGTGGTAGAAGCAATCTTGGACTTGAACATGGAATTTTCTCCTTGCGTAGATGAGGGTGGTGTTTAGTAGATGGTCTGGGTAGGAACCGGCAGGTCGCGGAATTCGTCCGGAGTGACGTCCTCGGTGCGGGTGTTGCCGGCCTTATCGGTGATCTTGGCCTCTGCCCAGAAGCCGCTCGGGGCGGAGGTCTGCTTGTAGTTAGAGGTGAGGTCGTAGTTTCCGCTCTTGCCGCAGTGAATCTCGCGGTAGTTGATGCGGGTCATGGTGGTGCCATACTCCACACGCACGCGCTCGCCCGGCTTGAGGTCGACGTGCTTGAGCTCGGTGCCGACCGGCATGTAGGCACGCTTTACGGCACCAACGGACTCCAGCCAACCCTTCGGAATATCGCCGCGGTTGCCCTGCCAATTGGTGTACGGGGCGTGCTCGGCGCCAACGACGAAGTCAGTTACCGGTGCAAACTCGTAGTCACCCTTGGACCAGTTGAGGAAGTCCGTGGAGTAACCAGCCTTCCGGTAGGTCGGCTTTACCGCGGTGATGTCCAGCGGGTACCAGGAGCTATCGCCGGCTTCACACTTATCGCCTTCCTTAGGCCAGGAGGGATCGCGCTGCAGATCTGCAGAAGGCTGCATGATCTCGTCCTTCTTCGGATCGGCGATCTTCTCTAGGCTCGGGCCGGATACGGAGGTGTAGTTGCCCTCGATCGGCTTGGAGTTTGCACCCGGGGAACGGGATGGAATTTCCATGGCCAGATCGGACACGGAGCCGTCCGCCTTGATGATGTAGGCGAAGGCGTAGCGCTCGGCCGGGCCCTTACCGCGGATGACATTAGAGCCTGGGATATTTTCCAAGCGGTCATCGTTGCAGCCTACGAACATGGAGATGAAGTCCTTTTCAATGACGCCGTATTCGACGCGGAAGGACTCACCTGGCTTCAGCTTCACAGGGCCGAAGGTTTCTTTATCGCGCCAGCCGTTGGTCATCTTCAGACCAATATCGGACTTAGCGGTGGTGTCCCAACCGGAAGGCAGCTTGGCCTTGGAATTGGCTTCAATCTCGTGATTGGTACCAGTTTCTACCTCGGCGGTGTAGGGCACTTCTTGGTTGGTGGTGTTTTTAAACTGCAGGGTGCCGTCGCTCATGTAGCGGCGGCCGGTTTCTGCAAAGCGCCATTCGCGCTCTGCATTATCGCCGGCGGCACTGCAGCTCTTGTAGAGGTTGGAAATGGGATATGCCTGCGGCATCGGGGGAACATCTCCCGCGTGTGCCACTGGCGTGAAGAGAGCCGCTACGGCGAGCGGTGCGAGCAAACGCAGTCCCTTTTTAATCACCAGAAGACCGTCCTTAATAGATCGTTAAAAATCAGGGGAAACATTCATGAAGACTCAGGCAATCATAAGGGCTTAAAGGACGCACATCAATAGTTGAATGAAATTCTTCCTACTACTTTTACCTGCCTTGAGGTGCAATAATGGGCGCTTACCTGCCCGGCACCGTTAAATGTTTACAGGAGACACCACCCCCAGATTAGGGCCTTTCAACCTAATACCACCCAAGAAATTCCCAGGTTCCATGCACTGCCCACACTGTAGTGGCATTTGCCACCCAATCATTTTCCGCACCGCGTCCCCGCAGCGTTCCATTCCGCATTGACCGGGGTGCGCTAGTAATGTGGGGGCCTATGACTGACCTGAAAACCACCGCCGGCAAGATCGAGGACCTGGACGCCAAGCTCGCCGAGTCCCGCGCGCCGCTGGGAGAAGGCGAGCCGGCCGCCCGCACCCGCGTGACGCAGCTGCTCGATGAGGGCTCCTTCGTGGAAACGGACGCGCTAGCCCGCCACCGCTCTACCGACTTCGGTCGCGAGCATGACCGCCCCTATACTGATGGCGTAGTGACCGGCTACGGCACTATCGACGGCCGCCGCGTCTGCGTCTTTAGCCAGGACGGCGAAATCTTCGACGGCACGATGGGTGAGGTTTATGCCGAAAAGCTCACCAAGGTATATGACCTCGCCATCAAGACCGGCGTGCCCATCATCGGCATCTATGAATCCACCGGCCCGCGTGTGCAAGAGGGCATCGTCACCATGGCCGGATACGCCCGCCTCATGGCGCGTGTCTCCCAGGCTTCGGGCCTTATCCCGCAGATTTCCGTTGTCGCGGGCAATACCAGCGGCATTGCGGCGTTCGCGCCGACGTTTGCCGATGTCCTCGTAGTCACCCAGGGCACCGCCCTCCACCAGGCCGCCAGCCACGTGGCCGGCGCTGAGCCAGAGACCTTTGGCGGCGCCGCAGCCCACGCAGAGTCTGGCACTGCTCACCTGGTGGCCAGCGACGACAAGCAGGCTCTGTCCCTCGTGCGCGATGTTTTGGCCTACTTCCCCGCCAATAACCGCGCCGCGGCGCCGCGCGTGGATGCCGGTAGCGTCGCGGACTTTGATCTCAATAGCGTCATCCCGGATACCGCCGCGCAGGCCTATGACATGAGCGAGGTCATCAAGGCTGTCGTCGATGAAGGCTCCTTCTTCGAGCTTTCCGCCGAGGCCGCACAAAACATCCTTACCGGTTTTGCCTACATCGATGGCCGCGCCGTCGGCATCGTTGCCAACCAGCCGCTGGCGCTGGCCGGCGCCTTGGACTCCGCCGCGGCAGAAAAGGCCGCACGCTTCGTGCGTACCTGTGATGCCTTCAATACTCCCATCGTGGAATTCGTGGACTCCCCAGGCTTTGTGCCTACCCCGGAAGAGGAAAAGGCCGGCCTGCTGCGCAGAGCGTCGAAGTTTGCCTATGCGCAGGCTGAAGCGAGCGTCGGCAAGCTCACTGTGATCACCCGCAAGGCCATTGGCCCGGCCTACGCATTTATGGGCGCCAAGGACCTCGGCGCGGACCTGGTCTACGCATGGCCCACCGCGGAAATTGCCGTCACCCAGGCCTCCCAAGCTTCCCTGGCCATTTATGGCTCGGAGGACAAGGAAGAGGAGATGGACGAGCTCTTCTTGCACCCGTATGCCGCAGCAGAGCGCGGGCTGGCCGATAATGTTATCGAGCCAACTGCAACCCGCCACTACCTGGTAGAAGGCCTGCGCCTGCTAGAGCGCAAGGCCGTGGCCCAGGTACCGAAGAAGCACGGAACCGTTTAGGAGGGGAAATGTCTACGCCGGAAATCAAGGTAGTCAAGGGCAATCCCACCGAGGATGAGCTCGCGGCCCTGCGCGCCGTATTGGCGCAGATGAGCGCCAAGCACTCGGGCGCTACCGGAGAACGCAATGAATGGGGTAACCCAGCCGAGCGCTTCGAGCGCTTTGGCGCGCAGCGCGTCTACAACCCCTCCGCCTTCCATACCGTCCGGTACTTCTAATGCGACTTATCCTCGCCTCCCAATCACCCTCGCGCGCGTCTATTCTGCGCGGCGCGGGCGTGGAGCCCGTATTGGAGCCGGCCGATATTGACGAGCGCTCCCTCGAAGCCTCGCTCGCGGGCCACCCGCCGGCCGATATCGTGGCGGCCCTCGCCACCGCCAAGGCTGAAAAGGTGGCCGGGCGCTACCCCACCGAGCCCGTTATCGGCGGCGATTCCATGCTGCTGCTCGACGGCGAGCTACAAGGCAAGCCCCATACCGAGGAAGCCACCATTGAGCGCTGGCACCAGCAAGCCGGCCGCACAGCCGAGCTGCTGACCGGCCACTGCCTCATCTTTGGCGATAAGCGCCATGTGGAAACGTCCACCACCACGGTGCACTTTGCCCAGGCCAGCGATGCCGATATCGCAGCCTATGCCCACTCCGGCGAGCCTCTGCACTGCGCCGGTGCCTTCACCTTGGAGGCCATGGGCGGCTGGTTCATTGACCGCATCGAAGGCGATCCTTCCTCCGTTATCGGGCTCTCTCTGCCGGTGGTGCGCCGCGCGCTCTATGCCTTTGATCTGAACGTCTCTGATTTCTGGTAGCAGCGCGCGGGCGTCGCTACAGTGGGGTGACATGGAAATGAAAGACATGCTTGCCCCGAAACCCATTGAGCTGCCGGCCGATCCCGGCGCAGAGTCCACCTCGGATCTCGCCGCCGGCATTGTTGCCCACCCCGATTCCCCGCTGCTGTGGGCGCTCCTGGCGGAGCAGGAGCTCAAGGAGCAGGAAGGCTCTGAACCGTCCGCTTTCATCACCGCCTACGCCTACGCGCGCACGGGCTACCACCGCAGCCTCGACCGCCTGCGTGGCAATGGTTGGAAGGGTTGGGGCCCTGTCCCCTTCTCCCATGAACCGAACCAGGGAGTCCTACGCGCCATCGCCGCGCTCGGCCACGCCGCCAAGGCCATCGGCGAGGACGACGAATACGACCGCATTCGCCAGATGCTTTCCGACGCCGACCCAGACTCCGTCGCCACCCTCCTCGACTAATCCTGGAGTTCCCGCATGCCTGCCGTGACACCGCGCTGCCTACGCCGTTTCTCCGCTGCCGCACTGCTCACCGCTTCCGCGCCGTTCGCGCTGAGCGCCTGCGCTGCTCAGGAGGATTCTTCTTCCTCCCCAGCGCCGGTCTTTTCCAGCCAAGCACCTGCCGAGGACGAGTCCTCCAGCGGGGAGAATGCGGATTCCGCAGCAGCACCCTCCCCATCTGAGTCCACCGACGGGGACGAGGAGGAAACCACGCAGCAGCAGGAGAAGGGCAAGGACAGCGAGTGCACGGAGCTGCCCAACGACCCACGCAAGGTCTACGCCTCTGGCACGGCCCCCGGGCGCATGCCCGCCGATGACGGCAGCGATTTCAATTACTGGATCGCCGATATCGACAACTCCTATGACCCGTGCGCCACGATCAGCTGGATCATCTTCCGCGGCTCAATGGGTGACTTGAACGGTCCGGCGGGCACCGGCGCTTCGATTGCTGATGGCATAGCCTTTTACGTCAATGGCGCTCCGGCCAAGGACATGTCCATCTTCCACAAGGTAGAGAGCATCACCCCGGTCTCAGACAACGAGGTCGATTTCACGTGGGGAGAGCGCAGCCGCACCACCGCAGAGGGCATTACCGCCCACCACACTGTGCGCTTGCGGGCACAGGGCGATTCCCTCGAACCGGTATCCGGTGAAGTCGCGGAATTCAACAAGATGTGGGTTGACCTTCCCAGCTACCAGCTTGGCACCTACGACTAACTTTTAGGCCGGCACTTAAACGTCTCTGCCTGTAACAAAGCGCGCCCCAGCGGAATCCCGCCGGGGCGCTCGCCTTTGCTCGCTTAATTGCGCAAGCAGCTCATTACAGCGCTAGTCCATCTTGTCCAGGATATCGCCGGTGTTTTGGGCGATGCGCACGTTAGCCACCATGGCTTCCAGGAATAGCCTGATGGCGACCATGATTGCGTAGTAAATGACAGTGCTCAGTACCGCCAGGAAGATGAACGCAAAGATGCTTCCGAAGATGGCGGACGCGGAATCTTCCTGAATGCCATAAATGCCCATGCCGGTGGCGAACAAGAAGGCACCGAGGAGGTGAAGGATCCACATGATGCCACCAAGGATCATGGCAACCTTGTAGATTTCCTTCACGTGGGTAAGTGTCAGGAAGTGCTTGAACTCGAACTCAAAGAGTCCGCCCAATAGGCCGTCTTTCTTGCCCAAGCCCTTGAGGGCGTCACTCATCTGGTTCTTCTTATTACCGAGAGTCTGGCCGGAATCGGCAGTGGCATCGCCTGCTTGCGGGAACTGTCCGAATCCCTGGCTCGTGCCCTGCTGCTGGGTATAGCCGCCGAAAACCGGCCGATCGTTAGCGGACTGGGCGGAGCCGAATTGATCGCCGTTCGCAGCAGCGTCCGACGATGCCGAATCCGTAAATGGATTATGCGCACGGGAGGCAGCGCCCCCGCTTGGGGTGGAGGACTTCGAGGAGGCCCAGAAGTCAGAGGAGTTGCCCTCCGCGCTCGGCTTCGGGGAGGAAAGGTCACTCGAATTTCCAGGCTCACCAGGCTTATCGGTGTGGCCGAAAGACTTCGTCTCCTTGGCATCGGTAGAGCCGAATTCCTTAGTCTCATTCACCTCGGAGGCACCGGCGCCTTCGGCGCTTTTCGCAGCGTCCTCGGCGCGGTGACGCGGGGTTTCAGAAAAATCGCGCGGAGAAAAATCCTTCGGAAACCCGTCGGAGTTGAAATCATTATCAGCCATAATCTGGTCCTTAGAAAATGCTTTAGGGGGATGGTAGGAAAATGCCCCACGGTCACCCGTGGGGCCACTTGGCAGAATACAGCGTGCGCTAGGCGTTCGCGTCCTGAACGCGACGAATTGCCTCGGCGGCAACCTTTTCTTGGATGCCCATGTCTAGCTCGGAAGTGAAGCCAACACAGGAGCAGTTGATCTCGCCGAGGACATAGGTGTCGGTGCCATCGGGGGCATCGTCAAGCATGAAGTCCGCGGTCCAAATTAGCGGAACGTCCTTGGTATCGCCGAGCTTCTCTGCGATAACGGGGCGAGCCTTCTCGAACATCTCGAGCAACTCCGGCCAAGATTCCGGCTTATCGTAGGTGTACTTTGCGCCGGAGAAGAGCGTGGCAGAGAAGTTGTCGCCGCCTTCCGCTGGCTTTTTGTGCACGATGAATACCGGCTCATCTCCCACGAGGAGAATACGGATTTCACCTTCCACAATGCGCGGCATAAAGCGCATGTCCACCAGCATGCCGTTATCGCCCTCAATGTACTGGTCGCAGAAGTCCATGAAGGCGCCCAGCTTATAATCGTGGGTCTGGTTATCTACTGCCTCGGTGCACTTCAGGGCGGTGTCGAGCGGGAGCGCGGTGCCCGGTTCTACGGACTGGGCAAGCTCCTGGTCCGCAAGGCGCACGCGCCAGATGCCCTCACCGGTGGAACCGCGGTTCTGCTTGAGTACGCGCTCGCCATAAGACAGCGAGGTGGGGAAAGTATTGTGCAGCTCTTCTACCTCGTAGTACGCGGCGGTATCGTCCGGCACCAGAGGGGTGTCATTGAGCTTGACCAGTGCATCTTTGGCGCCGTAGGCCATCATGTCCGCCGGAGTGGACATGCCTACCAGGCCGGCGTCTGCCAGCTTGGTGAGCAATTCGAAATAGCCCTTTTCGCCACCGGGGATATTGCCTGGGTTCACACGAGAGATATAAGCATCAAAGTTTTCAGAAACCTGGGCGTAGATCTCCTCTGCCTTGTCTGGGTGGAAGTAGATGACCTCCGCATCCCAGCCTTGTTCCTTGATCGCATTGACGATCGGCATGGTGTCCTTACGGTGACCATCTGCGCCTTTATCGGAGCCGCCCTCTACCTCAAATACAACGATTGCCTTGTGCACTAGCAGTTCCCTTCTTAGGTGGTGTTCATAGCACGTTGTCGCACCATATCCGTAGTTTATCCCAGTTTTTCCTCCCCCGCGCGGCCAACTGCCCCCTCTGACTAACCCCGCCGGCCGGCGCCCCTATTTCCCTGGCGGAGCCCTGTATCACACACCACAGGAATAATCCCCGAGTGATCACCACGGGAAAATTCGGGTTAAAGTGGTGGGAGCAAATTACTAACCCTTATAGGAAAGGCAGGCGGACAGTGGCTGACGTTGATCCCTATCCCCCATTTCAGGAATACGCACACCCCGAGCGCCTCGTGTCTGCACCGTGGCTGTCCGCACGCCTAGGCATCAAGGGCCTGCGCGTCATCGAGGTCGATGAAGACTCGCTCCTCTATGACATTGGCCATATCCCCACCGCCACCCGCATCAACTTCCGCACGGAGCTATTGAGCCCACTTACTCGCGATTTCATCGATGGCAAAGAGTTCACTGCCTTGATGCGAGACAAGGGCATTAATGCCGACGATACGATCGTCCTTTATGGCGATAAGTCCAACTGGTGGGCCGCCTACGCCCTGTGGGTATTTACCCTCTTTGGCCACAAGGATGTTCGCCTGCTCGATGGCGGCCGCAATGCCTGGATGGCCGAGGAACGCGATACTTCCTTCATGGTGCCGGACTTCCCCGAATCCGAATACCCCGAGGTAAGCCGCGATGATTCCGTCCTGCGTGCCTTCGTAGACCAGGTGCGCGAGTCCGAAGGAGCGCTCGTGGATACCCGCTCCCCAGAGGAGTTTGCGGGCGAGGCCACCGAGCACGATCCCAATGGCGATTCCGCCTACGGCACCACCATGCGCCACGGCCACATCCCGGGCGCCATTAACCTCGAGTGGGACCGTTCCAACTATCCCAACTCCTGCTTCCGCTCGGCCGAGGAGCTCAAGGTCAACTACGGAATGTTGGAGCCTGAATCTGCAACGATCCTCTACTCCCACGTAGGTGCGCAGGCCGCGCACACCTGGTTTGTGTTGACGCATCTTTTGGGATTCACAAAGACGCAGGTCTACGATGGTTCGTGGTCTGAGTGGGGCAATATGGTGAAAATGCCGATTGAGCGTTAACTTTTTCGGTTTCGCCACATAAACCCATATCCGGCAGGGATGTGGGTTTATTTTTGTTCAAAAACATCCCCACTCGCGTGCGTGAAAATTAACTCATGCTTTTGTGTGCAAGAATAGATTGCGTATTCAACCTAATGTGTTCAGGAGGTTGCTGCCGTGGCAGTAGAAACCAAAAAGATCTCTAAGGTTCTCGTGGCGAACCGCGGTGAGATCGCCGTTCGCGTGATCCGCGCGGCCCGCGACGCTGGCATTGCCTCCGTCGCCGTCTACGCCGAGCCAGACGCCCAGGCACCTTTTGCCTCGCTTGCCGACGAAGCCTTTGCCCTCGGCGGCACCACTTCTGCCGAGTCTTACCTCGTCTTTGACAAGATTCTGGACGCCGCAGAAAAGTCCGGCGCCGATGCCATCCACCCCGGCTATGGCTTCTTGTCTGAAAACGCCGACTTTGCCCAGGCCGTCATCGACGCCGGCCTGACCTGGATCGGCCCCTCCCCCGAGTCCATCCGTGACTTGGGCGATAAGGTTACCGCGCGGCACATCGCCGAGCGTGCCGAAGCCCCCATGGCCCCAGGCACCAAGGATCCGGTAGCCGGCGCTGATGAGGTGCAGTCCTTCGCCATGGAATACGGCCTGCCCGTAGCCATTAAAGCTGCCTTTGGCGGCGGCGGCCGCGGCATGAAGGTCGCCTACTCCGCAGAGGAAATCCCGGAGCTTTTTGAATCCGCCACCCGTGAGGCGACTTCCGCCTTCGGTCGCGGCGAGTGCTTCGTAGAGCGTTACCTGGACCGAGCCCGCCACGTCGAGGCCCAGGTACTGGCGGATAAGCACGGCAACGTAGTCGTCGTCGGCACGCGCGATTGCTCCCTGCAGCGCCGCTTCCAAAAGCTGGTCGAAGAAGCCCCGGCTCCTTTCCTCACTGATGAGCAGCGCGCCTCCATCCACGAGTCCGCCAAGCGCATCTGCCGCGAGGCCGGCTACTACGGCGCAGGCACCGTGGAATACCTAGTAGGCGCCGATGGCCTCATCTCCTTCCTTGAGGTCAATACCCGCCTGCAGGTGGAGCACCCAGTGTCCGAGGAAACTACCGGTCTCGATCTCGTGCGCGAGCAGTTCCGCATCGCTGAGGGCCACGAGCTCTCGCTCAAGGAAGACCCCACCCCGCGTGGCCACGCCTTCGAGTTCCGCATCAACGGCGAGGATGCCGCGGCGAACTTCATGCCAGCTCCTGGCACCATCGTGAAGTACTCCGAGCCAGCGGGTCCGGGTGTGCGCGTTGATTCCGGCGTCGTCCAGGGCTCCGTTATTGGCGGCCAATTCGATTCCATGCTGGCCAAGCTCATCGTCTGGGGCCCAGACCGCGAGACCGCGCTGCGTCGCTCCGCCCGCGCCCTGTCCGAGTACACGGTGGAGGGCCTGCCCACCGTTATCCCGTTTGACCAGGCTGTCGTTGCTGACCCCGCCTTCGCTGCAGAAGACGGCAACTTCGGCGTCTACACCAAGTGGATCGAAGAGGAATGGGATAACCAACTGCCCGCCCACGATGAGTCCACCGATGCCGAAGCCGCCGACGCAGAGCCTCCCCAGGTGCACACCGTGGAAATCGATGGCCGCCGCATCGAGGTTGCCCTCCCTGCCTCCTTCGGCGCCAATGGAACCCCACGCAAAAAGAAGAAGCGCAAGGGCTCCAGCGCCAAGGCCGCTGTATCCGGCGATGCCGTTACCTCCCCGATGCAGGGCACGGTCATCAAGGTCAACGTCGAAGAAGGCCAAGAGGTCACCGAGGGCGAGGTCCTCCTCGTGCTCGAGGCCATGAAGATGGAAAACCCCGTCAAGGCACATAAGGCCGGCACCGTTACCGGCTTGGCCGTGGAAACAGGCGCTTCTACCACCAAGGGCAGCGTACTGCTGGAAATCAAGTAGCCTGCCCCGCTAGCCTTGGAAGAATGACTGATTCTTCTCTCGGCGTGCGCTTGGCCAAGGAAGAGGACCGCGACTATCTTGCGGGCCTCTTCCCTTCTTCTATTGCGGACTGGTCCCCGATTGTGGACGGCGGGGTCATCGCCCTGCCCATGGCCGCCAACGAGGACCCGACCGTTGCTCCCCGCGGCGCCGCGCTCCTGCGCTACTATCCCGCCGCCGACAAAGGCCCAGCTTTCTTAGGCGATCCCTCGGCCCACCCGCTTGACGACGCCACCTGGCTTACCCCCTTCGACCCCGAAGACATTCCCGAGCTCATCGTCTCCAGCGATGACCCCGCCGCCCGCGAGTTGCTTATTGCCAACGCCATCGACCTCGCGGCCGAGCAGACTGCCCCCGGCATCTCTTCCGCTGAGCCCTTGCCCGGATTTGAAGAGCTCGACCCCGGTAAGTTCTTCCGCCGCTTCTAGCTCGCCCCTAGGTCCGGCCGCCCTCCTGCTAACCTAGCTACGATGCTGAAAATAGATGCAACTTATGGACATTCCACCGCTTTAGGGCGCCTGAATCGCACCTTCGACGCCGGTCGCGTATACGGCTTGAAGGGCCCCAATGGTGCGGGTAAATCTACGCTGCTGCAGACGTTGAGCGGCGAGATTGCCCCACTCGAGGGCACCGTTACCATCGACGGCACCGGGCCCGGCAGCGCAGAGGCCGCCGGCTCCGTCATCGCAGTCGCGGACCCGGTCTTCTTGCCCGACCTCACCGTCGGCGAACACTTCACCCTGCTTTCGCGCCGCTCCGGCGTAGACTTTGCCGAGGTCCATGAGCTCTGGGCTATCGACGACGCCATCCTAAACTCCGTGGTCAGCGACCTTTCTTCTGGCCAGCGCCAGCGCGTTTACCTCGCCGCCCAGCTCTATCAGCCGGCCAAGGCTCTGCTTATCGACGAACCCGAGCGCCACCTTGACCACACCTGGACCGCCTTCTTGGCCGAGGAGCTGCGCCACCTCGCCGCCGAGGGTCGCTGTGTAGTGCTGGCCTCCCACTCTCCGGCCATCTTCGATGCCTGTGATGAAGTGGTGGAAATTTCATGAAGCTTCTATCCCACGCCTCTTCGACCATCTATTACGCCTTTATCGCGGCGCTAATCGCGAGCGTCAGTGTCTACGCTTGGCAGAATGCCGCCGAGGTTTTGCCCTCGCTCGCGCAGCGCACAGCCGCGTCTCTTCCCGCCACCGCGACCATTGGCGCTGCGTTCGGCTCCCTCGCCCTCATCGTTCTTCTTGAAGCGCTCTATCCGCTGCGCAGCCTTTCGCTCAGCCGGTGGGTCTATGTGGACAGGCCGCGGGGGCGTATGCGGGGCGTCGATAAGCTGTCCATTGCCCAGCTCGCCGGCGTGAGCCTCCTCGGCCTAGCCCTGTGCACGTCGCTGCGCCTTCCGCTCTATGCGGCGATGGCCCTCCCCTTGCTGCGCATAGCGCTCGGCTGGCGTTCCTTCGACCTCGCCTCGCTTCTTCGTGCGGGCCGCACCCGTGCCGTCGGCTCGTCTTCCTTTGGGCTTTTGGATTCTGAGGTTTCTGCCGATGCCATTGCCTCCCAGTCGGCGCGCCTGCGCCCCAGCTCGCGCGCCACGGCGTCGCCCAGCTGCCTCTTTTTCCGGCGCCTATACCGCCGCTGGTACATCCCGCTCGGCGCGGTAGCTGTCATCGGCCTCACTCTAGGCCTTGTCCCACAACTCGGCAGCCTGGGGCTCATGGGATTCGCTGCCGCATGGACCATCGTCAGCGCCGCCACCGGCCGCGCCGCATCCTTTGGCCGCATCATCGACGGAACCTGGCCCGACTGGGGACTTCCCTTGACCGCGACAGCCGGTGCCACCGTTCTCGGTACCGCCTTCATCGCCGCCGTGTGGAAGCTGCCTGTACTCGTACTCGCCGCGTGCTGTTTAGGACTTACCTATGCCTCTTTCAAGCGCTCCCGCCCAGCGCGAGTGACCACTATGAACATCATCGACACCGGCGGATTCGGTGCTTCATTCTCCCCCGAAGTCTTCGGTTACTTCCTGCGCGGTGGCTACGGCATTGCGGCCATAGCTGTGGTCCTCTTTTTCTAGTCGCCCTGCACTTTCCCCAGGTACGTCACTTCAATAAGTTGCACATACCTGGGGATTTCTTTTGAGCTTTATTCTGTATTACCTCACATAACACAGTGTGTGTTACCATAAGTAATACAGACTAAAGATTGGAGGTGACAGATGTTCATTAACCTCAACCCCGATTCAGATGTCCCCGTCTTCCAACAAATCCACGATGAATTAGTACTGGCCATAGCTCGCGGCCAGCTCTCTGATGGCGACAAGTTAGATCCTGTCCGCCGCGTCGCCAAAGACATAGGCATCAACCCAGCCACCGTAAAAAAGGCGTACGACCTCTTGGTCTCTGACGGCCTCATTGAAACCGCCGGCCGCTCCGGCTCCATCGTCAGACCCGGCGCTCACACCGAGGCTCAAGAAAGACAACTAGCTGAGCAATTAGGCCGAGTAGTTGCGCTCGCCCGTGCCCAAGGCTTTAGCCCAGATGAGCTCCACACCCACCTCAGCTCCACTCTTAAACACTTGGAAGTATCGTCATGATTTTCGCCCTCTTAATGGCCGCCACAACTCTCGCAATTACTTGGATTATGGCCAAAGCCCCCTCCCTTGCCTCACCCGGCACACCGCTCGGTGTGCGCGTGCCAAAGGACTACCTTTCCGATAGTGCAGTTACCTCTGCTCTTGCTGGATACAAGGTCCATACTTGGGGCTGCGGCATCGCGGCAACAATTCTGTCCCTCTTTGCCTGGAAATTGCCACTCCTCGCCGCCGTACCGTCCCTCTTGGTGACGCTCGGCGGCTTGTGGGCCTACATCTCTCAACGCCGCCGCATCATCGCGGCGAAAAAGACCGGCGGTTGGTTCGACGAGGTCGAAACCACCATCGCTGCTCGTGTTTCCACCAACGCCATTGGCACACCCGAATTCGAAGGCATCCCCACGCCGACTTTTCCGTGGATAACAATGCTCGCCTCGCTGTTGTGCATCGCGGCCGGTGCCATCATCACCTCTTCCCACTGGTCCGATATTCCTGACCCCGTTCCAGTGCACTGGAATTCTTCCATGGAGGCGGATAATTGGAGCGAAAAGAATATCGGCAGCGTATTTTCTATCTCCTTCATCGCCTTAGGAATGCTCTTGCTTTTCGCCATCATCTGCTCTTTTATCGCACATAGTGAGGTATCCCCACGTTCAGAACGCAGCATTAAAGCTCGGCTGCGCAACGAGGCCAACCTCGCCTTCACGAATACCGGAATGGGAGTTCTCACCCTGCTCATGTGTGCCGGCATGGCCTTCATGCAAGTAACCGGCCCTGTACCGCAATTTCAGCGATTCAACGGCGCCGCCGTTATCACGATGTTGGTGCTTACCATCGGTGGCAGCATCGGACTGGTTGCATTTCTTCTCTACAAACAATCTCAATTATCTGAGCAACTGCGTGGAATCCGCTTTCCCGATGAAGACAAAGAATCACCGGACAATGACCACCTCTATAAATGGGGCGTTATGTACTACAACCCGGAGGATCCGGCGGTACTAGGGGATAAGCGCTTCGGCACAGGCGTGTCGTTCAACTTCGCCCGCTGGCAGGCCAAGGCATTCCTTATCATCACGCTTCTGGTTCTGGTCGGCTCAATAGCGCTACCTTTCCTACTAGGCTGAAAATTTTAGCCCTCCCCGCTGAATCAAGATTTTCGTCCATATAAACCACCGATTTCGTCGACGGTTTTGGTGGTTTATATGGACGAAAATCGCGAAAAGCCGCCTACAGACAGCACAGCGCCCCGCTTCCTAGAGGTTTGCTCGAAGGAAGCGGGGCGCTGGCGTCAGTCAGTTAGTTGATAACGGCGATGAGGTCGCCGCCTTCCACCTTGGTGGCCTGGCCGATGGCTACACGCTCGACCACACCATCCTTGGTGGCGGAAATGGATGCTTCCATCTTCATCGCCTCGATGACGGCGATTTGATCGCCGGCCTTAACCTCGTCGCCAGGCTTGGCGGTGGGGTTGACCACGCCGGCGAATGGTGCGGCGACGTGTCCCTCGTTGGAGGGGTCGGCCTTTTCTACGGTAGCGACCGTGGATTCGGCGTTCTCATCGCGGACCTTCATCGGGCGAATCTGGCCGTTGACGTTGAGAACCACGTTACGCATGCCCTTTTCGTCCGGCTCGCCCACGGCGTCGAGGCGCACCACGACCTGTTTGAGGTCGGCGCGATCGGTGGAGTCCTCCGGGAAGAAGTGGACGACCTTTTCTTCGCCTTCGGTAAGACCATAGAAGAAGGTGGTATCCGTCAATGCTTCCGTGTTGCCGTACTTGCGGCGGAACTCGTTGAATTCCTCGAACTGCTTCGGGAACAGGAGGCGGTTCAGGCTGGCGCGGCGCTCATCCGAGTTATCGGATTCCAGATGCGGTTGCTCTTCCGCAGGAACCTCGCTCACCTGGGCGCCGGTTTCCTCGCGGCCATCGAGCACCTTATCGCGCAGCTCCGGCCAACCGCCCGGAGGGGTACCGAGCTGGCCGCGGAGGAACTGGTTGACCGAGTCCGGAATATCGAACTTGGTGGGGTTGGCAGCGAAGTCCGCAGGGTCGACGCCTGCACCGACAAGGTGCAGGGCGAGGTCGCCCACAACCTTGGAGGACGGGGTGACCTTGGTAGGACGGCCCAGCATCTCATTGACTGCTGCATAGGTGTCCTCGATGACCTCGAAGCGGTCCGCCAAGCCAAGGGCAGCGGCCTGGGCACGCAGGTTGGACAGCTGGCCGCCTGGAATCTCATGCTTGTACACGCGACCGGTCGGGCCAGGGATACCGTTCTCAAATGGGGCGTAGAGCTGGCGCACGGCCTCCCAGTAGGGCTCGAGATCCGATACGGCCTGCAGGTCGATGCCGGTATCGCGCTTGGACTGAGAGAACGCGGCAATAAGGGCGGACAGCGACGGCTGCGAGGTGGTACCGGCCAGCGGCGCGGAGGCGCCGTCGACAATGTCTGCGCCAGACAGGGCGGCCGAGTAATAAGTAGCCATCTGGCCACCCGCGGTATCGTGCGTGTGCACGTGCACCGGCAGATCGAATTCCTTGCGTAGCGCCATGACCAGCTTGGAAGCAGCCTCAGGGCGAAGCAGACCCGCCATATCCTTGATGGCGAGGATATGGGCGCCAGATTCCACAATCTGTTCGGCCAGCTTGAGGTAGTAATCCAGCGTGTACAAGTTCTCCTTCGGCGAGGCAAGGTCACCGGAGTACGCCATGGCCACCTCAGCAACGGTGGTACTGGTCTCGAGTACGGCATCGATGGCGGGGCGCATCTGAGAGACGTCGTTAAGTGCGTCGAAGATGCGGAAGACGTCCACGCCGGACTTGGCTGCTTCCTGGACAAAGCCACGGCAGACCGAATCTGGGTACGGGGTATAGCCCACGGTATTGCGGCCGCGCAGGAGCATCTGGATGTTCTGGTTCGGCATGGCCTCACGCAGCAAGTCCAAGCGGACCCACGGATCCTCGTGGAGGAAGCGCATGGCGACGTCATAAGTCGCACCGCCCCAAGCCTCAACGGAGAAGAGGTTCGGAGTCATGCGCGCTACGGCCTCGGCCGCAGAAACCAAAGCAGTGCCACGAACGCGGGTGGCCAACAGGGACTGGTGGGCGTCACGGAAGGTGGTATCCGTAACCATCAGCGCATCCTGCTGGCGAATCTTTTCTGCCCACTTCTGTGGTCCAAACTCGAGCAAATCATCGCGGGAACCGCGCGGTAGCGGCTCGGAAAGGTCTAGCTCGGGGAGCTTATCAAATGGGCGCAGAGCCGTCGGGCGCTTACCGTTGGGCTTATTAACTGTGGTCTCCGCGATGTATTCGAGGATTCGACCAGACTCATCGACTGCGGGCGGTGCCTTGAGCAAGTGCGGGTGCGCGTTGATGAATCCGGTGTCCACGCGGGTCTGGGTGAAGTCCGGCTCGCGCAGCAGGGCGCGCAGGAAGCCAATATTGGTGGCCACACCGGAGACATAGAACTCGTTGAGCGCACGCTGGGCGCGCTGCACGGCCTGCTCGAAATTGACGCCACGGCAGGTCATCTTCACCAGCAGAGAGTCGAAGTTGGGCGAAACCTCTGCGCCCACGGAAGTTGCACCGTCTAGGCGCACGCCGGCGCCGCCCGGCGAACGATACGCGGTCAGCGTGCCGGTATCGGGACGGAAGCCGTTATTCGGGTCCTCGGTGGTGATGCGGCACTGCAGGGCAGAACCGGTGATGGAAATCTTGTCTTGGGCGAGGTGAATATCTTCCAGCGATGCGCCGGCCGCGATATTCATCTGGGCCTTGACGATGTCTACGCCGGTGATTTCCTCGGTCACGGTGTGCTCCACCTGCACACGCGGGTTCATCTCGATGAAGACGTGGTTGCCACGCTCATCGACGAGGAATTCCACGGTACCCGCACCCTCGTAATTGATGTGCTCACAGAACTTCACCGCATCCTGGCAAATGCGGTCACGCAGCTCGGAATCCAGCGACGGCGCCGGCGCAATCTCTACCACCTTCTGGTGGCGGCGCTGCACCGAGCAGTCGCGCTCGAAGAGGTGAACCACGTTGCCCTGGCTATCGGCCAGAATCTGCACCTCGATGTGCTGTGGTTTAATGACCGCAGTCTCCAGGTACACGCTGCCGTCACCGAACGCCGCCTCCGCCTCGCGCGAAGCCTCGGCCGCCTTTTCGCGCAGCTGATCCTCGGATTCCACGAAGCGCATGCCGCGCCCGCCGCCACCGGCGACAGCCTTAACGAAGACAGGAAAGTTAAAGTCCTTGGAGTATTCCACCAGCTTATCGACGTCCGTCGATGGCTCCGAGTCCTGCAACGTCGGCAGCCCAGCTTCCTTCGCCGCACTAACTGCCGCAGCCTTATCACCGGTGAGATCCAACGTGCTTGGGGTCGGGCCAATGAACTTAATGCCATTGTCCTCACACGCACGGGCTAGATCTGCGCGCTCCGAAAGGAATCCGTAGCCGGGGTAAATGGCATCCGCTTCGGCCTTCTTGGCGGCGCGGATAATCTCATCAATGTCCAAGTATGCCTTGACCGGCTGCCCCTCACCGCCGATGCGGACGGCTTCATCCGCGAAGGCGCGGTGGAAGGAGTTACGGTCTTCGCGAGGATAGACCGCGACGGTCTTTGCCCCGGTCTCAAAAGCAGCGCGGAATGCACGCACGGCGATTTCGCCACGGTTGGCTACCAGAATCTTTTTGAACGATGGAAGCGCGGGATTAGCCACTTCTGTGTTCCTTTCAGCTCGGAAGACGCCGCGATGCAACGCCTCCTGTTGGGTGATCCGTATCTCAGTTTAGAGATCGAAACCTTTCTTGTCTGCCCATTTTCAAGCGGAGTTCGCCACACCAACCAGCGATTAAAGCAACGTCTGAGAGATTTCTGCAGCCCGACCAGTAATAACGCGCTTGACCTTCCTGTAAATGTTGTAAATTTTTGGTTCA
The DNA here is from genome assembly GCF_022347345.1 of Corynebacterium sp. ACRPJ. NCBI lineage: Bacteria > Bacillati > Actinomycetota > Actinomycetes > Mycobacteriales > Corynebacteriaceae > Corynebacterium > Corynebacterium sp. ACRPJ. The sequence goes on from NZ_JAKRNC010000002.1 coordinate 114,877, forward strand.
ACAAAATATGCAGCGGGGACACCTGCCAGACCAACCCGCTTCGTATTGACCAGATTCATAAACACCTATATGGTTACCCACATAGGTGGTTAACCCATACACCAGAAAGGGAGTCATATGCCACGAATTAGAGAGGCCGCAGCATGAGTGACACCCGGCCTATTTACCAGCAACTGGCAGGAGGAATCAGGGACATGATTATTTCCGGCGAACTCCCAGAGGGAGAACGCGCCCCTAGCACCAATGAACTTTCGGCTTTCCATTCCGTCAATCCCACTACCTCCGCCAAGGCACTGACCGTCCTCTTCGAGGAAGGGCTGCTGGAAAAACGCCGCGGCTTGGGCATGTTTGTACGCGAAGGCGCGCGCGAGAAGGTTCGCCATCAACGCCAAGAATCACTCAGGGAAGACTTCATCGTTCCCCTCCTGAAAGAAGGAGCCGCGCTGGGCTTAAGCGCCAGCGATATCGCCGACCTCATCGAAGCCGAAGGAGACCATCATGACGCACCTTAAGTTGAAGAACGTCACCTGCAAGCGCCGCTTGCACGTGCCACACCTAGAGCTCACCGCCGGCATGTATGGGCTTATCGGCCCCAATGGCGCGGGCAAGACCACGCTCTTGCGTGCGGTAGCGGGATTCCTTCCTACCAAGGGCAGCATCGATACCCCACAGGTGGGGATCGCGCGCACCGGAGCCGATATTCTGCTCTCCGGTTCCACTGTGCGCCAGCACCTGCGCGCCGCAGAGCACGTACGTGAGGGATTCGCCGTGGGGTATGCGGAGGAGCTGTTGGATAAGATGGGCATCGATAAGCGCAGCAAGAACCGCTCTTTGAGCACCGGCCAGCGCCAATTGGTTGCCTGTGCCACTGCCCTGGCTGCGCGCACGCCGGTCACCCTCCTCGATGAACCTTTCAACGGCCTGGACGCGCCGACGCGCACGCGCCTGCGCGAGCTCATTATCGCCCACGCCTCCGGCACCCAGGACTGGCTGCTGCTGCTTTCTTCTCACCGCGCCGAGGACCTCGTCGGTCTGGTTGACCAGGTCATTACCGTGCACGACGGCACGGTCAATAAGCCCACCGACCTGGAATCCCAAAGGCCGCACTACCCCGTGCTTAGCGGCAGCACCAAGGACGTGGAGCAAGCACTCGCGCTTGCCGACGCCCTCCCCCTCCACCGTTCCTCCCTTGGCTCCACCGCCAAGGTGCACGCCTGGTGCCCGACCCCGTTCCCGGCCGATACCGCAGCCGCCGCCCAGGTCACCGTCTCCTACCTCGACGACGGCCAACTCATTGATTCCCTTGTCTCCCGCGCCCACGAATCCGCCCGCACCCCACAAGAGGAGTCCTAGCCATGCAGACACTCAAGACCTTTAATCTCAACGCCACCAAGGCGCTCATCGTCATAAGCATCATCGTCGTGTTGCTGTGGGCCCTGCCCTACTTATTGAGGAATGACTCCTCGGCAGTGGGTCCAGCAGGGTTTTACTGGGACTTTGTAGCGATCCTTCTCTGGGGAATCTACTGCGCTTTCGCTGCGACCGAGTATCGTGCTTTGCGCGGTTTAGGAATAAGACCTCGCAAATGGCTCGCCAGCATGCATGCAACATTGTGGTTAGGCTCACTTAGTTTCGGTGCTGTAGCCTGGGTTATCTACTACATCGCACGGCAGGGCGGGGACGATATTTTTCCTTCCTGGGTTGTTACCTCCAGCGTATTCGGCACACGTCCCATTCTTAGCTACATAGCCACGTACGGCAGCTTCGCCTGCGGTCACCTGCTGGTCGGATATATTGGCGCGCTCATAGGGTCGGTGGTAAGTAGCGCCAATCAAAGCTCCCTCCTAGCGCGGATTCTGTTCATCATCGGCATTATTGTGGGCCTTGCTCTAGCAAATGGTCTCCTGATTACCCTTATCGAGGCTTTCGGGGAAATGAGAATTGGCGCCCCCTGGCCCGGCCTATTCTTCTTCACGGGCTTAAGCATCGTCATTTGCTCGGCTGGCATCCACTTCATTGCGCGGCACATCCAGCCTTAGAGCAAAACTCAGCCAGTGCGGGGCTTACTACCCCGCACTTATTTCAAATTCCATGCCAAAGAAGATTCATCCACGATTGAGTGATTCGATGAAATCCGAATTCAGCCAGAAATCGTCACTTCCAAGTCTGCCTTGGCTGAACTCAAGTCGCTCTTCCACGGTGTGCAGATAAATCTCGTGTTCGTAGTGCGTCGGCCAGGTGATTTTATCGGGAGTCGTGAAATCGATTTGTCCGATTGGGTAATCCCCGGCCAGCTGGTCTGCCCAAAGATGTGAAGCCACTGCGTTATACAGGACAAACTCACTCAAGGTAGCGCCGTAACGCATACCAGCCCCCACCACTTCATACCCAGCAAAAGCCAAGCCGGCCTCGAAGTCAGCCTCAACGGCTATGACAGTATCGATAGCTACTTCATGGCGAGCAATAGCAACAACCGTGAATTTGGGTTCTTTCCAGGTTCCTTCGTGAAAGTAACGGTTGTCCGAGGCAGTGAAACTATCAAGACGCGGAGTCAAATATTTTCCGATCTTTGAAAGATCTAGCTCTGCAATACCGATTCCCTCGGACGCGCCATGTTTGCCTGTCATGACCTGACCATAACACCTCGCTATTGCCGACAGAACGCGTTACAGCAACGCGCCTGGGATGAATGTCCGCATCGAGCTTGCTGCGACACAAAACCTTCCGGCGAAGCGCAATGGGCAGTCAGTACCAAGAAAACCTCCTTAGCTCAAGAATGACTCAGGGTTCTCAGAGCTAAGGAGGCTAATGCCACTTGGGAAAGGCGTCCTCAAAAAGCGAAGGAAGCTTTACTCCAAATCGTCGTGGGCAACGAGGCGTCGCGCAGCCTCGGTGATGGTGCCCGACAGGGACGGGTATACGGCGAAGGAATCGGCCAGCTGGTTCACGGTGAGCTGGTTGGTCACAGCCATGGCAATGGGCAGGATGAGCTCGGAGGCGGTCGGCGCAACGATGACGCCACCGATAACGCGGCCGGAGGTGGCGCGGCAGAAGAGCTTGACAAAGCCGTGCTGCAGCGAGCGCATCTTGGCGCGCGGGTTGGTATTAAGCGGCATGGTGATGGTGCGGGCGGCGACTTCGCCGGCCTCAATCTCTGCCTGGGTGAAACCGACGGCGGCGATTTCTGGGCGGGTGAAGACGGCGTTGGCCACGGTCTTCAAGCGCAGCGGGGAAACTCCCTCACCTAGTGCGTGGTACATGGCTACGCGGCCCTGCATTGCGGCAACAGATGCCAGCGGGAAGAGGTCAGAGCAGTCGCCCGCGGCGTAGATGCCGGCGATATTGGTGCGGGAGACGCGGTCGACCTGAATGTGGCCGGACTTGGCGGTTTCTACGCCGACATTCTCCAGCTTGAGGTCCTGGGTATTCGGGATGGAGCCGATGGACATGATGACGTGGGAGCCGGTGATTTCGCGGCCGTCCTGCGTGGTGACCAGGACGTTGCCGTCCTCGGTGCGGTTGACGGTTTCCACGCGGCAGTTCTTTTCCAATTCCACGCCGCGCTCGCTCAGCACGGTCTCGAGGACGTCGGCCGCGTCGGCGTCGTCATGCGGCAAAATGCGGTCGCGGGAGGCAACCATGGTGACCTTCACGCCCAGCTCAGCGAAGGCGGAGACGAACTCGGCGCCGGTCACGCCGGAGCCGACGACGATGAGGTGCTCGGGAAGCTCGGTGAGGTTGTATACCTGCTGCCAGGTGAGGATGCGCTCGCCGTCTGGCTGCGCGCCCGGCAGAATGCGTGGGGTCGCGCCGGTAGCTACCAGGACGAGGTCAGCGTCGATGGTTTCCTCGTGGCCGTCCTCGTTAAATACGGCGGTAACCTTGTGGCCGCCGAAGGCATCGGCTTCCTGATCCTCTGGGAAGTAGCCGCGGCCGTCGATAACGCGGGCTCCTAGGGATTCCACCGTGGCGCGGATATCGGAGGACTGGTTGCTTGCTAGGTCCTGCACACGCTTATTCAGCGCGGTGAGCGATAGGTCGGCTTGGCCAATGCCCTCGTTGAGCTTCATATCCTCGGCGCGGCGCAGGTCGGTCTTAATATTGGCGCCGGCGATAAAGGACTTGGAAGGAACGCAGTCCAAGATAACGCTATTACCGCCCATGCCTTGGTCTTCAATAATGGTGATTTCCGCACCATATTTAGCACCTGCCAACGCTGCCTCATAGCCGGCTGGGCCGCCGCCGATGATGACGATTCGCTTGGTCTGGTTCAACACGCACATGCTCCTTTATCGGCTCCACTTTAAAAGTCGCCTACGAGTTTAACGTGTAGAACCTTTCAGCGCGTTAGTCTGTCTCCGCATTCTCCCCTATGAACTGCTCAACCACGGCGCCGAAGAGCTTGATGCCCACGCCAATAGCCCGCTCGTCCACAATGAGATCACCCATATGCAGGTCATGCTGCTCGCCCTCGCCGGACCAGCAGCCAAGCCGCGCCATGGAACCGGGGACCTTTTCTAGGTACCAGGAAAAGTCCTCGCCGCCGGAGGACTGCGGGGCTTGCACTACGGCCTGCGGGTCGATGGATTGGGCGGCGGAGGCAAGCAGGGCGGTGGCGACGTCGTCGTTAAGCACCGGCGGAACACCCCGGTTGTAGGTCAGCTCATGCTCAACGCCTACCGGCGCGAGGATTTGCTCCACCAGCTCGGTAAAGAGGCTTTGCATATCGCGCCAGATGCCAATATCGGCCGTGCGCATGGTGCCGGTCAGGCTGCCGGTCTCCGGAATAGCGTTCGGGGCGTAGCCGGAATTGACCTGGCCAAAGACCAAAACGGTGCCGGTGCGCGGGTCAACGCGGCGCGAGAGCAGCGCGGGCAGTTCGGTTATCACCTTGCCCAAGGCATACACAACGTCAGCCGACAGGTGCGGCCGGGAGGTATGCCCGCCCGGGCCCTTGATATTGAGCTCCACCACGTCGGTAGCAGAAGTAATCGCCCCGGCGCGGATACCGATGCGCCCCACGCGCAGCTTGGGCTCGGCGTGGATGGCAAAAATGGAATGTACTCCCTCCAGCGCGCCCCATTCAATGACGTCGGTCGCACCGCCGACCCACACCTCCTCGGCCGGCTGGAAGATGACGCGAATGCCTAGCGGCAGGTCGTGGACGCGCTGGAAATCCGCCAACGCACAGGCCAAGCCGAGCGCCACGGTGGTGTGCACGTCGTGGCCGCAGGCATGCATTTTTCCGGGAACCTCGGAGGTAAATTCCAGGCCGGTGACCTCGGTGACCGGCAGGGCGTCGATATCGGCGCGGAAGGCCAGCCGGCCTAGTTCCGTATCGGGGCCGATATCTACCATGAGGCCGGTCTGTGGGAAGCGCTGCGGCTCCAAGCCATAGTCCTGCAGAACGGTGGCTAGGAAGTTGGTGGTTTCCACCTCTTGGTTCGCGGTTTCCGGGTAGCGGTGGATATGGCGCCGCCACGCGATGACCTCCGCACGGTGGGCATTGAACCACTCGTTGATGAATTCCGAGATCATCCGCGTGCCTTCCCTGTCGTTGAAATACGTCCGGGTGCAAAGTCTACAACTAGACCATGTGGTTCAGTAACTCAGGTGGTAATGCGGGGTGCGCTAGCTCAAGGCGCCATTCCACGTGGCAGCAAACCTACGCCGGTCCACGTATCCCCGCGGGAAAGGCGCGACGTCCTCGGCGACGACCACCGCGGAATCAGCCAAGTGCCCTTCCACCACGTCCCCGCCGGCCGGCAGCAGTACCGCCGGCGGGATTTCTAGAGCCAAGGCCAGCTTATATACCGTAGACAGCTGCGGATCGGCCATGGCGTGCACGCCATTTTCGTTGCGCTCCAGATTGGAAATTTGGCTGCGCGAGACCCCAGAAATCTCCGCCAGCGCCTGCTGCGAAATCCCCCGACGCTGTCGCACCCGCCGCAATTGTTGCGAAAATCCGTGGCCGTAGCTCGACCACATTAGATGAATGAAACTCATATTCTCCCCCTGGAAAGTGCGGTCGCCTTTCCAGGGAGAAGATTACCTTAAAGGTCGATATTGCGCGGACCGTAGAGGCGGTCGCCGGCATCGCCCAAGCCCGGCACGATATAAGCATCCTCGTTGAGCGAAGGATCGATAGCGGCGGTAACTAGGCGCACCGGCAGATCGGATTCAGCCAGCGCATCCACACCCGGCTGCGCCGAGACCATGCAGATGGCGGTGATATCGGTGGCGCCACGATCGGCAAGCAGGCGCAATGCGTGCAGCAGGGAACCACCGGTGGCCAGCATTGGATCCACCACGAACACCGTGCGGCCGGTCAGGTCCTCCGGCAATGCCTCCAGGTATGGCACTGGCTCGTGCGTCTCTTCGTTGCGCGCCATGCCAATGAAGCCGACCTGTGCATCCGGAATCATAGACAGGGCCGGGTCCACCATGCCCAGCCCAGCGCGGATGATCGGCACGATAATGGGCGGGTCCTGCAGGCGGGTGCCCTGTGCGGTAGAAACCGGGGTGGCGCAGTCGAAATTCTCCACGGCAAGGTCGCGGGATGCTTCATAGACAAGCATGGCGCCCAAGTCTTTCAGGGCGGCGCGGAAGGCGGAGTTGTCGCTACGCGCATCGCGCATGAGGGTAAGGCGGGAGGCGGCAAGCGGGTGGTCTACTACGTGGATGTCCATGACCACCACTTTAAACTTTTTGGGAACCAAATGGGCCATCGGGCAGTCCAATAGGGCATGAGACCTTTCACGATCGATACTGACTATGCCCGCCACCTCGCCCGCGACCTGCACGCCCAGTCCCAAGGGGAGAATCCGCCCCATCCCGTTTTGCCTGAAGATTCCGCATTCACCGCTTTCAACGAGGCGGTGCATGCCGCGCTCGATAATGTGGGCGCGCGCATGAGCGTGCTGCGCAACGATATGGGGCAGGTTGCCCACTCCGGTTTCCAGATGTCGCGCGAGGCAGAAGACACCGATGCCTCGCTAGGCCAGCACCTTGGGGCGGCGATGTAGATGCTCGATACCGCGCTTAAGCAGATTGCCACCATGCAACCGGCGCAGCTTCCGGAAGTTGAGCTTCCTCGTGTGCCGGATCTTTCCGCCGCCGAGCCTTTGGCCGCTATCGCCCACGGCAATCCCGCTCCCCTACTCGAATCGGCAAAAAGTATCGATCTCGATAATGCAACCATTTCTGCCGCGCTCGGCCAGGCCCGCGCCTTGGTGGCGGGCACCATCCGGGATCTGGTGGGCATCGCCACGCAGCTGGTACGCCAGGCCCTGCCCACTGCGCTGGGTTTCCTGTCGCTGGATCCATCGGCGCGTGCCGCTGCTCTGGCTCAGCTGCGCGCGCTTATCTCCCAGCACTTGGGCATGGCTACTGCCCGCGTGCAGCGCCTGATGGGCGATCTCAGCGCGGCCGCTCAGTCCTTGCAGCCGGTAGCGCAGCGGCCGGTGCACTCCGCGCTTGCCGACGCCCCAGTAAGCCCCACCGGTGCTCAGCAAGCCACCGCTCTTCCGGCACAATCTGCGGCGGGCGCTGGTGCCGGCGCCGATGCTCCCGCACACGAGGTATCTTCTCCCCCGCTCGCACCAGAGCCTTCTGCCGAGGGTGGTTCGGCCGCCGGGCAGGCCGCGGTCGCCGCGGCGAAGAGCCAAGTGGGACAACCCTACGTGTGGGGTGGCACCGGAAACGGTGGCTTTGATTGCTCGGGCCTTACCCAATGGGCATATTCACAGGCCGGAGTGGACTTGCCGCGCACGGCGGACCAGCAGGCGGTTGGTCAGCAGGTCAGTGCGGATCAATTGCAGCCCGGTGACCTGGTGGTATGGGATGGGCACGTGGCAATGTATTCCGGTAATGGCGAAATCGTGGAGGCCGGTGATCCGGTGCAAACCAACCCACTGCGCACCACGAATATGGGCATGCAATTCAAAGGCTTTTGGCGCCCCACAGCCTAAGGCCGGTGCGCTCTCGCGCACTGCTTAGGGCGTTGGGTAGACTAAAACGCCATGAGCACCCGCGCAATTGTACCTGTAAAGCTCTCGCTGACCGAGGGCGATTTTTATACCCTCTGGGCACCCAAGTGGCGCCAACATGGCTCCGAGTGGCAGGCCTTTTTGGGCGACGACGAGGCCGTCCTAGCCTTTAACTCACCCGCCGAGCTGCTGTGCTTCGTGGAGTCTGGCACTAAGCATGATTTGCTGGACCACCCGCAGTGGGACCAGTTTGCTGGCCGCGATGCGGACCGCGTTACCCCGGCGGAGCGCGATGAGTATGACCTCATCGGCATGCCGGAGGCGCTGGCTGGTCGCCCGAGCCACCGGAACGTATCCACGGTGGCCCGCAACCTGGAGATAGCCTCCGCGCTTGCCGACGTCGCCGGTGCAGAGCACACCACCATCTTCTTCGCCTCCCACTCCATCCTGCGCAATGTCTCCCGTGGCGCCGACCACTACTCCGGCGAACAGGGCATGAGCGAGTGGTCCGGCGTGGGCCACGTCATCGCCGGTAACTGGAAGAAGGTCATCGAGGACCTGGATAAGCACGTTCGCGTGGTCTCCAGCGATGACTTTGATGCGGCCAAGGTTTCCGATGCCAAGGAGCGCATCTCTTCTGCTGCTGCCGCCTCCGCTGCAGCGGCCAAGGAAGCCGAGGAAAAGCGCAAGGCCGCCGCCGAGGCCGCTGACCCGTACGATAATTCCCCGTGGGCCGCCGCTGGCATCGATCCCATCAAGATCACCGCGCAGTCCAAGTCTGTCTACACCCTGCGCACCTACCTGGACGGCAAGCCCATCTTCTTGGGCAAGTGGGGCGAGATCTTCACCTTCGATTCCCCGAAGACCCTGGTGCGCTGGATCATGGACAACGATGACCACGACCTAGCCCGCGTATCCACCTGGGAAGAGGTTGTCGCCGCCGCTAATGCCGGCGAGCTAGAAGTTCAGGTCCACCCGGATAACCAGTACTCTTTCAATGGCATCGTGCGCGATATCGAAAAGGGCCCAGAGGCCGTCGATTCCGATCAGATGGCGCGCTGCTATGAAGTATGCGCCGATGCCGCTGACTGGGCCGGCGACGATTCCATTAACTCCTATATGCTGGCCCACCCGCGCCTGCAGGACTACTTGGGCTACATGCTCGGCTCCACCGAGCACGCCGGCTACGTACCGTCCAAGCCATATAACGAGCACGCCGAGTCCTGGAAGGGCTTGGAAGATATGCTCATCAAGCGCTTCTCTAAGTTCTAAACCTGCACGGTTCGCGCGGCCTCGGCCGCGCGTGGCATCCGCCGCCCTAGCCTCTGCCCCACTGCACAGCAGCTGGACGGAGAGGGGCGGCTTTTTGCGTCTAGCGGCCCGGCGCTTCTTCCTCTTGGCGTCGGCTCCGGGTCCGGTCGCGCATGTATTTATCGAAAATCAGCCACACTATCGCCAAACTGAGTCCAATAATGGAGCGGCCTAGAGTCCCTATTCCAAAGACTCCGCCCAGAATCAGACCGAGAACAATCACGCTGGCGAAAGTTACGACCCACGACACGTGCGTGTTGTATTTCATCGCTCGTCCTCCCTTAGTACGTGACCTTAGAGGTGACGGCGGAGGTGGTCAATGAGGGCGTCGATAAGCTCGCGCGATTGTGGCGCCTTGGGTTTAATCTGGTCGAAGCCGTGATAGGCGCCGGCCCACACGTCGAGGGTCGTATCCACGCCGGCCGCGTCGAGGGCTTGGGCAAAGGCCACGGATTCATCGCAGAAGAGGTCGATGCCACCAACCCCGATCCACGTCGGGGGCAGCCCAGAGAGGTCAGTGCGCGTGGCCGGCGAAGCATAGGGCGGCAGGTCAACATCCAGGTGATCATCTCCCAGGTACATGGACCACGCGCCGCGGTTCGGGCCCGCCGTCCAGATGAATTGGCCCACCGCACCGGACTTATCCGTGGTGCGGTGATCCAGCATGGGATAGACCAAGCCGAGCGCGCGGACCGGATGGCCCTCATCAAAGGCCCGCTGGACCAAGCCCGCGGCTAGGCCACCGCCGGCGCTATCGCCGGCAACCGCGATGCGCGAGGTATCCCCGCCCAGCTTATCGCCGTGTTCTTGCACCCAGCGCAACGCGGCATAGCACTCATCATGGTCCGCGGGGAACGGCTCCTGGGTGGATTTGTGGTAGCGCGGGGCCACCACGATGGCACCGAGCTCGGACGCCATGCGTGCATTTTGCAGGTCATACATGGCCGGACCACCAATGAGATGGCCGCCGCCGTGCGTCCACACCACCACGGGGCGCGGCCCAGCGGTGGCTGCGCCCTGGGCATCGCCGCGTGGGGTAAGCACGCGGGCACTAAAGGCGTGGCCATCGAAGGAAGCGGCAAACTCCGTAATATCCACCGCGTGCCGCACCGGACGGGAAAAGTCGATGCTGGCAAAGAAGCGGCTGGCGCGGGCAAAGGTGGCGTCGGCAAGCAGGTGCATAGGCAGGTACAAAATCGGGCTGCGCAGCCCCGGTGCCACCTCACGCAGGTACGGCCGGCGGCTGAGTGCATACGCCGCCATGCCCGCTGCCCCGACCACGCCGGTCAGGGCAGCCCCAGCCTTGAGAACTCGCGAAACGCTCATTTAGAAATCGCGCAGAATACGCTGTGCCAGCGGCTCAGAGGAAGCCGGGTTCTGGCCGGTGTACAGGTTGCGATCCACAATGACGTTCGGGGACATCGGATCGGTCTCCTGGTAATCCGCGCCGAGCTCGCGCAGGCGGGTCTCCAGCGCCCACTTAGCGGCGGCGATGACGTCCTCGCCCTCCTCAGCATTGCTGAAAGCAGTCATCTTGTAGCCCTTGAACGGCCAGTTCTCGTTATCTACAGCCAGCATCGCCGCTGGGGCGTGGCAGAGCAAAGCAAGCTTGCGGCCAGAATCCATGCGAGCCTGCAGAAGCTTAGCGGAATCCTGGTCATAGGCCAGATCCTCCATCGGGCCATGGCCGCCTGGGTAGAAAATGAGGTCATAGTCTTCCTCATTGACATCGGCCAGGTTCATCGGGTGCTCGAGCGCTACGCCCAACTCTGCCAGGTAGTTTTCCTGCGCCATGCGCACGTTATCGGGCAGTACCTCCAGGCTGTACTCGTCTACGACGGGAGCCTTTGCTCCGGGGGTAGCGAAGTGGATATCCCAGCCTGCGCCTTGGAAGGCGCGGTGCGGTGCAATAAGCTCCTCGGCCCAGTAACCGGTCGGGCGCTTGGTGCCATCGGCCAGGGTCCATTCCTCAGCGGCGGTAACAACAAAAAGTACGGAAGGCATGTAATTCTCCTTTAGTCAGTAGTTTCTTCAGCGGCGTCTGCCAAAGACTCTTCAGTGTCTGGGCCTGCCAGCTCGGGGTCTGAAAGTTCCTCGTATGCTGGCAGGATAACCGTTTCTAGCAGATGCTGCCGTAATTCCTGGTCAGCGAAGGAATTCTCCACCGCTTTGACGGTGAGATCGAAAAATTCCTCCAGCCCATAGCCAAAGGTCTCACTCAGCGCGAGGAACTGCTTGGTCAAGGTGGTCTCGCCCGAGGAAATAGTGCAGGTAAAGCCCAGCTGCTGCAGCAGTGGCAGTGGGTGGTCGGTCAGCTCCTCGGCTTCCTCCAGTGGGGTAAAGACCAGGGGGATATGGCGGTCGCGGATGTAGCCAGAGGCCTTGCCGGGCACGATGCCTTCGATATTCGCAGTGAAGTCATCGATCATATTTACCGGGTGGATAAGGCGATTCACGCCGGCCTGGGCGGCGCGCTCAACTTCCGCGAAGTTCTCCCCCACGTGAATCTGGGTGGGCAGGTAGGCGGCGCGGAAGTCCGCGGCCGCGCTCGCCTGGTCCTGCGGCAGGTTGTAACCCACCACGGGGGCGTCGTCAGGCACTGCTGCCTCAGGGACCGTGCCGGCCAGGACTATGCGGGAGTCGAGGGAAGGAATGCGGGCTGCACCGGCGGCTTCGACGACCGCGGCAGCGTCCAGGCCAATCGCTGCTGGATCCAGGTGCAATTCCGCGTAGACCACGCCGTCTGCGGCCAGGGCCTCGTTGCGCTCACGGATGGTCACGGTAAGTTCCTCCGGCGTAGCGGCCGTGGAGCTAATGGTCTCAAAGAGGGAGACCTTAGGCAGGTGCGCCACCACGTCGGCGGCGGAGTCCTTGTTTTCGGGGCTAATCAATGGCGCGTCATGCATGCGTCCCATCGTAAGCACGGGCCTAAGATGTGTCATGTCATGAAAAGAATTCTCGCTTGTTCTCTCGCCGCCGTGCTGGCGAGCGGCCCGCCGCTAGCACTGGCGGAAACGCCGACCGCTCCAACCACCACGCGTACCGCCGCGCCGGATACCGATAAATGCCCGCACTCCGAACGCCCGGAAAAGGCGACCACCACCTCGGAGCGCCTCGCTCCTGGGCAGGCCTCCCCCACCCCGTTGCCTCCGGTGGACAGCGATGAGCCCTGCGGCACCACCCTGCCTGAAGGATTCAAAGTGGATAAGGATGTGGTGGCCGCAGCCTGGATGGTCTCCGATATCGACACCGGCGAGATCGTCGCGATGAAGGACCCTAACGGCCGGTACCGGCCGGCCTCCATCATTAAGGCGCTGCTAGCGCTCGTGGTCATCGACGAGTTGGACCTGCACCAGAAGGTCGAGGTGGGCGAAGAATCGGCGCAAATCGATGGTTCCGCGGTGGGCATCGGCCCAGGCGGCACGTACACGGTGGAGCAGCTTTTGCAGGGCTTGCTCATGGCTTCGGGCAACGACGCTGCGCATGCGCTGGCGCAGGAATTGGGCGGCGACGAGGCCACTTTGCGCAAGGTTAACGAGAAGGCGGCTGAAATCGGTACGAATTCCACGTACGCGGCCAGCTACTCCGGGCTCGACGCCCCGGGGATGTCTACCTCGGCCGAGGATATTTCCCGCATTTACCGCGCGGCCTTCCATAACCCGACGTTCGCGCGCATTGTGGATACGGACTCCGTAGATTTTCCGGGCTGGGGAGATTATGAAGGCTACCAACTAGGAAACGATAACGGGCTTTTCCTCAACGATCCGGATGGCATTGGTGGCAAGACGGGTTTTACCGATGACGCGCACCATACCTTCGTCGGTGCGCTCGACCGCCATGGCCGGCGGCTGCAAGCGGTGCTGCTCGATACCACCGTGGAGCACGGCCCGCGCGCGTGGGAGCAGGCCCAGAAGCTGCTACACGAGGCCTACAAGGTGCATCCCGGTGATGGTGTAGGGCAATTGCTTGCCGACGCCCATTCCGACGCCGACTCCCCCGCATCCCCTGCAGCAACACCGTCGCCCGATACCCAGGCACAATCAGCGAACTCCTCGTTGGACGGGGCGCAGGGGTGGCTCGGCTGGGTCATCGCCGGCGCTGTAGCTTTGCTGGCTATTTGCGTGGGTGCTTTTTCACTACTTCGGCGTTAGCCCACTCATCGTGGGTGCCACGGCGGTTATTCTTCTCCGAAATGGTGAAGCTATGCACGCCGGCGCCCACCCAGCTGGCGAACGTACCGGGGCCAGGCACGATATTGACTAGGCGCCACCACTGGCGCTTAGCGGACTGGGTGAGGCTAAGCCGCTCTTTGGTGTCGACATCGCGCACCGTGTAGCCCATCAGCAGCTTGGCTGGGCTGGCGCCGAGCCAACACTCAGTGCCCAAAACGTAGAGCAGCGTAATGATGGCAAAACCGATAAACGTTGAGAGTTCATCCGCGCCACCAGAAAGCAGTGCGCCGCCGAAGCTACCGCTGATGAGTGAGAAAAAGAATAGGTCCAAGATGGCCATGCCGATGCGCGCGTCTTGACCGGCGCGCTGACTAATTTCAGGCGCTGGATGTTGTAGCAACGGTGCGGGGACGGCCGCGTTCGCCGTTGCCGGCGGAAATGGATTGTGCTGCGGGTCAAAAGGATTGCGCGAATAGGGCGACCCATAGGGGCTCGCGGACTGCGTAAATCGCGGCTCCTGCTGAGCGTGGCGCCCTGGCCCTGCCGCCTGACCGGGCTGGAAGGACTGAGCTTGCTGCTGGGCCTGCTGTGTCCGCGGATTCCACTGCCCTACCGCGCCCAGCTGCCCGAGGTCTCCCCAGGTGGGGCGCACTCCCGCCGCGCACGCCTTATCGTATTCGGCCCGCTTTGCAGCAGAGCCCAAGACACTGGCAGCGATGCGCAGCTGCGCGCGCCGCGGCTCTTCAATGTCTTGGCCTTGCTGCTGTAGCAGCACATCCTTGGACTCCAGCAAAACTAGAAGCTCGTGCTCGCCATCGCGGCGATCTAGTCCCCATTCCTCATAAAGATTCGGTGCGATGTCATTGGCGTTCATAATGCTCCATCTTAAAGCCCAACAGCAGCGGCGTCCTCACCTCTAAGGAGGAGATTTTACTTACGGCGCAACAAGCTCCATGCGCCCACGGCCGCGGCGCCTACAGCGGCGCCAACGCCGAAGGTCGCACCTGCAGGCGCGCCTTCCTTGACCTCGTTGCGGACGCGAATAACGGCCGGCTCTGGGACCGGCGGGTGAGCGTACTTCAGGGACTCCTTGGTGGTGGCGGTCCATGCGGAGACGTACAGCACCACGCGCCAGATTAGGTACATGACCACCATGAGCACGATGACTGGGCCGAAGACCGCGCCGGCGGGGCTGCCGGTGGCAGAGGACATGATGAGTGTGGACAGCTGCTTGAGCAGCTCAAAAGCCACCGCACCAATGGCCGCGCCGATAAGGCCGGACTTCTTCGGCACCTTGGTGCGCGGCAGGATCATAATCAGCCACCACATGACGATGAAGTTCGCCAGAAGGCCCACAGCCAAGCCGACATAGAAAATCACCAAGTCCATGCCCGAGAAGGACTCGATTCCTACGCGCTCAAAGATCTTCTGGGTAAGGCCGGAGGAACCGGCGGCGGTCACGCCAAAGGCGATGAGGAATGCCACGATAAGGCCAATGAGGCCCACCAGGTCAGACAACTTCTTCTTCAAGAAGGAACCGCCCTCGTTGGCATCGATGCCCCACATGGCCGAGATACCGATGCGCAGGTTATTCATCCAGCCTAGGCCGGACCACAGGGTGGTCAAACCACCGATGCCGAACATGGCGCCGCGTTGGTCAATGGCGGTATCCAAGATCTCATTGACCGTATCTCCCATATCGCCATCGATAGAACTGGTGATATGGGATTGCAGATCATTGAGCAGGTCCTCGCGGTTAGCCAAGACGGCGGCGACGGTGGCCACGACCAGCATGGCAAGCGGGAAGATGGAGAGCACCGAATAATAGGTGATGCCGGCGGCAAACTGGTTGCCGCCTTCGGCACCGTAGCGCTCGTTCATGCGCATGAGGTGGTCAACGAATCCGGACTTGGAGCGAATCTTATCTACCGCACCGGGATCGTCGGCATTGGCGCGTTCGATGCCGTAGTGGTCCGTCTTCTTCGAGGAGGATTGCGTGGTGGTAGGCACGTGCTTCCCTTCTTGCTCGCACAGTTTTTATCTCACCTAGAGTAACTGGCAGATGCCCACTTGTCCCTTTGCGGGGTGGGGCACGGGGGAAGCGGCCGCTTACTACTTGCGCAGGCGGGGAAGGAAGCCGACCTTTTCATAGACGGCGTCGACAAGCGGCTGGGCAATCTCTTGTGCCGTCTCCGCGCCCTGCGCCAGGATGCGCTCGAGCTCGCCGCGGTCCGCCATCAACTCGTCATAGCGCGCCTTGAGCGGAGTGGTAAATTCCTGCAGCGCGTCGGCGGTATCGACCTTGAGGTGGCCGTAGCCCTGGCCGGCGTACTTTTCCACCAAGGAATCGATGGATTCACCGGTGAGCGCAGACTGGATGACCAGCAGGTTGGACACACCCGGCTGGTTGTCGCGGTCAAAAGCCACCGAGCCCAAGTCATCCGTCACGGCGGACTTGATGCGCTTAGCCGAGGTCTTCGGCGCATCAAGCAGGTTGACCAGGCCCTTCGGGTTGGCGCCGGACTTAGACATCTTGGAGGTCGGCTCCTGCAGGTCATAAATCTTTGCCGCACCCTCCGGGATGAACGGCTCCGGTACCTTGAAGGTCTCGCCGTACTTATTGTTGAAACGCTCGGCCAGATTGCGGGTCAGTTCCAGGTGCTGGCGCTGGTCCTCGCCCACCGGCACATAATCCGGCGAGTAGAGCAAGATATCGGAGGCCATGAGGATCGGGTAGGTAAATAGGCCCACCGAGGTGCGGTCCGAGCCCTGCTTGGCGGACTTATCCTTGAACTGGGTCATGCGGGAGGCCTCACCAAAACCGGTAAGGCACTGCAGTACCCAGGTCAGCTCCGCGTGGGCGGGCACGTGCGACTGCACGAAGAGCGTGGACTTTTCCGGGTCAATACCCAAGGCAATGAGCTGTGCGGCACCCGCGATGGTGCGGTTGCGCAGCTCCTCCGGATTTTGCTCCACGGTGATCGCGTGCAGGTCAGGGATGAAGTAGAAGGCGTCATAGCCGTCCTGCAGGTCAATCCACTGCTTGAGCGCTCCCAGGTAATTACCCAGGTGATAGGAATCAGCGGTGGGTTGGATACCGGACAGGACGCGGGAAACGGTGGAATTGTCTGCAGTCATGGTGCCTTATCCTACCCCCTAGCCTCGCCGCGCGGTTCATATCCTTCCCCGGCGCCGACTGAGCGAGGGATCGAAAAATCCCCTGCCCGATTGGGCAAGGGATGCGGCGCAAGGATGTTAGAGCTTGCGGGAGGTGGGGCTGACTACGTCCATCAGGATGGCCCAACCGGATACCATCAGCGCGCCACCCACGCCCATGAGCACGATGGGGCCGAGGAAAGCGAAGGACGGACCAACAACGGTCCACCACCAGATGCTCAGGCCGAGGATTACAGCGCCGAGGACGAAAGAAATAATTGCGCGAGCCATGAACTTTCTCCGTTGCAGATTACTGAATTTTTTGACCTACCCATAATAGCACTACTGCTTGTGTTTGGGTGCCTTGCGCTTGCCGACGTCCCCCTTATTAAAGCTCCACTGCTGCTCCACGTTGACTCCCCTCGCCCCTGGCGAGTGCCGGCCGCTCGGCCGCGTAATCGACTGTCGCTTCGGCCGGCGCGCGATGCGGTTGCTCGACATATCGCTGTAGTCAGTGCCCTCCGCCGCGTTAGAAAACTCTCGTGACTTGTTCTTAAACGTGCGCCCCAGTGGACGGCTCAGCGGCCGGGTCAGCGGGCGCGTGATGGGGCTGGCATAGCGCGTGGCCGCGCCCGCCTTGCGCTTGGCCTTGCGGGCGCCATCGCGCACGATGCGCGCGGACAAACGCAGGCGCGGATCCATCTGCTGCTCGGCATCGCGATACTCAAAGACGGGCAATCCCTTCTTGAAGTAGATCGCGGCCAAGCGGGCGATAAAGCACACGGAGGCGGTAATGATAGCGGCCGGTTCTTCGGCCAGACCGCCGTGGTAGAGCGCCATAAAAAGCGCCGCGGCCAGCAGCGAGATGGCGGCATAATACTCGCCGGAAAACACCAGCGGGATACGATCCGAAAGCAGGTCACGCAGCACGCCACCAAAGACGCCAGAAATCACCGCGGAGACCGAGGCAATGATGAACCCGTGCCCCAAGTGGACCGCGATTTGGGTGCCGAGCACCGAGAAGACCGCAAGCCCCAGCGCATCCAGGATGAGGAAGAGGTGGCGGAAGTAGTGCATGAGGAAGGACATGCCCACCGTCACCACGGCCGCCACGATGACGATCACCAAATAGATGGGGTGCTCAACCCAGGTAAAGGGAGGGTCATCGAGGATCATATCGCGCACCGTGCCGCCGCCCAGCGCCGTCATGGAGGCGATCATGGTGACGCCAAAAAGATCGAGCTTTTGGCGGCCGGCGGACAAGGCGGCGGTCATGGACTCGGCTGTAATACCAACTACATATAGGACGCTAAATAGTGGCGTCATCAGCGGTACTCCACCAGCAGTGGGGAATGGTCGGACCAGCGCTGCTCCACGGTAGGAGCCTTATCCACCCAGGTGCGCTGCGCGCGCTCCAGCATCGGGCGGGTGGCCGCCTGGTAATCGATGCGCCACCCGGCGTTGTTATTAAACGCCTGGCCGCGGTAGGTCCACCAGGTATAAGGACCATCTTCTTCCGGGTGCAGGCGGCGGGCGACGTCGAACCACTGCGGTTCTGCCGCTGGGGCCCACGGCTCGCCGCCGGCGTATTCGACCACACCCTGCCACTGCCCGAGGTTCTTCTTCTCCTGCGGCTTGTCATCCGGGAAGGCGCCAAAGACATGGTCCATGAAGGCGCGCTCCTCCGGCAGGTGGCCGGCCTTCTTTTCGTTGGCCTTATTATTCTTCAGGTCCTGGGCGCGGTGGCAGATATTCCAGTCGCCGCCGATGACCATGTCGGCCGGGCTGCCATCAGAATTCGTGTGCGCCGCATTCTCCGCTAGCACCTCCTGGAACTCGTCCAAGAAGCGGTACTTTTCATCCAACTTCGGCGAACCGGTATCGCCGGAAGGCAGGTACAGGGAGGCGACGCGAATATCGCGGGTGGTAGCCGCAATCCAGCGGCCGGCGTCGGTAAAGGAGCCGAAGCCCACTTCGACGTCGGCAAGCGGGGTGCGAGACAGGATGCCGACGCCGGCGCGGCCCTTTGCGGCGGCGTCGGCAAGAGCTAAGTGCCACCCCGCCTCTAGGGCTGGGGCCAGGGCCTTTTCGGCCTGCTCCGGGGTTGCGCGCACCTCTTGCATGAGCACGATATCGGCCGGAGTCTCCTCTAGCCAGGCATTCATACCGGGGTTATTTTCATTGCGCTGCTTGCACGCAGCGCGGATTCCGTTGACATTAACGCTCGCGATGGTAAGGGTCATGCCAACAGCATATCGGTCCGCCTAGGCGCGGCGAGCAAGGCGCTTTCTATCCCACATCGTCGCAGCCCACACCAGGCAACCCGCAGCCGCCAGGCCGGCACCCGCCAGCGCCGGGGCGGAGTAGCCCAAGCCGGCGCCCACGACGGCGCCGCCAATGGTCGCACCGGCCGCGTTTGCGATGTTCAGCGCGGATTGGTTAAGGGCTGCGGCTAGAGTCTGGGCGTCGCCAGCCACATGCACCAAGCGGAGCTGCAGCGAAGGTACCAAGGTGGAGCCCATAAACGCTACGCAGCCAAAGCACAAGATAGCGGGGATGGCATGGCCGGAGAGGAAGTAAAAGGCCGTCAGGATAACGATGAGGCAGGCCAGGGCAAAGATAATGCCAAACTCCAGGTTGCGGTCAGCCAGCCAGCCGCCGAAGGCATTGCCAATGGTCATGCCGATGCCATAGGCCATAAGCACAACCCAGATGAGGCTGTCATCCATGCCGGCGACCTCGGTCATGGTCCACGAAATATAGGTATAGACGGAGAACATGCCGCCAAAGCCCACCACGCCCATGATGACGGTGAACCACACCTGGCTATTTTTGAACGCGCCGAACTCCGTGCGGATATCGGTCTGCTTCATCTCTGTCATGTGCGGCATCAGGAAGAACAACGCAATGGCGGTGACAATGCCCAAGGCCACGACCACCAGGTAGGCCGCCTGCCAGCCCAGTGCGGAGCCAAGGGCTTGGGCGGCCGGTACACCAATCACCGTGGCGATGGCCAGGCCCATGCCCACATAGGCCATGGCCTTGCCGCGACCGCCGGGAGGGGCCATGGATGCGGCAGAAAGGTTAGCTACGGAGAAATAAGCACCGTGCGGCATGCCCGCAATAAAGCGCGCCACCATGAGGATGGCGTAATTCGGTGCCAAGACCGAGAGGAGGTTACCCACCACGAGGAAGCCGATGAGCAGCAGGATTAGCCGGCGGCGCGGCAGCTTGCCGGTAAAAGCCGCAATCAACGGGGCACCGACCACCACGCCCATGGCATAGATGGTGATGAGCGTGGAGGCGTTTTCTTCCGAAACGCCAAAATCATCCGCGATGAGCGGCAGCAGGCCCATGGACACAAATTCCGTCGTGCCGATGGCAAACGCGCCCAGGGCCATGGCCACCATGACGATGGTGCGGCGGCGGGCGGTAATCTCCGTTTGCAACGGCAGCGGACGGCGGCGAATGCGGTGTTCGTGTGCGCTGCGCGGGCTTAGCTCATCGATGATTTTCATGGAGAGTGAGGGTACACCCAGTGCACGCCTACAGCATGCCCGCAGCGGGGGCTCGTGAATATCTCCACCCCTCCCGCGCATGGGTGACAGCGGCCACGCAACCCTTTTCAAGGGGCGGCAAATAGGGGATCACTATCAGCAAACTGGCCCACATGCCGCCCACAAAATCGGTAATCTGGGCACTTGAACAATTTTCCAACGTTATTTAGGAGAATCATGGCAAAGATTACGTGGACCCGTACCGATGAGGCGCCGCTGCTGGCGACCTACTCCCTCAAGCCCATCGTGGAGGCCTTCGCTTCCACCGCTGGCATCGACGTGGAAACCCGCGATATCTCGCTGGCCGCCCGCATCGCCGCGCAGTTCCCAGAGCGCCTGACCGAGGAGCAGAAGGTCGAAGACGCCCTAGCGGAGCTGGGCAAGATGGCCAAGACCCCGGAAGCAAATATCATCAAGCTGCCGAATATTTCCGCTTCCCTGGTGCAGCTGAAGAAGGCCATCGCCGAGCTGCAGGCTGCGGGCTACGATCTGCCTGATTACCCGGATAACCCTTCCACCGAAGAAGAAAAGGACATCGCGGCCCGCTACGATTCCGTCAAGGGCTCCGCCGTTAACCCGGTGCTGCGCGAGGGCAACTCTGACCGCCGCGCGCCGGAGGCCGTGAAGAACTTTGTGAAGAAGCACCCGCACCGCATGGGCGAGTGGTCCAAGGACTCCAAGACCAACGTTGCCACCATGGCGGACAACGACTTCCGCCACAATGAAAAGTCCGTCATTCTGGACAACGAGGACACCCTGTCCATCGTCCTCAAGACCGCCGATGGCGAGCAGACCCTGCTGCCGGAGCTGCCGGTTCTCAAGGGTGAGGTCATCGACGGCACCTTCATGTCCGCCAAGGCCCTGGATGAGTTCCTCCTCGCACAGGTCAAGCGCGCCAAGGAAGAGGGCGTGCTCTTCTCCACCCACCTGAAGGCCACCATGATGAAGGTCTCTGACCCCATCCTCTTCGGCCACGTCGTCCGCGCCTTCTTCGCCGATGTTTATGACAAGTATGGCGAGGAGCTGCTGGCAGCCGGCCTCAACGGCGAGAACGGCCTGGGCGCTATCTACGAGGGCCTGAAGAACCTGGACAACGGCGAGGAAATCAAGGCTGCTTTCGACGCCGCGCTTTCCGACGGCCCCGACCTCGCCATGGTCAACTCCCACAAGGGCATCACCAACCTGCACGTGCCTTCCGACGTCATTATTGACGCCTCCATGCCTGCCATGATCCGCACCTCTGGCCACATGTGGAATAAGAATGACGAGGAGCAGGATACCCTCGCCGTCATCCCGGATTCCTCCTACGCTGGCGTGTACCAGGCCGTTATCGAGGATTGCAAGGAAAACGGCGCCTTCGACCCGACCACCATGGGTACCGTGCCGAACGTTGGCCTCATGGCGCAGAAGGCCGAAGAGTACGGCTCCCACAATAAGACCTTCAAGATCCCGGCTGCGGGCACCGTTGAGGTTCGCAACTCCCAGGGCGAGGTTCTCATCTCCCACGACGTGGAGGAAGGCGATATCTGGCGCGCCTGCCAGACCAAGGACGCCCCGATCCAGGACTGGGTCAAGCTCGCCGTCAACCGCGCTCGCCTGTCCGGCATGAAGACCATCTTCTGGCTCGACCCGGAGCGCGGCCACGACCGCAACATCAAGTCCCTGGTGGAGAAGTACCTTAAGGACCACGACACCGAAGGCCTGGACATCTCCATCGAGGATCCGGTCACCGCTACCAAGACCTCCATCGAGCGCATCCGCCGCGGCGAGGACACCATCTCCGTGACCGGCAACGTGCTGCGTGACTACAACACGGACCTCTTCCCCATCCTCGAGCTGGGTACCTCCGCCAAGATGCTGTCTGTGGTTCCGCTCATGGCCGGCGGCGGCCTCTTCGAGACCGGTGCGGGCGGCTCCGCCCCGAAGCACGTCCAGCAGGTCGAGGAAGAAAACCACCTGCGCTGGGATTCCCTCGGCGAGTTCTTGGCCCTGGCCGAGTCCTTCCGCCACGAGAAGCAGACCAACGGCAACGAGAAGGCCGGCGTTCTGGCCGCCACCTTGGACAAGGCCACCGAGCGCCTGCTCAATGAGGGCAAGTCCCCGTCCCGCAAGGCTGGCGAAATCGACAACCGCGGTTCCCACTTCTTCCTGGCCACCTTCTGGGCCGAGGAGCTGGCTAACCAGACCGATGATGCCGATCTCGCCGCTGCGTTCAAGGACGTGGCTTCCCAGCTGTCCTCCCAGGCAGACGAGATTGCCCAGGCGCTTGTCGACGCCCAGGGCAACCCCGCCGATCTCGGCGGCTACTACTGGCCAAATGACGAGAAGACCTCTGCCGTCATGCGCCCAGTTGCTCAGTTCAACGAGATCATCGACGGCCTGAAGAAGTAATTCTTCCTAGGCAAAAGCCGCCCCGCAGCGTTCATCAATTCGCTGCGGGGCGGCTTTGGTGTGTCTGCGTGCTTAGAAGCTGTCGAGCCAGGCGGCGTGCACGCGGGCGTCGCCATTTTCTTCTGGGTGGAAGCTCAGCGCCGTCACGCGGCCTTGGCGCACGCCGACCACCGCGTCGCCGTCCTCGCCCGGCACCGTCGCGATGACCTCGACGCCCTCGCCCACGCGGGTGACCAGCGGCGCTCGAATGAAGCTCGCCTCGATGTCGAGCATCTCCTCCCCCGCCGTCACAGGAACCGTGCGCTCTTCGGAAAAGCGCTGGTTGCCAAAGGCATTGCGCCGCACGGTCACGTCCAATAGCCCCAGGGTTTGCTGCCCCGGCGCGGGGTTATCGAGCTCGCGGGCGCAATAAATGAGCCCCGCGCAGGTCGCGAGCACCGGCAATCCTGCGGCCGCGGCGTCGCGCAGCGGCTCGGCCAGCCCGAAGCTGCGCGCCAGCTTGTCGATGACACTCGACTCGCCGCCCGGAATCACCAGCCCATCGAGCCCGTCCAGGTCCCGCGGCACCCGCACCCGGCGCGTAGCAACGCCGAGCCCGTCCAGAATGCGCAGGTGCTCCTCGACGCCACCCTGCAGCGCCAGCACCCCGACGGTGGCTACCATCCGCGCTCAGCCAGGCGGTGCGGCGCAGGCACGTCATTGACATTGATGCCCACCATGGCCTCGCCCAGGCCGCGGGAAAGCTTGGCGAGCTCAGCGGGGTCGTCGTAAAGCGTGGCGGCCTTCACGATGGCCTCCGCGCGCGCCACCGGGTTGCCGGACTTGAAGATGCCGGAGCCGACGAAGACGCCTTCGGCGCCCATCTGGCGGACAAGGGCGGCGTCGGCAGGCGTGGCCACGCCACCGGCAACGAACAGCACAACCGGAAGCTTGCCGGTCTCCGCCACCTCTGCAACCAGGTCGTACGGTGCCTGGAGCTCCTTAGCCGCGACATAAAGCTCGTCTCGGTCCAGGTGGTGCAGGCGGGCAATCTCCGCCTTAATGGTGCGCAGGTGCTTCACGGCTTCGGAGACGTCGCCGGTGCCGGCCTCGCCCTTGGAGCGAATCATGGCCGCGCCCTCGGTGATGCGGCGCAGGGCCTCGCCCAGGTTGGTCGCGCCGCACACGAACGGCACGTCGAAGTCCCACTTATTGATGTGGTTGACGTAATCGGCCGGGCTGAGCACCTCAGACTCGTCGATGAAGTCCACACCCAGCTCGCCTAGGATTTGCGCCTCTACAAAGTGGCCGATACGGGCCTTGGCCATGACGGGGATGTCGACGGCCTCGACGATGCCCTCGATAAGCTCCGGGTCAGACATGCGGGCCACGCCGCCCTGCGCGCGGATATCGGCCGGCACGCGCTCCAGCGCCATCACGGCCGACGCGCCCGCGTCCTCCGCAATGCGCGCCTGCTCTGGCGTGACGACGTCCATGATGACGCCGCCCTTCAACATATCGGCCAGTCCTCGCTTCACGCGCGTGGTAGCGCGTCCTTGTTCATTTACCTGTTCAGTCATAGGTGCCATAGTGACCCACACAAGTGGTACAAGACAAGAGCCATTTTCAGCGTGTTGGATTAGACCACTTATGATGGGGCCGTGCCCCTTCGCCTCGATCCCTCTGATACGCGGCCGCTACCCGTGCAAATCGCCGCGGCCCTGCGCGCCCAGGTCGCCGCCGGAGTCCTCCTGCCCGGCGAGCGCGTTCCCTCGACCCGCAACTTGGCTTCGCAGCTCAGCGTTTCCCGAGGCAGCGTGGTCACCGCCTACGACCAACTCACAGCCGAGGGCTACCTCACCGCAGAGGTCGGGTCGGGCACCGTCATCAACCCGCGCCTCCCCCACGCACGTGCCCCCCGGCCGGAGCCAGCCCCCACACCGGCCGCCGAGCCCGAACTAGTGTCACTGACCCCCGGCCTGCCCGACACCGCCGGCATCCTCACCCCTGAATGGAGGGCCGCGTGGCGCGCCGCGGCTGTCGACCCCTCCGGCGATCTGCCCCACGAGGTCGCCGCCCACCTGCGCCACATGCGCGGGCTCACCGTGGACCCGGCCTGCGTGCTCATCACGGCCGGCGCCCGCGACGGCCTCTCCGTGCTCCTGCGCGCCCTCGGCCGCCGGCTGCGCGTGGGCGTGGAATCCCCCGGCTACCCCAGCCTGCGCCGCGTACCTCATGCCCTCGGCCATACGTTGGTGGAAATCCCCACCGGCCCCGAAGGCGTCACCGTTCCCACAGCCGATCTCGACGCCCTCATTGTCACCCCCAGCCACCAATACCCCTACGGTGGCTCGCTGCCCGCAGCCCGGCGCGCCGAACTCGTCGAATGGGCCCGCACACACGACGCCCTGCTTATCGAGGATGACTTCGACTCCGAACTGCGCTACGTCGGCCAGCCGCTGCCCGCCCTGGCCGCACTCGCCCCGGAACACACCGTGCTGCTGGGTACCTTCTCCTCGGTCATCTCCCCCTCAATTGCCTGTGGCTACCTCGTCGTTCCACCGCGCCTGCGCCCGGCCGTGGACCACGTGCGCGAGGTCTTCGGCCAACCCGTCGGTTCCATTCCCCAGGCCGCGCTCGCCCACTACCTTTCAAGCGGCGCTTTACGACGCCACACCGGCCGCATGCGCCGCACCTACAAACGCCGCCGCAACCTCGTAGCCGAAACGCTCGGCACCATCGATGGCGCGCAACTCCTCCCCATCCACGGTGGCCTTCACGCGGTATTGCTGTGCGACCCAGCCGTGGTCCCCCGCGCCGCCGCCCGCGGCATTAAGCTCACCCCGCTGCGCGACTATTGGGGCGGCGCCGACGCCGAAGATGGCGTCGTACTCGGCTTCGGCCACCTCAGCGACACCGAGCTGCGCACGAGCCTCACCGCGGTCGCGGCCGCCTTACGCGAGTGATACCGTCACCCCAAAGACCATAAAAGAAAGGTAATACATGTCTATTGGCATCTGGGAACTCGCACTCATTCTTCTTTTCATCGTCGTGGCCGTCGGCGTCGTTGCGCTCATTACACGAATCTCCCGCGGCAACAACGAGAGCCACCACCCCACCGATAGCCACAAAAATCACCACCCCCACCCCTAACCCAACTGACCGCTTGGTCTATTTTTATTCTCGTTCCTGCCAGCGGGTTTCACTAAACCCATTCGCAAGACATACCGCTTGGTCTAGTCTTGCCAAGCATGACGACGAAATACGATAACTCCAATTCCAACTGGTCCTTCGCTACCCGCTCCGTACACGCGGGCCAAAACCTCGACGGGCACCACAACGCCCGCAACGTGCCGATTTACCAGACCACTTCCTACGTTTTTAACGACGCCGAGCACGCGGCCAACCGCTTCAACCTTTCCGATGCTGGCCCCATCTACACCCGCCTGACCAACCCCACCCAGGACGCGCTGGAAGAACGCCTCGCCTCCCTCGAGGGCGGCGTCGCGGCCGTTGCCTTCGCCTCCGGCCAGGCCGCCGAAACCGCGGCCATTTTGAACCTCGCCTCGGCCGGCGCCCACATCGTTACTTCCCCGCGCCTCTATGGTGGTACTTCCACCCTCTTTACCGTCACGCTCAAACGCCTGGGCATCGACGTTACCCTCGTCGAGGACCCGGACGATCCGCAATCCTGGCAGGACGCCGTCCAGCCGAATACCAAGGCCTTCTACGGCGAGACCTTCGGCAACCCCGTGGCCGATGTCCTCGATATCCCGGCCATCGCCGAGGTCGCCCACAACAACCAGGTCCCGTTCATCGTGGATAACACCACCGCCACCGCCGCCCTCGCCCGGCCGCTGGACCTCGGCGCGGATATCGTCGTGGTCTCCACCACCAAGTTCTACACCGGCAATGGCTCAGCCATGGGCGGCGCGATTATCGACGGCGGCTCCTTCGACTGGACCGTCACCCGCAACGGCGAGCCCGTCTTCCCCTACTTCGTCACTCCAGATGAGGCCTACCACGGCCTGAAATACGCCGATCTCGGCGCCCCAGCCTTCGCGCTCAAGGCCCGCGCCGGCCTGCTGCGCGATACCGGCGCCGCCATCTCCCCCTTCAACGCCTGGCTGACGCTGAACGGAATAGAGACGGTGGGGCTGCGCGTCGAAAAGCACAATGCCAACGCCCAGGCCGTCGCCGAATACCTGGAAGGCCACGCCAAGGTCACCAAGGTCAACTACGCCGGCCTGGATTCTTCGCCGTACAAGGCCACCAAGGAAAAGCTCGGCTATGCCTATACCGGTTCCGTGTTCTCTTTCGATATCGATGGCGGCCGCGAGGAAGCCTGGGCGTTTATCGACGCCCTCAAGCTCCACTCCAACCTCGCCAATATCGGCGATACCCGCTCCCTGGCCGTGCACCCGGCGACCACCACGCACTCGCAGTCCGACGAGCCTGCGCTGGCAGCGGCCGGCATCACCCAGTCCACCATCCGCCTATCCGTGGGCATCGAGCACATCGATGACATCATCGCGGATCTCGACCTGGGTTTTAACGCGTTGGCATGAAGCTAGTTAGCATCGGCAACTTTCACACCGAAGCCGGCGCCACGCTTGCCGACGCCCACATTGCCTACCACCGCTTCGGCCGCCTCCTCGGCGATCCTCACGGCCGCAATAACGTCATTGTGATCGAACACGCCCTGACCGGTGATTCGAATGTAGCCGAATGGTGGGCCGATCTGGTTGGCCCTGGCAAGGCGCTAGACACGACGAAGTGGTGCGTTATCGCCACCAATGCGCTGGGCGGATGCGCCGGCTCCACCGGCCCCGCCTCCCCGCACCCAGACGACGGCCGCGCCTGGGGCTCGCGCTTCCCCGCGCTTTCGGTGCGCGACCTCGTCTCGGCCGAGCGCGCCGCGCTCCGCGAGCTCGGCATCACCCACGTCCACGCCATCATTGGCGGTTCGATGGGCGGCGCGCGCACGCTGGAGTGGACGCTGATGCACCCCGAGGCCGTTGATGCGGCCTGCGTCATTGCCGTATCGGCCCGCGCTTCCGCCTGGCAGATTGGTATCCAATCGGCACAGATCGCGGCCATAGAGCAAGATTCTTTCTGGCACGGCGGCGATTATTACGCCTCTGCTCAGCGCCCGCGCGAGGGGCTGGCGGCCGCGCGTCGCATTGCACACCTGACGTATCGCGGCGAGCAGGAAATCGACGAGCGCTTCGGCGTCCAGGCCCAAACCGGCGAGAACCCACTCGGCCCCTACCGCCGCCGCAATGAGCGCTTTGCCGTCAACTCCTACCTGGACTACCAGGGCACCAAGCTGGCTGACCGCTTCGATGCCGGTTCCTATGTCACCCTCACCGAGGCGCTCAACCGCCACGATATCGGCCGTGGCCGCGGCGGCCTCAACCGCGCACTAGGCTCGTCCGAGGTGCCGACCATGGTTGTCGGCGTGGACACGGATATCTTGTACCCGTATCACCAGCAAGAACACATCTCGCGCAACCTTGGCAACCTGCTGGCGATGGCAAAGGTTGTCTCCCCGGTAGGCCACGACGCCTTCCTGACCGAGTCACGCCAAATGGATCGCATCCTGCGCAATTTCCTCACGCTTTCCCAACCGGACCCGGGCATCGATTCTGCGGCGGGCGATCCCACGGAGCATTCGATTTAAAGGCTCGCTGCATCCGCGATCACCAAAGCCGCGCAGCGCGCACTAGCTATAAGCGGTGCGGCACGCTGCGCTGGGGTTATGGCTTGACGCGGCGGGACGGGGCTCAGCCGTCTTCGGGCGGTGAGGCCCAGGGCGGGCGCCAGACGATACCTTCACCGGGCCGGCGCTCGAGCCTGCCGCGGCGCGGCGGCGCATTAGGGTCATCATCATTGACCCCGTTGTGATACTTGCAGGCCATGGTGAGGTTCTCGGGATTCGTGTCCCCACCGAGCAGCCACGGGGTGAGGTGGTGGACTTGGCATTCATCCGCTGGCGTATGGCAATCAGGCCACGGGCACACAGGGGTTTCCGCCATCGCCATCTGGCGTTGCTTCCATGTTGCTAAGCGCCGTGCTTGATAGAGGTTTACGGGGCCGGTGACGGGGTGGATGAGGGTGATAAGGCCGACGTCGGCAAGCGCGCGGCGGGCAAGGTCTGCACCGGAGATTTGCGCGCCATTGGTCAGCTGCAGGGTGACGTCCTCGCCGTGGATGACCTTGACCATCTCATTGAGGGTGAGCACCACATTGGTGGTGATTATGGAAGCGGCGGCGCCCTGGGAAAAGACGCGGCGAGCATCGGCGACGGTGGAGACATGGTTGTTAATCTCTGCCACCAGTTCGGACTCGGCGGTAATGGTCAGCGTCCACAGGTCATCGCGGCGGCGGGTCAGGCGCACGCCCTCAGAGCGCTTGGTGGTGCGCTCCTCGCGCACAAGGCGGCGGGCGCGCTTTTCAATCTCGCTGGTAGCAACGCGCAGGGCGCAGAGTTCCTCGCGCAGCGCCCAGGCCGCGCGCTGGGTTTTCATCTTCTGAGCATAGTGCTCGATGATTTTTAGCGCGTCGAGCGGCAGCGTAGTGCGGCGGGCGGTGCGCTGCTTGGCGCGAAAGGAGGTGCGGCCGAAGTAGGTATCGGCAAGGCGGGCGAACTCGGCGGCTTCGCGGTCGCTAAAGCCCTTATCGACGAGCTCTTCTACCGACAGCCCAGCACACTCCTCGATGAGCACCATCGGGGAGTTCACGGCTGTCAGGTAGTTCGAAATCATGGCCCTGAGCCTAAACCGGCCGCGCAACTCGGCGCGCGGTGACGGGCGGCAGCCTGTGGATAATCTCCCGAACGACACCCTCTAAGGCCGAGATAGGTGAAAGCTCTACAAAAGACTGTGGATAACTAGCTGCCGAGCGAATCCACGGAGAAGGCCAGAAAGGCCATCACGGCGCCGAGTAGGCCGGTAAAGCAGGCATCGAAGCGACGCGAACGCACTGCCAGCACGCCAACGCGGCTGGAATCACAAGTCAGGCGTACCACAGTGAGCCACAGCAGAGCGAGTCCAAGGAGGAACGTGGCTCGGCGCCAGTACTCGAAGACCGCGTAACCGCCGGAGACTATCACGCCGGCCACGAAGATTCCGATGGCCGCCCACTGCGCGGCGGGCGGCAGCGGGGAGGGCGCGAGGCCGGCGTCGTGCGGATTGTCTAGATTCACGCCAACTTTTCCGCGCGCTCGACGATATTGCGCACCAAGAAGGCACGGGTCAGCGGGCCGACGCCGCCAGGGTTCGGCGAGACGAATCCGGCCTTGTCCCAGCAGTCTGGGTGGATGTCGCCGGTGAGCTTGCCGTCGACGCGGGAGACTCCGACGTCGAGAAGCGCGGCGCCTTCCTTAATCATGTCCGCAGTGAGCATGTGGGGCTGGCCGGCGGCGGCGATGACGATATCGGCCTCGCGGGTCTCGGCGGCCAGGTCCTTGGTGCCGGTGTGGCAGAGGGTGACGGTGGAGTTCTCGCTGCGGCGAGTAAGCATCAGGCCGATGGGACGCCCCACGGTCACGCCGCGGCCGATGACCACGGTCTTGGCGCCGTCAAGCTCAACGCCGAAGCGGCGCAGCAGGTGCAGGCAGCCGTTCGGGGTACAGGGCAGGGGTGCGTCCTCGTTGAGCACGAGCTTGCCCAGGTTGACTGGGTGCAGGCCATCGGCGTCCTTTTCGGGGTCGATGCGCTCGAGGATGGCGTTTTCATCTAGGTGCTTCGGCAGCGGGAGCTGGACGATGTAGCCGGTGCAGGCATCATCGGCGTTGAGCTCATCGATGACGGCCTCGAGTTCTTCCTGCGTGATATCGGCCGGCAGGTCCTTGCGGATGGAGTTGATTCCGAGCTTTTCGCAGTCGCGGTGCTTCATCTTCACATAGGACTGGGAGCCAGGGTCTTCGCCGACCAAGACGGTGGCGAGGCCGGGCGTAATCCCCTTGTCTTTCAGCGCGGCCACGCGCTGGGCGAGGTCGGCGAAAATCTCGTCGCGGTACAGTGTGCCATCTAGTTTGGTAGCGCTCATAGCCACCATCCTAGACTGAAGGCATGAGCCAGCTGCACATTGTCTTTGATAACCCCGTCATTCCCACCAATACGGGCAACGCCATCCGCACGGCCGCGGTGACGGGCGCGAGCCTGCACCTAATTGAGCCGCTGGGTTTCAATTTCGACGATAAGCACTTAAAGCGCGCCGGACTGGATTATCACGATCTGGCCGATGTGCAGATTCACAAGGATTTTCAGGCCTGCATGGATGCGCTGCCGGGGGCGCGCGTCTTCGCGTTTACCACGCATACGGATAAGTGGTTTACGGATATCGAATACCAGGAAGGCGATGTCCTTCTCTTCGGCACGGAGCCGACTGGCCTGCCGGAGGAGCATATTAACCATCCGCGCGTGACGGACCGCGTGCGCATTCCGATGGTGCCGGCCAGGCGCTCGATGAACCTGTCGAATTCGGCGTCGACGGCCGTATTCGAGGCGTGGCGCCAGCTGGGATTTAACGGGGCGGTTTAAGTCCTGGCAGCTGGCGGGAGCGCAGGCGAGTTAGGAGTGCGGTGGCGTCGGCAAGCGTGAGGTTGCGCGCGGCCATGCGCACGGGCCCTTGGACTAGGTCGAGGTCGACGGTGGCCAGGCCGAGCGCCTGGGAAATCGGCCCGCGGCGGTAGGTTAGCTCCTGGATATGGGAGGTGTGGATGGCCTTGATGCGGCGGTTGAGCCGGCCGTTGCGCACGATGACGTAGTCGCCGGTGAGCGCGACGGTTTGCTGGCGGTAGTCCAGCGGGGAGACCCATTTGGCGCGGGCCGGCGAGGCGTAGGTGGGCGCGGCGTCGGCCGGGAGGAATTGCCGGGCTTGGGCGAGGGTGCCCACCGGCAGGATGCGAGTGGAGCCAGAAGCCTTGCCGCTTGCCGACGCCCCATACCCCGCCACCGACACCCTCACCTCGTACCAGCCCAACGGCCGCCAGAGGAAGGGCTGGGTAATTTGCACGGCGTGGATGCGGTCGAGGCGAATGCTTTGGCGGCGGCGATCGGCCAGGCCGTAAGTGATGTTGAGGACCTCGCCGTCGGTGCGGGCGGTGTAGCGCCAGGATGAATCGAGCACGTTCCAGACGTTGGGTATCGCGCCGACGAGGATGGGCAGCGCGGTCGACAGCGGCAACCGGGTGACCACGACGACGATGAGGAAGCCGACGAGGAAAAGCGTGGAGGTGCGCAGCGCGGCCGCCACAAGGGAACGGGCGATCGGAATTTCGGGCACGAGGGCCGGTTCTTCAGCCGGCGGGGCGGGTGTTGGGGCGCTGGTCGCGTCGGCGGCGGTTGCGTCGAAGTCAGTGTCCGCGGCCGGTGTGGGAGCGCCGTGGACGCGGGCGAGGATGTCCTCGCGCAGGGCTTCGGCGTCGGCCTTTTTGAGGTACGCGATTTCGATGACGGATGACTGGCCGCCGGCTGTTTCTACGCGCACGGCCGCCAGCCGGAAAAGGCGGGCAATGACGGGCTCGACGACGTCAACGGCCTGGGTGCGGTCATAGCGCGCGGTGCGCAGTTGGGTAGAAAAGAGTCCGCGGCGCAGGGAGAGCTCGTCACCGCCGAGCTGGTAGCCCATGCGGCGCCACCACAGGCCGGAGGCGAGCCACACGACCGCGCAGACCGCAACGAACCCGGCGATCGCAAAGGCGGTATCGCGCAGGGCCTCACCGCGGTGCTCGCCAGTGATGAAGGCAAAGATATCGCGCAGGGCTTCCAGGTTGACGTTGAGGGCGAAGGCCGCGATGAGGGCCAGGATCACTGACCATAGGCGCAGCAGCGGGGTGAGGCGGTGGACGCGGCGGAAGCTTGGTTGGGTGCTGGACTGGTCGCTCATAGGCCGCTCATCCGTTCGCGGGCTTGGTGAGCAAGGCGGGTACGGAGGGCGTCGGCAAGCGGGGCTTCCAAGCCCTTAATGGTGGCGTCCGTGCTGGCCGAGGCCGTGTGGAGCTGCAGCTTTTTTAGCCCGAGGGCGCGGTCGATGGGCCCGGAGGTCACGTCCACGAATTGGATGCGGCCGTAGGGCACGACGGTGAAGGAATGCCAGAGCTTGCCGCGAGTGATAAGCAGCTCATCGTCGGTCTCGAGCCAGCCCATGTTGCGCACCTGGGCGGGGATGAGCCAGAGCAGCCAGAAGAAAAGGGCGACGAAAAGCCCGGCCGCCCAGTAGAACCACGGGGTCCACCAGAAACCTGCCGCACCGGCGGCCGCCGCGAGGACAATCATCCAGCTCAGGTGGTGGATATAGCGCGAGGTCACCAGGCGTGGCGAGACGGGATTCATTTCTTCGCTCATAGTTATTGACAGTATCAATCGGGCCATACCCTCGCGGCACTGTGGCGGCACTGTGTACGGCGCTGGACTGCCAGCCGGGAGACATCTTCGGCGTCGAGTAGCAACCCTTGCCAGGGTGTTGGGTTTATGCAATACTTTGACTTATGTCCCCAAAGAAGAAGCCCTCCGCACCCATTCATAACCGGGTTCGTGTGCTGCGCGCCGAGCGGGACATGTCGCGCGCGCAGCTGGCTGAGGCCATCGACGTCAACCCCCAGACCGTCGGAGCCCTCGAGCGCGGGGACCACTCCCCCAGCCTGGACCTAGCCTTCCGCGTCTGCGAAGTCTTTGACCTTCCGGTGGAGGCCATCTTTTCCCGCCAGGAATTTGCCCCTATGTCCACTGAAATCTATAGGAAGAATTCCTAATGGCTACCACAATTCCTGCCTCTGTTTCTCGCCGTAAGCACCTGGTCTTGGCCGGCGATATTTTTCTCGGCCTGGCCATCGTGGCTGCGGCCCTGCACTTCTTCACGCTCAGCTTGTCTAACTTGCTATGGCCGATTGCCGGTATCGCGGCCACCATCTACACCACGTCGCTCCGGCAGTCCATCCGTCGCCTCGATGAACCCACCACGGAGATGGATGAGTACGAACTGCGCCTGCATACCGACGCCCGCGACACAGGACTTAAGACCGCAGTGGTTATTTCTATAGTGCTCTTCCTCGTCGCCGGCGCCACCGCATTCGGGCTGCGCTTCTTCGGTGCGGAGCAGGTCGCGGTGGAGCAGGCGACCTCGGGGGCCAATATCGCCATCTTCTTTGCCAAGCTCATCTACACCCAACTGCTGTGGATTCCATTTGCGGTAGCCAAAGAATTGGCCAATAAACTCAACGCAGACGAGCTGCGCAGCGGCGGCAACTAGCGGAAGTCGCGGGAGCCGCGGGAGAGGAATTCTCCAAAGTCCAACGGCTCGAGCTTATCTGCGACCACGCTGACCGCGCCGGTGGCATTTTGCACGATGCCGCGGATGATCATCGCGCGGGCGGTGCGAGCCACAACCTTGTGCCGCGACCACAATCCAGGTGAGACCATCACATTCATCAGGCCGGTTTCATCCTCGACACCCAAAAAGGTCAGGCCAGACGCGGTGCGCGGACGCTGGCGGTGAGTAATGATGCCAGCGATACGCACGCGGGTGCCATCGGGGACATGGGGGAGCTGGGAGGCAGGGAGGACGTCGGCAAGCGAGGCACGCACCAGCTCCATCGGCTGCTGGTTATGGGTCACGCCGGTGGCAGCGACGTCGGTAGCCATGAGCTCAAACGCGGACATACCGGGCAGGTGCGGCGAAGCCAGGGCGGACGTACCGGGCAGCATGCCCTCACGCTCGGTGGCGGCGACGCCTGCCTGCCACAGCGCTTGGCGACGATCCAGCCCAAGGCACTCCAACGCCCCGGCCGTAGCCAGCGCCTCCACCTGCTCCACGCTGAGATCCGCCCGGCGCGAAAGATCGGACACGCTAGTAAAAGGCGCGGCCGCCTCCACGCGCTCGGCGGCGGACTCCCCCAGCCCCTTGATGAGGTTAAGGCCCAAACGGATCTCGGACGACCCCGTCGCACGGGCCTGGGCACCGGAGTCATTGATGCCCACCGGCAGCACCCGCACGCCGTGGCGCCGGGCGTCTTGGATGAGCGACTGCGGGGAATAGAAACCCATCGGCTGCGCGCGCAGCAACCCCACGCAGAATTCCGCCGGGTAGTGGTATTTAAACCACGCGGAAAAATACACCAGCGAGGCAAAGGACTGCGAGTGCGATTCCGGGAAGCCATAGGCGGCGAAGGCCACGATTTTGGTCCACAGTTTTTCTGCTACCTCGCCCTCGATGCCATTGGTCTCGCGCAGGCCGGCAAAGAAGCGGCTGCGCAGCGCGGCCATCTTTTCCGGTGAGCGCTTCGAGCCCATGGCGCGGCGCAGGTCATCGGCCTCGGCACCGGAGAAGCCGGCGGCGTCAACCGCGATCTGCATCAGCTGCTCCTGGAAGAGCGGAATACCTAGCGTCTTGCCCAGGGATTTTTCCAGCACCGGATGGTCATAGGCCACCTCCTCAAGGCCATCGCGGCGGCGCAGGTAGGGGTGCACGGACCCGCCCTGGATAGGGCCGGGGCGAATGAGCGCGACCTCGACCACTAGGTCAAAGAAGCGGCGCGGCTTCAGACGCGGCAGCGTGGCTAG
Source organism: Corynebacterium sp. ACRPJ (assembly GCF_022347345.1). NCBI lineage: Bacteria > Bacillati > Actinomycetota > Actinomycetes > Mycobacteriales > Corynebacteriaceae > Corynebacterium > Corynebacterium sp. ACRPJ. The sequence continues at coordinate 149,997 of NZ_JAKRNC010000002.1, forward strand.
CTGCGCGCGGGATTCCACCTGGAAGACACCCACCGCATCGGCGCGGCAGAGCATGTCATAGACCTCCGGCTCGGCAAGATCGAGCTCCCACAGGTGCACCTCGCGGCCGGTGGTGGCGCGCACGGCATCGATCATATGGTGCAGCGCCTCCAGCATGCCTAGGCCCAAGAGATCGAATTTCACCAGGCCGGCGGCCGCGCAATCATCCTTATCCCACTGCAGCACGGAACGATTTTCCATGCGCGCCCATTCCATAGGAACGACGTCCGCAATGGGCCGGTCACACAGCACCATGCCACCGGAGTGGATGCCCAGGTGGCGGGGCTGGCCGAGGAATTGCTCGGCTAAAGAGGAGACGTCGGCAGGCGGCTCGGAGGTACCTTTCGACCACGCATCGGCCGAGCCCTGCGGGTAGCCCAACGCGCGGGCGGCATCGCGCGTAGCTCCCTTGCGGCGATAGGTAATGACATTGGCCACCTGCGCGGCACGATCGCGGCCGTGGGTGCGGTAGACATACTGGATGACTTCCTCGCGGCGGCCTGACTCGATATCGATATCAATATCGGGCGGGCCATCACGGTCCGGGGAGAGAAAGCGCTCGAAGAGCAACTGCGCGGAGATGGGCTCTGCATTGGTAATGCCCAGCGCAAAGCACACCGTGGAGTTGGCGGCCGAGCCGCGGCCTTGGCACAGAATATTCTCGCGGCGGCAAAAATCCACCAGATCGCACACGATCAGGAAGTAGCCGGGAAAGCCCAGCTGCTTGATGACGCCCAGCTCATGCCGAATCTGTTTCCTTGCTGCCTGCCGGATCTCGGCCGGGCGCGAAGCATAGCGGTCCTTGGCGCGGCGCCAGACCTCATGCTCCAGCCAGCTCATTTCGGTGTGCCCCTCCGGCACCGGAAAATGCGGCAGGTTGGGCGCGAGGGAATCCCAGGTAAAGGAGCACTCTCGGGCGAGCGCCACGGTTTCGGCGATGAGCTCCGGCCGATCTGGCAAGAGTTGTGCCATCTGCTCGCCGGATCGCAGCCAGCCGGCCCCCATGGGGTGGGCGTGCGGCGCGGCGGCCGCTAGGGATTCGCGCCGGGCCAGGGCACGCTTGGCAGCAGCAAGCCGAGTTTGATCGCGGGTCGCGGCCGCGGGCCGTGCGGTTGCGATGGCCCGCAAGTTATTGTATTTATCCAGGAAACGGTACTGATCCGCATCCTCGGGGGACATGCTGCACGAATATTCGAGAACTATGCTGTCTATTTTTATTCTTTCGAGCAGGTTATCGATTTCTGCTAGCGCCTCCGGCCCCACCAGAAAGAAGCACTCCCCTTCCAGTTCGCGCGCCACCTCATCCAAGGGCGGATAAGCCACGCGATCCTTCTCCCCGGCTTCCATCCGGGCGCGCGCAATGAGGCGCGACAGGCGGCGATAGCCCTCCGGGGTGCGCGCCAGCACGGTCACCGGGGCCTCCGCGAGCGATAGCTCCGCACCATATACGGCCGGAAGACCGGCTTTAGCAGCGGCTTCGGCGAATTTCATGAGCCCATAAAAACCATCGCGGTCCACGATGGCCAACCCCTCAAGGCCCAGCTCCGCAGCCCGTGCTACCAGTTCCTCCGGCTCAGCGGCGCCGTCAAGAAAGCTATAGGAACTTACCGCATGCAGCTCCGCAAAGGGCACGGTGGAATGGCCGTGCTGGGCAGGAGCCGTTGGTCCGGGAAGGTGATCCATCGGCACGGGCGCAGCAGATTCGCGGCCAGAGAGGACGCGCTCCACCCGCGACCATGACAATACCCTTCCGCCATTAAATTCCACTCCAGACAGCGTAATATCGAATCATTGTTCTAGACAAGCCGGTGGGACGTGATGCCCACAATAGACAAAGCGGTTCGCTGATTGCTAAGTTGCTACACAGACAAATTATTTCAACTCCTACAAGAAGGGGATTCCCCATGCAGATCCGTCGCGTAGTGGCTGCTACCGCCGCCGTGTCCATCGCCGCCACCAGCCTGGTGGCATGCTCTTCCGACTCCGATGACTCCAAGGCCATCAAAGTCGGCACCACCGATGACGCAAAGAAGGCTTGGGTAGCGTTCGAGCAGGAAGCAAAGAACGCAGGCTATGACATCGATATCCAGCCTTTCGCGGATTACAACACCCCGAACCAGGCTCTGGACCAGGGCGAGCTGGACACCAATAACTTCCAGCACCTGAAGTTCTTGGCGGAGTATAACCACGGCAACGGCACCAACCTGGTGCCTATCGTGGCTACCGAGATCGTGCCGCTGGCACTGTTCTGGAAGGACCACGACTCGCCCGACGGCATCGAGGGCGAAGAGGTCGCCATCCCGAATGACTCCACCAACCAGGCTCGCGCCATCAACGTGCTGGTCCAGGCCGGCCTTCTCACCTTGAAGGACAAGGACAACCTGGAGCCCACCCCACTGGACATCGATGAGAAGAAGTCCAAGGTCAAGGTCACCCCAGTAGACGCGGCACAGACCACGTCCGCGCACGGCGAGGGCACCCCGGCGATTATCAATAACTCCTTCCTGGAGCGCGCCGGTATCGACCCAGCCACCGCCATCCTCAAGGACAACCCGAACTCTGAAGAGGCAGAGCCGTACATCAATGTCTTCGCCGTCCGCGAGGAGGATGCCGATAACGAGGACATCAAGAAGCTCGCCGAGCTATGGCACAGCGACGCCGTCCAGGAGGGCGTCGACGAAGACTCCGCCGGCACCTCCGTCGAGGTAGAGCGCAGCCAAGAGGATCTGCAGAAGATCCTGGATAAGCTCGAAGCAGATCTGGACTAATCACCCTTGCTTTTACCCCGCCGGAGCCCCCGGCGGGGTTTGGCACTTTCCTAGCTAAGGACGCAAACACGTGGCAGATTCCACTCACCGCGGCACCCGCATCGAGTTCCGCGAGATCACCAAGGTCTTTAAACAGAAAAAGGCACGAGTCAAGGCCCTCGACAATGTCTCCATGACCATCGAGCCCGGCGAAATCGTCGGCATCATTGGCTATTCCGGCGCCGGCAAGTCCACCCTCGTGCGTATGATCAACGGCCTAGACACCCCGTCCGCCGGCGAACTGTTGCTCGACGAGACCAATATCGTCGGCATGTCCGAGAAAAAGCTGCGCGGCATTCGCCGCAATATCGGCATGATTTTCCAGCAGTTCAACCTGATGAACTCGCGCACCGCGGCCGGCAATATTGAATACCCGCTGCAGCTGCAGGGCGTCGGCAAGCAGGAGCGCGCCAAGCGCGTGCAAGAGCTGCTGGACTTCGTCGGCCTGGGAGACAAAGGCAAGAGCTACCCGGAGCAGCTCTCCGGCGGCCAGAAGCAGCGCGTCGGCATTGCCCGTGCGCTGGCCACCAACCCTTCGCTGCTGCTTGCCGACGAAGCCACTTCCGCCCTCGACCCCACCACCACGCAGGAAGTCCTCGACCTGCTGCGGCGGGTGAACAAGGAATTCGGCATCACCATCGTGGTCATTACCCACGAGATGGAAGTCGTACGCTCCATCGCCGATAAGGTCGCCGTGATGGAAAACGGCCGCGTAGTGGAACAAGGCAGTGTCTACGAGGTCTTCTCCAACCCGCAGACCTCCGTGGCCGCCAAGTTCGTGGCCACCTCGCTGCGCAACGAACCCGACGTCGTCGAAACCGACGACCTGCTTGCGCACGAAGGCCGCCTGTTTACCATCAACCTCACCGAGGAATCCGGCTTCTTCACCGCCGCCGCCCGGCTCAAGGAAGCCGGCGTGTCCATCGCCGTCGTCCACGGCGGCATCACCACGCTGCAACAGCATTCCTTTGGCAAGCTGACTGTGCGGCTTAGCGGCGATAATAACGCCATCGAAGAGTTCTACCGCACGCTTTCTACCACCACCCAGATTGAGGAGATTGCACGATGACCGTCACCACCCTCGCCCAAGCCAACTGGGACCGCCTCGGCCCTTCACTGGCCGATGCCATCGTCGATACCCTCATCATGGTCTCGACTACTCTCATCGTCTCCGGCATCCTCGGCCTTGGCCTGGGCATGCTGCTCTACACCACCCGCACGGGCGGCATCCTGCAAAACAGGTTTGTCTACGTCATTGTTAACCTGCTGGTGAACTTCGTCCGCCCCATCCCGTTCATCATCTTGCTGGCCTTTGCCCAGCCGTTGACCGTCGCCGTAATGGGCGGCTCCATCGGCCGCGGCCCGGCTACCTTCGTCATGGTGATCGCCGCAACCTTCTCCGTGGCCCGCGTGGTGGAGCAAAACCTCGTGGCCATCGATCCCGGTGTTATCGAGGCCGCCCGCTCCATGGGTGCCTCGCCGTGGAAGATCATCACCTCCGTCATCGTTCCGGAGGCCCTCGGCCCGCTGATTCTGGGCTACACCTTCCTATTCATCGCCATCGTGGATATGTCCGCTATGGCCGGCTACGTCGGCGGCGGCGGCTTGGGTGACTTTGCCATCGTCTACGGCTACCGCGCCTTTGAGTGGGAAGTCACCGTCGTGGCCACACTCATCATCATCGTGCTGGTGCAGGCCGCCCAGTTCCTCGGCAACTGGCTTTCTTCCAAGGTCATGCGCCGCTAGCCCCCGCTTGCCGACGCCGCCCCTCCCCGCGCGGCCTACTCCACGACCGGCTCCACGCCGGTCGCTACGATGGCTTGGCCTTTCTTCGGCGCATCGCCGCACGATGAGACCACGCCTTCTACCTCGCGCTCCTCGAGCGCCACACGCCAGCGCCGGCCGTCAGTGTGGCTGACCTCGCCGCCGTCGGTGGCGGTGAGCTGGCCGTAGGAGAGGTCCTCGCCGGCGTCAATAAGCGAGCGGGCCACCGCCAACTCCGCCACCTGGCCGCGCGGGCCGAAAATACCGCGCCCGCGATTTACCGGGTAGAAATACTTCCCCTTCGCCGCCGCCGCAATCATCTGCGCGGCGGCTTCTTTATTCATGCGACCAAAGGAATAGGCCCATGGCATGAGCATGACCGACGGCGCGAACCGGTGCCCCTTGGTGTGCGAGGTCTCCCACACCATATCCGGGTAATCCGCCACCAGCTCCGCAGCCAGCGGCCGGCCCTTGACCGCACAGCACGTATCGCGCTTCGCGTGCGTGCACACCAGCACCAGCGGCGTATCCAAAGCGCCGCCCCCATTGCGGCCAGGCCCGGTCAGGTCCAGATCGAGGATTTTCTCTGGGCCCGTCAGCAGCACGAGTTCCATCACGCCCTGTTCGGCCCACACCAGGTAGCAGCGGTGCATCTTGCCCACCTGGCGGCCGTTGCGGCCCGGCCGGCGAATTAGCTGCAGCCCTGCCGCACCCTTCAGCTTGGTCTTGAGCTGCGCTGTGAGCTCCGGCCCAAAGGTATCGCCGTCGAGCACGTCTCGCGACCATCCGCCCGGCCACTCGAAAAGCACATAGACGGATTCCTTCTTCGCCGTGCCTGGCAGCGGCTCTACCTGGATATCTGAACAGAACTCGGTCATATACCTAAGCCTAACCTTTCTGCATTTCAGCTCACACCCTTGGCAACAATTCGGCCACGAAGTACCCCCTCAGCTATACAGTTCACGACTGAAAATATAACCTAGGGGACATGTTGAAAGTCCGTCTCGCCGCAACGCTTCTCGTCACTGCTTCTCTCAGCGGCTGCGCCGCCCAGGAGTCGGACCGCACCACCATGGCTGCGTCCGTGGATAGCTCCCAGCTCAATCCGCTGGGCCAGGCCAATATGGAGATGAAGACCCTCCGGCCGCAGGCGCCCTCCGAACTCACGGTGACCGACGTGCGCATCGGCCAGCACGAGGGCTTTGAGCGCGTCGTCTTCGAGCTCGACGGCGGCGGCGCTCCCGGCTGGTTCGTGGACTTCGCCGACACGCCCACGCAGCAGGGCTCCGGCAAGACCATTGATTACTCCGGCGAGACCGCACTCAATGTCAATATCGACGGCGTGGTCTACCCCTTCGAGGCCGGCAAGGAGGACCCCCGCATCGGCGTGGTGAATGCCCCCACGGAGGGAGTTGTCACCCAAGTGGTCAATGGTGGCACCTACGAAGGCCGCTGCCAATTTGTCATCGGCATGACCTCTCGCAAGCCTTATTCCGTGCAGGTGCTCGATAACCCCACCCGCCTCGTGGTCGATATTCGCAATTAGTAAGTCGCCTCAACCCGCCAGCGGCCGCCGGACCATACCAACAGCCACGCCCGCTGATGCTCTTCGTGGTCGGCTTGGCCCACCACCTGCAAGCGCGCTACGTGCTGTGGAGTATCGGTCCACCACTGCGTATCCACCGGCCAGGGGCCGGCCCAGCCCAGCACGCGGAAACGACGCGCACCCCAGCTCAAGGCCACCGGCACCCCGGACAGGAGGGCCTCAGCGGTGACGAAGACGGGGTGCTCGGCGGCGTCGACAAGCCGAATGCGCGCGGCCGGGTGGTTCGGCCCACCGCCCAGCCGCGCAGGCAGGGGCGCGGGAATGCGGCCAGGCCACTCGCCCTGCGGCGGTGCGTCACGCTGCTCACCATAGGGCACGTACTCGATGCGCTCGGCCACCCCACGGCCACCCACTGCCCGCGGCTGCAGCACGCGGTCAATCCCCAACTGTGATTGCACGCGGGCGATCACGCGCTTGACCTGTTCCTGCGAACCCTCCCCGCCCCAGAGGCCAGCGGCGGCTGGGGCGGCAACCTCCACCGGCTCCAACGCTAGGCGGCGAATGGCCGCGCCCTCACCAGTAGCGCGCGTGAGCCAGCCATCGAGCTGCCAGCGCACCCGGTCCGCGGTGGCCTGCTCCGTCAGCGCCTCCTGCGTGCGCCATACCCGCGCCAGCTCCTCACCGGTGCCAAACTCCGCCACCACGCGCAGCCGCAGGCACACCTTGCCGGCCTCTTCCAAGCGGGCATGCAGCCGGGCCGCGAGTTGGCGGGCCGCGAAGGCCGCCGCGTCCACGCGCTCGATGCGCTCTTCCATTTCCACCGCCAGATCCGGGCGCGCCATCTCTGGGGCCACGCGCCTATCCGCACGGGCCTGGGCCAGTTCGTGGGCGCGCCGGCCCGGCTCACCAAACCGGGTAGCTACCTGCTTAAACGGCAGCGCGGCTAAATCACCCAGGCGCCGCACGCCCAGCTTATCCAGCTGTGCGATAAACCCAGCCTCAAAGCCCAAGGCCTCATCGGCCGCCAGCACGCCTATGGGCTGGGTGGCCAAAAACTCTCGCGAGCCGCCCTCTGGTACCACCGCTCCCACGCCGCGGTGCCGGGCCGCGATGACGGCCGTGGCAATCTCATCGGCGACGCCGAGGGTGGAGTCGAAGCCGGCGTACGAAGAGGCGTCGACAAGCATCTCTAGTGCCTTCTCCCCGTGGTAGCGCAGCGCCGCGCCCGCATCCACAATCGCCAGGCCCGGGCGCAGCACCTCCACCGAGGACGCCACCGCATCCAAACCGGCCGCAACCTCCGCAAACGCCGCGCCATCCCGGTCTGGATTGGCCTCCACCACTGCAGCCTCGGGGCACAACGCTTGGGCCTGGCGCAGGCGCATCCCCCGCCGCACGCCCGCCCGGCGCGCCTTCCTATCGCACACCGCCACCGCGTGATTGCGCGCAATAACCATAGGGCCCTGCCCGCCGGCGGCCTGGATGGGCCAATCCGGAAACCACACGGCCGCTACCCTCATACGGCCTCCAACCGGCGACGCTGCCCCACCGTGAGCACCCCGCGCGAGGCCCCCTGCTTCGAGGTCACCTCCACGTCCATGTCCACGCCGCGAATGCGCCCGCTGCCCTTGCCGACGCCCCGATAGGCACTCACCCGTGCCCCTATCCCCACCGCCGTGCCGGGCAGGCGCGTGCCCACCGTGAGCACCGCCGCGCGCCCGCCGCGCACCTTTGCCAGCACCGGCCGAGCCTTGGTAGGGCTCACCTCGCCGGGCGGCCCATGGTGGACAACAAGGTCCAACCCTTCCGCCAATACTCCCGTCACCATCCAGGATTCCAGCCCCGGATCCGGCACGGTTACCACGCGTTCGATAGCACCCTCCTCGGCCACTTGTGCGAGTAGCAAATCCGGCCACCCCACCACGCCTACATGCCCGCCACGGGCGGTGAGGTGGCAGATAAGCTCCACTACCAGCGCCGGGCAGTTCACACAGTGCACCACCTGCCGGCGCGCCAGACCGCCTGCAGGAAGCAAGCGCGCCAGGCCAGGAAGGGTGTCTACCAGCTCTTCTTCTGAGCCACGCTCCATAGCGCGCATGCGGGTACGCAGCATCGCCACGCGGTCCGACCTACTTAGCCCGGCCACCGCTTTTTCTAGGCGAACGCTCGTTTGACTCACCCGAATAGTATGAACCCTCACCCGGACACATGCAAGTGTATGTTCGAATGGTAGCCTTAGCGGCATGAACTTCAATACTGCCTACGGCGCCATGCGCGAGCACACCACACCCATCCCTACTCCGCCTTGGGTGCGCTTGGGCTCGTCCATCCTCATCGGTGCGGCCGTGGCGCTCTTGGCTAGCCGCGCGCATATCTTTGCCGCACTGGTTGGGGCACTCGTATGCCTCGTGGCGGCCTTCGTTCTCGTCTTTGCCCACCCCTACCGCCGTGCGATGCGCGCTTATGCCGACAAGCGCAATGTCGCTCTAGTTCCTACCATCGCACAGCTCGTGCCACTGATGATTCTGTGGCTTATGGTGATGCTCGCGCCCATCGTAGCCCTACCCGCGTGGGGCGCCGGCCTGGTGTGGCTAGTAGTCTTTGGGCTGAGCTTTTTCGTCTTCCCCCATGTGGATGGCACGCGCCGGCTCGCGTTTGCCTAATCTAAACGACACTTTTCGGGGTTATCCACAGCTTTTCCGACCCATGGCGGGTATGCGGGCCGGGTTATCCACAGAATCGGCCGTAGCGGTTGCGCCGGCCGTGCGCTGGTGTAGGTGCGCGCCGTAGCGTTGCAGGCATGAACGCACTCAAGACCTACCTCACCGCCTTGGGCCCTGGCATGGATATCATCGCCGGGTGCCAAGGCATGTCCGGGTCCGAGCTCATGGACCGCGGCGCGCCCGATGCCATCGCCGCCGATCTGCTGCTTTTGTGCGAAAGCTACTTCGGCCGCACCAAATTTACGCGCCTGCAGCGCCGCGCTATTGCCGACGCCCGCCGCAACACCCACTCCATCGCCACCCTTACCGCCCTAGAACGCATTGTTAACCGCGCGCCCAGCAAAAAGCAGGCCTGGCAGCTGCGCGCGGAATGCTGCGCGATGACCAGCTCAATGAGCCACATCCTTAAACACGCCCGACGGCGCTTGCGCGAAATGAAGGACAACACCGTAGCCCCAGGCGTGCGCACTTACCGACGCCCCAATGACTTCTGGACGCTTGCCATCACCGGAACCTCTAGTTTCATCGCGGATCTCAACGCCGCACTGGCCGCGACCGGAAAGCAATCGCTCGAGGCGGTAGAAAAGATCTTCTTTGACCAAGCTGCGGCCGCGCGGGCAGAAGTGGTGACCAATGCCATCGTGCCGTTAGACAAATTCATCCGCATCCGCGACGGCCGCGGCAATGATATCGAGCTCGATCTGACCAATGGCGCCACCATCACCGGCACCGAATATCTGCGCCGCGTGCTCAACGACGTCGGCTTTGCTGGCGACAAAGAAACCGGCTACGTCACGCTCGTGCACCCCGAAGAAGGTCCAGTCAATCTCTACCGCACGGCGCGCGTGGCCAATGACAAGCAGCGCATTATGGCCGCCGCAGAAAACCCACGCTGCGCCTGGCCGGGCTGCAACCAGCCGGCCGACCTCTCCCAAGTCCACCACCTTAAAGCGTGGAGCAATGGCGGGGAGACGAATATGAAAAACCTGGTCATGTGCTGCGCTTACCATAATGGCGTCAACGACGATGACCCCAACGCCCCACCTCGGCGCGGCCGCCTCGAGCGGGTGGGCGGGCGCATTGTGTGGCGGCCACCGTTTACCCCGCGCGAGTAAACGCCGGCGCCAAAACGAGCGAAAAGGCGCTCAGCACTAGACTGAGCGCCTTCTACGCATGCCGTTTTACTCCCACTCGATGGTTCCCGGTGGCTTGGAGGTGCAGTCCAAGACCACGCGGTTGACGTCCTTCACCTCGTTGGTGATGCGGGTAGAAATCTTCTCCAGCACCTCGTAAGGCAAACGGGTCCAGTCTGCGGTCATGGCGTCTTCCGAGGACACCGGGCGCAGCACAATCGGGTGGCCATAGGTACGGCCATCGCCCTGCACACCAACGGAGCGGACATCGGCCAGCAGTACTACCGGGCACTGCCAAATCTGGTCATCCAGGCCGGCATTGGTCAGCTCGGTGCGAGCAATAAGGTCTGCCTCGCGTAGCGTCTCCAAGCGCTCCTCGGTCACCTCACCGATGATGCGGATACCCAAGCCCGGGCCAGGGAATGGCTGGCGGCTAACGATCTCTTCTGGCAAGCCCAGCTCGCGGCCGACGGCACGTACCTCGTCCTTAAACAGCAGGCGCAGCGGCTCGACCAGCTTGAACTCCACGTCATCTGGCAGACCGCCGACATTGTGGTGAGACTTAATATTCGCCGTGCCATCGCCGCCGCCAGACTCGACAACGTCCGGGTACAGAGTGCCTTGGACGAGGTAGTCGATGGTGGAGCCTGCGGGGGCGTCGTCAAGCACGCCTGCAACCGCGCGCTCAAAGGAACGGATAAACTCCGCGCCGATGGCCTTGCGCTTAGCTTCTGGATCGCTAACTCCTGCCAGCTTTTCCAGGAAGGCAGCGCGCTCATCTGCGGTCACCAGCTTCGCTCCAGTGGAGGCGACAAAGTCCTTCTCCACCTGCTCGCGCTCGCCGGCACGCAGCAGGCCGTGGTCAACGAAGACACAGGTGAGGCGATCGCCAATGGCGCGCTGCACCAGTGCGGCCGCTACAGCGGAATCTACACCGCCGGACAGGGCGCAAATAGCGCGGCCTTCCTCGCCCACCTGCGCGCGGACATCCGCGATGAGCTGCTCGGCAATATTATCGGCCGTCCAGTTCTGCTCTAGGCCAGCAACCTCAGTAAGGAAGCGGGTAAGCACCTCCTGGCCGTGCGGCGAGTGCTGTACCTCAGGGTGGTACTGCACGCCGGCCATCTTCTTGTCCAGGCACTCCATCGCTGCAACCGGAGCACCGGCCGACGTGGCCGTAACCTCAAAACCTTCAGGAGCGGCAGATACGGCATCGCCGTGAGACATCCACACCTTGTGGGTAGCCTCCAGGCCTTCGTGAAGTACGCCGCCCTTGACATTCATATCGGTACGGCCGTACTCACGCTCGCCAGTCGACGACACGGTGCCACCAAGCGCATGGTTCATGGCCTGGAAGCCGTAGCAGATGCCGAAGACTGGAATGCCGAGCTCAAGCAGCTCCGGCTTCAGAGCCGGGGCGCCGTCAGCATAGACAGAGGACGGACCGCCCGTCAGAATAAGCGCGGCGGGATCTTTAGCTTTGATTTCCTCCACAGACGCGGAGTTGGGGACAACCTCGGAGTAAATCTTGGCCTCGCGCACGCGGCGGGCAATAAGCTGCGCGTACTGAGCGCCAAAGTCCACAACGAGGACGGGGCGCGGGGTAGTATTTGGCTTAGTCACGCCCCATAGTCTAACCCACTAAACTGATAGCTTATGAAGCGCTTGGCTATTGTGCTCGCCGCGAGCCTGTTGTTGTGCGGTTGTGACGCCACCCCAACTACGGCCGAGGTGGCGTCTGCGCTGGATGAACAAGGCCCGCAACAGGTAACACTTCCGGCCGCGGAAATCTTTGGAAGCGAGTGGGATGAGTGGGTTCCATTGTGCGGCACGCAGCAGGCAGAGCGCGTGGGGCATCCAGAAGTAGCGCAAAATTCGGTGGTTCTACGCGCGAGCGGCGAAGAGAAGGTTGTAGAGCTCAATCCCTCGGGAGTACGCGTGTGCCCAGTCCACAACTCAGGGCAATGGCGGCCAACGACGGACAAGACCACGTGGAGGCGTGAGGGCGGCTGGCAATTGGTTTCCTAAACCACTCTCCTACCTCGCCAACTGGTATCTGTTCGGCGGCGAAGGAAGCCCTGAAACAAAGAAACGCGGCTGCGCCGAGAAGGCACAGCCGCGTCAGGACTCTCGCGCGGATTAGTAGCGAACGGCGAGTTCGACCTTCTGGAAGGACTTCAGGTCGGTGTAGCCACACTTGGCCATGGAACGGCGCAGCGCGCCGACCAGGTTGGTGCGGCCAAAGGGCTCGCTGGAGGGACCGTGCAGCACGGTTTCCAGCGACGGGGCGGCCGATTCTTCTGTGGCTTCGGCCGGGGTACCGGTGGTGAGGAAATCGACGTCCAAGTCGGTATCGGCCCCGGAGAACTGAACGAAGCCGCGTGGGAAACGCGGGTGGCCGGCCGTGGCAGGCCAGTACCAGCCCTTGCCGCCGGCCTCGCGGGCCTGGGCAAGCAGTGGGCCGAGAGCAACACCGTCAGCGCCGCAGGCAAAAGCCTTGGCAATATTGCCGGAGTTTTCAAACTCGGTATCGGCGATGATGTGTACATAGCGGCCGCCGGTCTCGTCGAGGTAGTCGCGGCGGGCTGCGGCGGCGTCGGCAATCGCGGTGCCCATGGCCGAGTCGATGCCTACGGTCTCGGCGTTAGTGGTCACGCCTGCGCCAACGATGACGCCGGCCGCACCGGTGCGCATCAGGTGTAGCGCAGTGGTGTAGTCGGTAACTCCGCCGGCGATGACGGGAACGTCAAGGGAGCCAATGAACTCCTTGAGGTTCAGCGGTTCACCGCCGGTAGCCACGTGCTCGGCCGACACCAAGGTGCCCTGGATAAATAGCAATTCTGCACCGGCCGCGATGACCTTCGGGGCCATCTCGCGAGCATTTTGGGGGGATACGCGCACAGCAACGGTGACTCCGGAGTCGCGGACTTGGGAGATGCGCTCGGCAAGGAGGGCGTCGTCAAGCGGGGCAGCGTGCAGCTCCTGGATGATGGAGTTATCGCCCGGCTGCGAGTAAATGCGGGCTAGGGCGCCCTCGAGGTCCTTGTGGCGGCCCCACAGGCCCTCGGCATTGATGACGCCGAGGCCACCTTGCTTGCCCATCTCGATGATGAACTCAGGGGTGGCGAGCGCATCGGTGGGGTGGGACACGAAGGGGATGTCGAAGGTATAGGCGTCGATGTGCCAGGTGGTGTCCACGTCCTTGGAGGAACGGGTGCGGCGCTGCGGCACGATGGATAGTTGCTCTAGATCAAAGGTGCGGCGGGCCTCGCGGCCGATGCCAATTTCGGCGTATTCACGCATGATATTCCTAGCGGTAGTTTGGTGCTTCTGCGATTTGCTGCAGGTGGTGCGGGTGGGATTCCTTCAGGCCTGCGGCGGTGATTTGGACGAAGCGCTTGGTCTTTAGCTCGGCCAGGGTGGCGGAGCCCGTATAGCCCATGGAAGCGCGCAGACCGCCAATAATCTGGTGCACGATGGCATCGATATCGCCACGGAAGGGCACGCGACCCTCGACGCCTTCCGGAACCAGCTTGTCTTCGCTGCGGACATCGGCCTGGAAGTAGCGGTCCTTGGAATAGGAACGCTTCTCACCAGAGAGGCCACGGCCCTGCATGGCGCCCATGGAGCCCATGCCGCGGTAGCGCTTGTACTGCTTGCCCTGGTAGACCACGATATCGCCGGGGGCTTCGGTGGTGCCGGCAAACATGGAGCCCAGCATGACGGTATCGGCGCCGGCCGCCAGGGCCTTGGCGACGTCGCCGGAGTACTGCATGCCACCATCGCCGATAACCGGCACACCGGCCGGGCCAGCTACTGCGGCGGCCTCCATCAGGGCCGTAATCTGCGGCGCGCCCACGCCGGCGACGACGCGGGTGGTGCAAATGGAGCCTGGGCCGATGCCGACCTTGATGGCGTCGGCGCCGGCATCGATCATTGCCTGGGCGGCCTCGCGGGTGGCGAGATTACCGCCGATGACATCGACCTTGGAGCCGAAATCCTTCTGCACGCGGGAGACCATTTCCAGCACGCGGTTATTGTGGGCGTGGGCGGAGTCGACGACGAGGGCGTCCACGCCGGCGTCGACAAGCGCGGCGGCGCGCTGGTAGGACTCTTCGCCGGTACCGATGCCGGCCGCAACCAACAGTCGCCCGGCCGAGTCCTTGGACGCGTTAGGGTACTGCTCGGTCTTGACAAAGTCCTTGACGGTAATCAGACCGGTGAGCTTATTGTTCGCATCGACGATGGGCAGCTTTTCCACCTTATTGGCCGAGAGCAGTTCGAGGGCTTCCTTCTTGGATACGCCCTCGCGCGCAACGACGAGAGGCATGGCCGTCATGACCTCGCTGACCTTGCGGTCAAAGTCAGGCTCGAAGCGCATATCGCGGTTGGTGCAAATGCCCACCAGGGTGCCATCCTCGTCTACCACCGGCAGGCCAGAGATGCGGAAGCGGGCGCACAACGCGTCTACTTCCCCGATGGTCATATCCGGGCGGGCAGTGATGGGGTCGGTGACCATGCCGGACTCGGAGCGCTTCACAATCTCTACCTGCTCGGCCTGGTCCTCGGTGGACAGGTTGCGGTGCAGCACGCCGATACCACCCTGGCGGGCCATGGCAATGGCCATGCGGGCCTCAGTCACGGTATCCATGGCGGCCGAGGCAAGCGGAACGCCGAGGCGGATATTACGGGTAAATTGCGCGCCAGTATCGACCTCGGAGGGCACGATATTGGATTCGGCGGGCAAAAGGAGCACATCATCAAAGGTCAGGCCGCGCAGGGCTACCTTGTTCGGGTCATCTCCACCAGTATGAATACGGTTCTCGCTCATCGAGGTCTCTCCTTAACAGGTTTAGCGGCTAACCCAACTGTAGTGCGTTGCCGGCCGACGACACCATTTGGGCAGGGGGTAAATTGCCTCGGGAGGGTAAGTTCAATAGGCTCGCAGGCGTGAACTTCTTCGCCAATATGCCCCGCGATCCTTTCGCCGATGATCCGAATGACCCCGCCTCCTTCCTGGAGGAGGACGAGCAGGTCATGCCGCTTACCGACGACGACCGGATCGCCATCATTCACGACCTCGCGCTGGTGCAGAAATTTGCGTCCATCCTCGGCCCGCGCGGCATCGACGGCATCTTCTTCTTGTGCGAGGATTGCCAGGAAAACCACTTTTATGAGTGGGACATTATGGCCGCCAATATGCGCGCCACCCTTGAAGGCGAGCTAGCACCGGTGCATGAGCCAGGAGCCGAGCCAGATCCCTCCCGCTACGTGCCTTGGGACTACGCCTTGGGTTACTTGGATGGCCTAGAGGGCCGCTAGCTTCTACTGCTGCTGACCCAACTCGATGGTGGTCGTCGGCGCGTCCTCAACGTTGGGGTTGGGCTGCGGGTTTGGCTGTCCTTGTTCCGTGACCACCACGGTTTCGGTGGCGTATTGAGTTTCGGTCACGGTGACCTGCTCCGGCTGCTGTTCCGGTTGCGAAGCCTCTTCCGCAACGGTTTCGGTGGTGGTCTCCGTCACGGTGTGCGGGGTGGGCTTCGGTTGCGCAGAGCGCTTTTGTTCCGCCTCGCGGTTGGCGGCGATGGCCTTTTCTTCTTTGCCTTCGGCCTCATCCAGCTTGGCGCGGGCGTCCTTCATCAGTTCGCGAGCGCCTTCAATATCGCCTTCGGCCGCGCGAGATTCCATCTCTTCCAACGTGCCGGCCAGCTCCACGTTGCGGGTCTTATCGCCCTTATCAAGGGTTCCGGCGTGCAACATCGCACCACCGGCTCCAGCGATAACTAGGGTTGCGGCCGCCGCACCGATGAGTCCATGTACGAACGGGCCGCCGCGGCGGCGCTTGCGGGCCTGGCCTAGGTCGATGACCTCAGGCTCAGCGTCGGCGCCTTCTACCAGCGGGGCTGGAGGCATCTGCTTATCGACGTCCCCCTTTAACTCCAGCAGCAGCTCCGCCAGGTCGTCCTGGCTGTCGGAAGGGTTAGTCCCCTTCGAAAGCTCGGTGAGGAATGCATCATCATCTACCAAGGGCTGGAGCTGGTCTGCAAGGCCGTCATTATCGCCGTGATGCTTCGGTGCCATGATGGTGTCTCTCCCCCTTCCTTTCTGATATGAAATATCTGCTGTAAGAGTCGGCCGCTAGGCCCTTAGCGCGCAGTTTCCTGGGCGGCTTGGAGGGTCTTTCGCAATTGAGCGAGTGCTCGGTGTTGTGCGACACGAACCGCACCTGGGGTGGAACCCACAATTTCCGCGGTTTCTTCTGCCGACAAACCGTTGAACACGCGCAGAATAACGATGTTTTTCGCCTTGTCACTTAACGTATCGAGCAAGGCGCGCATTCTGTTACTACCGTCGGCCTCCAATGCCCACTCTTCAGGGGTGGCGTCACGCGCGGAGTCTTCTGGAATTTCTTCGGTAGGGGTGGACTTATCGCGCCCCATGGCGCGGTGGGCATCGGTGACCTTGTTGAACGCAATGCCGTAGACATAGGCCATAAACGGACGGCCCTTGTCCTCGTAGGAGCCAATAGAGGTGGCCACTGCAAGACAGATCTCTTGGGCTACATCCTCCGCGGTGGGTTGACGGCCGCCACCGATGCGGGCGCGGCAGTAGCGCAGCACCTGCGGGTGAATGATCCGCAGGACTTTTTGCAGCGCTCGACGGCTGCCGTCGACGGCATGCGGGACGAGATCCGCTAGCTCCTGTTCCTTATCACTCACGTATGCACCCTCTGACATGTTTTAAACCGGTAACTAACCATATTGGCACACGGGAAGTTTATGCAAAGGCAACGCGCAGCCCCATTACCTATGCAAGCTGAGAGACAGAAAATTCACAAACCGTTAACCTTCGACGTTTGCGCTGGTAAACCGTGGTGTAGGAAGGGGAATGGCGAGAACAATACTTAAAAGTCAAAAATCGGTAACCCACCGTTTACCCACGCGCGAAACACTACGTGAGGTTGCTTTCCGTAACACTGCGGAAGCCACACAAGAATTCTCGCCCTTACAAAGGAGCTTAGTAACGTGTCTCAGCCTCATTTGCTTCCCGGTCCCACCGCTGACTTGTGGGATTGGCAGCTACAAGGCGCCTGCCGCGGAGAAAACTCGGACGTGTTTTATCACCCAGATGGCGAGCGTGGCCGTGCCCGCGCCCAGCGCGAGAACCGCGCCAAGGCCATCTGCAATTCCTGCCCGGTCATTGATTTGTGCCGCGAGCATGCTCTGCAATCCGCCGAGCCTTACGGCGTCTGGGGCGGAATGAGCGAATCCGAGCGCGTCGTTGCGCTGCGCCAGCGCCGCCGCGCCGCCGCGCCGGTCAACGCTTAAGGCAGAAGGTTAGGGGGAGACGAGGGCGTCGGCAAGAAAGCGCCCCGTCACCGAGTCTTGCTGCTCGGCTAGGTCGGCCGGGGTGCCGCTAAAGACCAGCTGGCCGCCGGCCGAACCGGCGCCGGGGCCCAAGTCGATGGCGTGATCCGCATGCGCGAGAACGGCCAGATTGTGGTCGATGCAGATGACGGTGTGCCCGGAGTCCACCAGCTCATCCAGCAGCGTCAGAATCCGGGCGGTATCTGACGGGTGCAGGCCGGTCGTGGGCTCATCGAGAACCAGTACATCAGCGGTGGACTTCTTATCGCTCAGGTGCGCTGCGAGCTTGAGGCGCTGGCGCTCGCCGCCGGACAAGGTGGACAGCGGCTGGCCTAGGGTGAGATACCCCAGGCCGACGGTGCACAAGGTATCGCAGATTTTCGCCGCGGCCGGGACTTTGACCTCCCGCAGGAAATCCGCGGCTTGGGCGGCCGAGAGCTCGAAGACATCCGCAATGGTGCGCCCGCACAAGGTATAGGCCAGCACATCGGCCGAAAAGCGGCGGCCTTGGCAGATTTCGCACGTGACGTCTACCCCGCTCATCACGCCCAGCTCCACATAGACCACGCCCGCACCGTTGCATTTGGGGCACGCACCTTCGGAATTGGCGGAAAAGAGTGCGGGCTTTACTCCATTGGCCTTGGCAAAGGCCTTGCGGATGGGGTCGAGCGCGCCAGTGTAGGTCGCAGGATTGGAGCGGCGCGAGCCCTTGATGGGGGCCTGTCCGATGCTGAGCAAGCGCTCCCCTACTACGGCCGGGATCTCGGCCGTGAGCGAGGATTTGCCGGAACCGGCGACGCCGGTAATGACGGTCAAGACACCTTCCGGGAAATCCACATCGATTCCGCGCAGGTTATTGCGTTGGGCGCCGCGGACCGCGAAAGTCCCGGTAGGTGTACGCACGTTGTCCTTTAACGTAACGGGCCCCGACATATGCCGGGCCGTGGTGGTATCGGCCGCGCGCAGCTGGGCGGGGGTGCCGCTGAAGGTAATGCGGCCGCCGTCCCGGCCGGCGCCAGGGCCAAGATCCACCACGCGATCCGCCGCTGCGATGGTAGAGGGATTGTGCTCTACTACGAGCACGGTATTGCCCTTATCGCGCAGCCGCAGCAAGAGGCTATTAATACGCTCGCAGTCGCTCGGGTGCAGGCCGGCGGTGGGCTCGTCGAAGACATAGGTGACGTCGGAAAGCGCGGAGCCCAAGTGGCGAACCATGCGGGTGCGCTGGGCCTCGCCGCCAGAAAGCGTACCGGCCGCGCGGGCGAGGGTGAGGTAGCCCAGGCCGAGCTCGATGGCGTTGTCGACGGCCGCGGCAATGGAATCGAGCAGTGGTTGCGCGGCCGGCAGGGAGACGCCCGCGAGCCAACCGCGCAGGTCAGTAAGCTCCATCTCGCACAGGTCCGCAATGGAAGCGTCCTCGATATAGGATTCGCGGGCGTGGCGGGCCAGGCGCGTGCCGTGGCAGTCGGGGCAGGCGACGAAGACGACGGCGCGCTCAACAAAAGCCCGCATGTGCTTTTGCAGGCTTTCTACCGGTTTGCTCAGCACGTTTTTGCGCAGGCGCGTGGCCAGGCCCATGTAGCTCATGTTGACCCCGCCGACCTTGGTTTTAGTCTCGGTATAGTACAGCGCCTCTTTTTGTTCGGCCGTAAACTCGCGGACGGAAATGTCGGCCGGGTAGAGGCCGGATTCGGCGTAGGCGCGCCACATCCAGGAGTTGGGCTTCATGCCGGGGTAGATAATGGCGCCGTCGGCAAGCGAAAGCTCCTCGTCGACTAGGCACGACAGATCAATATCGGAGACGCGGCCGGTACCCTCGCATTCGGGGCACATGCCGCCGGTGCGCTCGAAACGGCGCACCTCCTTAGTGCCGTTGACCTCGATGGCGCCCTGGCCGGAGGCGGAGGGCACATTAAAGGAGTAGGCCGCCGGGCCGCCGGCGCGCGGGGTGGCCATGCGCGAATACAGCACGCGCAGCATGGCAGTGATATCGGTGGCGGTGCCAAAGGTGGAGCGCGAGGAGGCGGCCATGGGCTCCTGGCCCACCACGATGGCGGCCGTGAGATGCTCTAGCTTATCGACGTCCGGCCGGGCCAACGACGGCATAAACCCCTGCACGAATCCGGGGTAAGTCTCGTTAATAAGCCGCTGAGACTCGGCCGCGATGGTGTCGAAGACCAGGGAGGATTTGCCGGAGCCGGATACGCCGGTAAAGACGGTGAGCTGGCGCTTAGGGATGGACAGGGAGATATTGCGTAGGTTGTTTTCGCGTGCGCCGGTGACCTTGATGTATTCCACGGGCCTAGTCTAGGTACAACAAAACCCGCCGCGCGGGAAGCGGGGCGGGCGATGTTGGGAAGGTTTAGTGCTGGTGGCCGTGACCGGCGTCAGCAGGCTGCTCTTCCTGTGGCTTTTCCACCACGGAGGCCTCGGTGGTAAGAACCATGCGGGCCACGGAGGTGGCGTTGACCACGGCGGAGTGAGTGACCTTCACCGGGTCGATAATGCCGTTATCGATGAGGTTGCCGTACTCCAGGGTATTGGCGTTGAAGCCCTCACCGTTGGACATCTCGGCAACGCGGGAGACGACGACGGCGCCGTCGAGGCCAGCATTTTCGGCGATCCAGAACGCCGGACGGGTCAGGGCGCGGGCGACGGCGAGAACGCCGACCTTAGCCTCGCCCTCAAAGCCCTCAGCGAAGGACTCGAGTTCCTTGGAGATCTGGACCAGCACGGAGCCGCCGCCGGCGATAACGCCCTCTTCGACGGCCGCGCGGGCGGCGTTGATGGCATCTTCGACGCGTAGCTTGCGCTCGTTGACCTCGGTCTCGGTAGCCGCACCAACGCGGATGACGGCCACGCCGCCGGAGAGCTTCGCCAGGCGCTCCTCGAGCTTTTCCTTATCCCAGGTGGAATCGGTGCGCTCGATGTCGCGGCGAATGTGCTCGCGGCGCTCTTCTACTGCTTCAGCGGTGCCGCCGCCATCAACGATGACGGTGTCATCCTTGGTGATGGTCACGCGGCGGGCAGAACCGAGCACGTCGAGGCCAGCCTCGTTGAGGTTGACGCCCACCTCTGGGTCGATGACGGTGGCGCCGGTAACGACGGCCAGGTCATCCATGAATCCCTTGCGGCGCTCGCCAAAGTACGGGGCCTTCACGGCCGCGACCTTGAGCACCTTGCGGATGGAGTTGACGACGAGCGCCTGCAGCGGCTCGCCCTCGACGTCTTCCGCAATGATGAGGGTCGGGCGGTTGGTCTCGGCGATCTTCTCCAGCAGCGGCAGGAAGTCCGGCAGGGAGGAGATCTTGTTGCGGACGAGCAATACTGCGGCGTCGTCCAGCACGGCGTGGTAGGTCTCTTCTTCCGTAGCGAAGTACGGGGAAAGGTAGCCCTTGTCAAAGGAAATGCCCTCGGTGACGTCAACTGCGGAGTCGATGGTCTGGGATTCCTCGACGGTGACCACACCGTCCTTGCCCACCTTGTCCATGGCGCCGGCAACCATCTCGCCAACCTCCGGGTCGCGGGAGGAGACGGTAGCTACCTGCGCGATTTCAGAGGAGGAGTTGACCGCGGTGGCGCGGGCCTTGAGCTCCTCGACGGCCTTTTCGGCCGCTGCTGCGATGCCGCGGTTGAGCTCGACTGGGTTGGCGCCGGCCGCGACGTTGCGCAGGCCTTCGAAGATGAGCGCCTGGGCCAGCAAGGTAGCGGTGGTGGTGCCGTCACCTGCGGTGTCATTGGTCTTGACAGCAACGGACTTGACCAGCTGCGCGCCGAGGTTTTCGAAGGGCTCCTCGATGTCGATATCGCGGGCGATGGTCACGCCGTCATTGGTGACGGTGGGGCCACCGAAGGCCTTGGACAGCACGACGTTGCGGCCGCGCGGGCCGAGGGTGACCTTGACGGCATCAGCCAGCGTATCGACGCCGCGCTGGATTCCCTCGCGGGCTTCTTGGTCGAATGCAATGAGCTTTGCCATAAGTGGGCCTACTTCTCGATGACGGCGAGCAGGTCACGGGAGGACAGCAGCAGGTACTCCTCGCCGTTGTACTTCAGCTCGGTGCCGCCGTACTTGGAAAAGACCACGGTATCGCCTTCGTTGACGCCTACCGGGGTGGCCTCACCCTTGTCGTTGGTGCGGCCTGGGCCTACTGCAACGACGGTGGCTTCCTGTGGCTTTTCCTTGGCAGAATCTGGGATGACCAGGCCGGAAGCGGTGGTGGTTTCAGCTTCTACGATCTGTACGAGGACGCGGTCCTCGAGAGGCTTGATGTTTGCCATGATGTTTCCTCCGTAGTGTTCGTATGCGCACCGGTATGGCGCGCGCGTGCCGGTTGTGGATGTCCAGCACAGCCGTCGTCGCGGGTGAACAACTGTGGGTCAAACAACCTGATTAGCACTCTACCCTCGTGACTGCTAACCCTCAACAATGGCTCGGCCCACATTTTTACGCCCTCAGCGATCCCCTCAGCGCTCCCGTTGCCCGGCGCGCACGAATCCGGCAAGCGCCAGCTTGACGACGCCCAGTGCGATAAACATGGCACCAAAAATCACGGCAAAGGCCGACCACCACAGCTCCTCCACCAGCGTTCGGCCGAAGGAAGCCTGCGGGGTGAGCAGGTGGTGGAGTGGGAGGAGTG
Organism: Corynebacterium sp. ACRPJ; assembly: GCF_022347345.1. Taxonomy (NCBI): domain Bacteria; kingdom Bacillati; phylum Actinomycetota; class Actinomycetes; order Mycobacteriales; family Corynebacteriaceae; genus Corynebacterium; species Corynebacterium sp. ACRPJ. Next base: position 172,016 of record NZ_JAKRNC010000002.1, read on the forward strand.
TCGCCAAGCACAGCGCCCAGACCACGCCGGCCGCGGTCAGGGTGAGGCACGCCGCCTCCCCCACTTGCACGCGGGCCCAGGCCGAGGGGGTGGCACCGGCCAGGGTGAGGCCGCGGATATCAGAGGCGATGCGCCCGTGCATCAGCAGCGAGGTAAGCACAGCGCCCACGATGCTGGGAGCAAAGACAGGCCCTAAAAGGGCGACGAAGACTTGCCAGGAGGACAAGGTTCCACCGGCGCCTGCGTCGCTTGCAAAGCGCAGGCCCGAGCCGACGGCGACGATAAAGCCGCTGACGAGCACCCATGGCACGATGTGCGGGGTGGAAAAGCACCGGCGCACGCGCACGTTGGCCCCAGCGATACCGGCCGGACGGGTCCATTGGTCGATACCGGGCATGAGCCAAGGTAAGACGAGAGCGACGAGGATGACCAAGCCCATCTCGGCCGAGAGCAGGTCTCCAGGGTCATCAATCTGCAGGCACCCGTATGTTGTGCCGCCAATGGCCGCGGCTGCAAGCAGGAATTTCACCGTGAGCCACGCCGGGTGTGCGGCGGCGCGCGGCCGGAATACGCGGCGCAGCGGAGGCAGCGCACCGACTAGCGCCGCGGACGTGCAGACGGCTACCGCAATGACTACGACCTGGCCGGTGATGTCAATGTCCGGCATGGGGATGCCATCGCTGCGCAGGGCGCGCACGCACGGGGCAAGCAGCGGGCGGGCAGGCAGCACGCCGAGTAGCCCGGCGCCCGCGCTGACCACTGCGACTTGGCCCAGGATAAAAGCGAGGATCATCCAGCCGGGCATGCCCACCATGCGCCAGGAGCGGTAGACCGGCTCGCGCTCGGCAATGATAAGGCGCATCTGCGATAGCGTCACCAATACCACCACGCACAGGGCCATTCCCAACACCGTGCCACCCAGCGGGCCGGCGGGGTCTTCTTCGGCCCCGGAGGAAGCCACCAGCATGGCCAGCGCCAGGGTGCACGAGGTGGAAGACACCACCAGGGTCAGCGCCACGGCCAGCCACGATAGCCAATTGGACTGTAAGTCCTTAAGCCACACCAGCATGGGCCACCTCCTCTAAGGAAATGATCCGGTCGGCCGCCTCAGCGGCGAGGTGAGAGTGAGTCACCATGACCACACTGGCGCCATCGCGGGCGGCGGCGCGCAGGTGGGAAAGGACGGTGGATGCGGTGGCGTCGTCAAGCGCGCCCGTAGGCTCGTCAGCGAAGATATAGGGCGCCTGAGCCAGCAGTGCCCGGGCGACGGCCACGCGTTGCTGCTGCCCGCCAGAAAGCTGTGCGGGTAGGCGGCGCTCTAAACCAGCAAGGCCAAGCGAATCAAAGACCTCTGCCACCTGGCCGCGTGTAGGGCGCCGGCCGGAAAAGCGCGCGGTCAAGGTGGCATTGCGCTGCGCGTTGAGGGATTCCAGGAGATTATAGTCTTGGAATACAAATGCACGCTGCTTGCGCCCCGGCGCGTTGACTCGGCCGGAGGTGGGCTTATCTAGCCCGGATAGCAGGTTCAACAGCGTGGTTTTCCCGCTGCCGGAAGGCCCCATGATGGCGACGAATTCGCCTGGGGCGATGGACACATTCACGCGATTGAGCACGGTGCGGCGGCCGTAGCGCTTGCTGAGGTTATCTGCTTTTAACATGCCTTTGATTCCACTCGGCCGCGCAGAAGAAAGACATGGAGTGGGCCGCCCAGAAAATGGTAGAGCTAGCTCTACTGCCCCTCACTGGGTAAGGCGGCTAGGCTCATGGGTTATGCGAACCCTCAAAGCCTGCGCGTGGAGCCTCGTCCTTGGCGCGCTATTTATCCCGGCGTTGGTGGTTTCGGTGCTGATGCTGCCGTGGATTCCGTTGGTGGGACGCGCCGCGGAATTTGTCGGCCGGTTGGGTGCGCAGTGGATGGGCGTGGAGATCCCACCCCGGCGTGCGGGCCGCTGGTTTGATTGGCAGCAATTTTATCACCTTATTGTGCAGCTATTGCTTTCGGCTGCCTGCTTTGCCGCGTGGACAGCCTTGGGCTTTACAGCGGGTGTGCTGGTCATTGCGCCATTCGTGCCAAAGACCGAATTCTCCTTTGGCGAGTGGTCTACCTCCAACCGGCCGCTGATTTTCTTTACCTGCTGGCTCACCGCGGCGTTGCTGGTGGCTTTATTGGTGGGGCTCAACCGCTTGTTGGTCTTGGCCTCTACCTCGCTAACCCGGCTGGCGTTGAGCCCTTCGGCCGAGGAGTTGGCGGCCTCGCGTTCCACGCTTATCGATGCCTTCTCCGGCGAGCGCCGCCGCATCGAGCGCGAACTGCACGATGGTCCACAGCAGTACCTCACCGCGCTCAAGCTCAACTTGGCCGCGGCGAAATTGCAGGCCCCTCCCGAGGCACAACCGGCCCTGGCCGATGCGGAACATAATGCCTCATTGGCCTTGGCCTCCCTGCGGGCGACGGTGCGCGGCATTGCCCCGCAGGTGCTTTTCGACGCCGGATTAATCCCCGCCCTCGACGAACTCCTCGCCCACTCCGGGCTGGAGACCGAACTACACGTCGAAGGCGCCGAACGCTCAGTGGATGAAACCACTGCCCTGCTGGCTTACCACGCGGTGGCCGAGGCGCTTACTAATGCTTCCAAGCACGGCGCGGCTACCCAGGCGATAGTAACGGTTGCTTTCGGGCAGACGTTGCGCCTAGGCATCGTTGATAATGGCACGGGTCCCTGCCCCGGCCCCGGAGCTGACCTCGACCCCACGGACAAGGAGCTAGCTGGGACGGGCACCGGTCTCGCCGGGCTGCGCGAACGCGCCGCCGCACTGGGCGGCACGGTGAGCTTTGCCGCAGCTCATGACGCGGCTGCGGGTGAACTCGGTGGCCGGCTGCAGGTCGAATTACCGCTAAAGGAGGCGGAATGAAACTACTACTGGCGGAAGATTCCGCGCTGCTGCGCGCGGGGCTCGAGCAGCTACTTAGCGCCTTGGGGCATAGCGTTACGGCGGCCGCGGATGCCGAAGAACTGCGCGCTATTGCCCGGCAGGAAGATTTTGACCTGATTATCAGCGATGTGCGCATGCCACCGTCCATGACCGACGATGGCCTGCGCGCCGTGCACGACCTGCGAGCGGCCAATCCCACCCAACCGGTGGTGGTGTTGAGCCAATACGTAGCGGCAAGCTACCTCGACCGTCTCTTGGAACACGGCGGATTCGGGTATCTGCTTAAGGAACGCGTTTCTGACGTGGAAGAATTCGTGCGCACGCTAGACGAGGTCGCCCGCGGCGGCACCGTGGTGGACCCCGAGGTGGTCACAGCGTTACTGTCGGCGCGGCGTACTGGTTTAGCCCAGCTCACCACCCGCGAGCGGGAGGTGCTGGGGCTGATGGCTCAAGGATTGAGCAATAAAGAAATTGAAGACACGCTCGTTCTTACCGCCGGAGCGGTAAGCAAGCATGTCTCCAATGTGTTTATGAAGCTCGGGTTCCGGCCCGAAGACGCCAACCGACGGGTCAAGGCCGTATTGGCGTGGCTGCGCCATACAGAGCGCTAGCCAATGGGGCGACGCTCGCTACTTCTTCGAGCTGAGCCCGCCGAAAATATCGCTGGAGCTCAGGGAGCTGCCGCCCTCCGGATCCTTAGGCACCTCTGGGGTGTCTGGGTCGGTGGACTCGGTGGAGTCGGCGGGGTCGGTGGCGTCGTCGGCAGGCGCAGCGCCGCGGTCCTTCTTCTTGAGGGAAACCTTGTCCACCAGCGTGTTATCGCCTTCGTTGAAGGTGGTGAAGGTGAGCTTGTCATCGGAGACGTCCACGCGCATGTAGTCCTCGGTGTAGTCCTGGCGCCACATGGCGGTGGATTCGTGGGCAAGCTTTGGATCGATGGTCTCCATGCGCGCGCCCTTGTGCTTTTTGTTATTCACGTCGGTGAAGTCGTAGTACTTGCCACCGCCCGCGGTGGTGGTGGTCAGGTACAGCGCCTCGCCATCCTTGGGCTCGAGAACGTCGCCGCGCTGCGGCTTTTCTTCCGGCAGGACCGGCTTGTTGTTCTTCATCAGGTGGCTGCGGGTGTAGATGTGGTCGTGGCCGGAGAGCACGGCATCGACATTGAGTTCAGACAGCACCGGGGTGAGCTTCTCGCGCAGGTTGGTGACGTCCTTATCAAAGTGATGCGAGCCCTGGGAGTACGGGCCGTGGTGCATACCAACGACGATCCAGTCATTATCCGCGCCGCGGGATTCGATGGCCTCGCGCAGGAACTGCTCGTGGCGGGCGATATCGGCGTCGGAAGAAGCATTGGAGTCTAGGCCGATGAAGAGTACGTTATTGCGCTCGAAGTAGTGGTCGCGGATATCGTCCGCCTGGTGCGGGTTGGAGAAGTGCTCATCATGATGCTTCATGGTGAGGTTATAGGTCTCGTGGTTGCCCGGGACCGTGTTGGTGGGGATGTGACGGATCTCCGGGGCGGAGAAGTACGCATCGTACTGCGGCACATGGGCACCCCAGCCCTCCACCTGATCACCCAGGGACCAGATCATGCTGGCATTCGGCACGTGGGAGGCCGCGTGGCCGATGGTCTTGCGCCACTGTTCGGCCTGGTCATCCACCTTGAGGTCCACGCCGATCTGCGGGTCAGCGACAGTAAGGAAGGACCAGTCATCGCCATTGGAGCCAGTGTTAAAAGTCTCTGGCTCGGACCAGCCGCCTTCCTCGGAACCAACGCGGTAGGAATATTCGGTATCCGGCTGCAGGTTGGTAGCGGTGGCGAACTGGGACTTATACAGCAGGGCGCCGTAATCGCGCTCGTCGGCCTGGAAGGTGGTGGTGCCTTCTGGGCCGGTAACCTCGAGGACCTCGTCTGCCTTGGACTTCGTGCGCCAGGTGACCATGACCTGGGATTCATCCTCGCCCGGCTGCAGGATGGTGCGGTAGATGGGCGAGTCAGCGGCCAGCGCCGGGGTGGCGGGCACGACGGCGGCAGCGCCACCCACGGCGAGGGCGGTGGCGAAGGAGGCGACGAAACGCGACGAACGGAGCATACAGTTTTCACCTTTGGAGTCTTAGAAGAAGCGGTACGGCTCCCTAGAACACCATAAGAATGTGAACACCGTATTACGAGCGCGCGAAAAGCGCTTGAACCCTACCTGTGAGGGCTTGGCTTAAAGGCTCTTATCGGAGTTGATAACGGCCGCGCGCCAGAGGGTGTATTCCTCCGGGTTATCTTCGCGGTAGTTCTTCACTGCGCGAATACCCTGCTCCACGGACTCGATAACGGCATCGATAGTGGTGTCTTCGCCCTCAGCATCGACGAAAATGACGGGACCGCAGATGGAGCGGATGGGATCCTGCAGGAAAGCGGCGTTGCCGGTGGCAGCCGCGTTGCGCGCCAGGGAGGCTACCGGGTTCGGCTCGGCGCCTTCGGCCTTGGCTTCGGGGTTGTAGAGCGCGGCATAGGTGGTGCCGTCTTCCTGGAAAACAACGGAGACGCGGTCCTCGGTGGTGCCGCCCAAGAACTGGTTGGCGTGCTCCAGCTCGAACTCGAGCTTGCGGCGGGTGAGATCAGGGTTGACAAGGAAACCGACGGTCATGAGAGAAAGCTCCTTCAGAAAGCCAAGAGGGCATGAACGCTCTTTAGAGTACCGGCCCCCTGCCCCGCCTGCAGCGCGAGCGAGAAGAACTTTAGGTTAACTGCGGCTCTTCCACATCCAGCTGGGTATCGGTGCCTACGCCGAGGCCAGAGGGCTGGGCGCCTTCATGAATGAGTTGCGCGCCGATGGCCGCGATCATCACGCCGTTATCGGTGCACAGCGAAAAGCGCGGCACACGCAGTTCCACCCCGGCGGCGGCGCAGCGCTCGGCGGCCAGCTCGCGCAGGCGGGAATTAGCGGCCACGCCGCCTCCCAAGAGCAGCACGCGAGCGCCGGTGTCCTCGCAGGCACGCACGGCCTTGGCGGTCAGGACATCGGCCACGGCTTCTTGAAAGCTGGCGCAGACATCTTCCACGCTGATGGTCTCCCCTGCCTTTTCGGCGCGCTCCACGTAGCGGGCTACGGAAGTCTTGAGCCCGGAGAAGGAGAAGTCGTGGCGGTGCGGGCCGCGCAGATCCTCGGCGCGAGACATGCCGCGCGGGAAATCGATGGTGGCTTCGCCGCGGGCAGCGAGCTTATCGATCACCGGGCCGCCCGGGTAGCCCAGGCCGAGGAGGCGGGAGACTTTGTCGTAGGCTTCACCGGCGGCGTCGTCAAGCGTAGAGCCAAGCTCGCGCATGGGCTTGCCGACGGCCTCTACTTCCAACAGCTGCGTATGCCCGCCCGAGACCAAGAGGGCCACCGAGTGCGGCAGCTCTTCGCCTTCCAGGTTGGCCACGGCAACGTGGCCACCTAGGTGATTGACGCCGTAGAAAGGCACACCCCAGGCCGCGGCATAGGCCTTGGCGGCCGAGGCTCCCACCAGCAAGGCACCGGCTAGACCCGGCCCCACGGTGGCGGCGATGGCATCCGGCTTTTCGATGCCCGCCTCATTCAGCGCCGCCTGCATGACCTGCGGCATGGCCTCAAGGTGGGCACGGGAGGCGATTTCCGGGACGACGCCGCCGAAACGCGCATGCTGCTCCATGGAGGAAGCAACGGCGTTAGCGATGATCTCCATGTGGCCGTCCTCGCGCAGCTCGACGATGCCCACGCCGGTTTCATCGCAGGAGGACTCGATACCCATGATCTTCATGACTGCTCCTTAATCTTCTGGGCGCTCGGACTGGCGCGGGCGCACCATCACGTGCGCATCCGCCCCGGAAGGTTGGTAATAGTTCTTGCGGATCCCCTGCTTGGCAAAGCCGTAGCGCTCATACAGGCCAATAGCGGGATCATTGCCCACGCGAACCTCGAGGAAGACCGGGGCATCCTTAAGATCCGCGATATGGCAGATATTGTCCATCATCATCCGCGCGATGCCGCGGCGCTGCGCGGCGGGGTCAACGCCGATGGTGTGGATTTCAAACTCCGGGTCCGCGGCCGGGCCCATCATGCCGATGCCCGCATAGCCCAACAGCTTTACGGGCGCCGGTTCCTCGATCGCGCCTTCCACCCCGAGATAGAAGTTGAAGGGCTGGGCCATTTCTTCCCGGAAAATCCGGCTGGACCACGGAGTTTCGCCTGGGAAAAGGACCTCTTCCAGCTCGGCACACCGGGGCGCATCGGCCGGGGTCAGCTCGCGCAGCTTCACAGTTCGACCCTGGGGATGGCGGCAGAAAGCTGCTGCTGCTTCGGCGGGACCGCATCCGGGCGGCGCAGGTACAGCGGCACGACGGGAGCGGGTTCTGCCTCGAGGTCGGCCGCGGCAACGAGGGCCGCCGCACTCGGATGGGCCGCGCGGTGCGGGAGGGCGGCGAGCCGCTCGGGGAGTTGCTCAGCAAGGCGGTCAGGAATGATGACCTCGGCGGTGGAGGCAAGTTCCACTTCGAGTTCGGCCGGTTTCGTCACCGTGGGACCAGAAATGCGCTGCACACCGGAGTCGGTAGCGCGATAAGTGGCCCAGTAGATCTCTTTGCGGCGGGCGTCGGTAGCCACCAAGGCGGTCGCCTCGTCGGCCGCGGCGGCAGGATCTACGTGGAGCTCGGCGGCGGCCGCGATGGCATCGTGGGTGCAGATGCCGTGGAGGGGGATAGAGAGGGCGTCGGCAAGCGCGGAGGCCGTCGCCATCCCCACGCGCAACCCGGTAAAAGGCCCCGGGCCCACACCGGTGACCACCGCATCGAGATCGGAATACTCCATGCCCGCCTCGGCGAGGACCTCGGTGATGGTAGGAATGAGCTGCTCATTATGCGCGCGGGTATCCTCCAACACGCGCTCGGTGCTCTGCCCAGTGGCGGTATCCACTACCCCGGTGACCAGGGCGGTGGTAGCCGTATCGATCGCGAGGACGCGCATTAGGCGACCATCTTCCAGGTGCCATCCTCGCGCTGGAAGCCCAGCGGCTGGGTGCCCTGGATCATGGGCACGCCGCCATCAAGGCTCTGGCCCTGCTGCTCCATGGCCTTGACCTGCATGTCAATCATCTCGCACACCTCGACCTTTTCCGGATCCAGCTCTTCGATGAAGGGCTTAGCGCTCTGGGAGATGGCTACCGCGTAGCTCTTGCCTTCCGGCACCGCACCATCTTCAAAGGTGATGTTCTCGGTATCGATCTGTGCCTCTTTAACCTTGTCTTCGCGCATGCCCGGGCAGATGAAACCAATCGCGGGGTACTCCTCGCCATAGACATCGGTGGGCATAACGGTCATGACCTCCAAGTTACTTGGCGCCTTGGACAACGTGGAGGAGAGGTTTCCCTCCAAGTGGTTTTCCTCGCGCAGCGTGGAGGAGGCAAGAAGAACCATCATGACAACGATAAAGATGGCGATGATGGCGGCGGTGAGGTTGCGAGCGAATTTAGTCATGGGGTGAGTATGGCTCCTTGAAAAATGTTTAAGTTTCAGGCGGGCGGCGGTAATTCTGGCAACCGATGCTACCTGGTTAACCGCAACACAAAACCCACAGGGTAGTGCCTGCCAGTGTAGGCGGGCGACCCTGTGGGTGAGTAATTAACGCGAGATATTGCCGCTATAGCAACAACAGGAGCAATACCTGCGAGGCAATAATCTTGCCGATAATTGTGGTGGGATAGACCGTGGCCCATCCGCGGCCGGCCAGCTCGGTGCCGGTTTGGTCACGAATATAGGCAAAGACTGCCGGGTTGGTGGTCATGCCGGCTGCACAGCCCATGGCCTCGTCCCACTTCAGCTTGAGCACCAGCATGCCGATGACGCCGATCAGGATGGCGGAAACCAACGTGATGATAAGGCCCACGCCCATGATGGTCAGGGAGGATGGATCCGTCAGGGCATCGCGGAAGGAGGCGCCGGCCGAGGTACCCACGCCGGCCAGGAACAAGGTAAGGCCCATATTGGACAAGGTCTCACGGGTGTGGAATGGCATCTGCCAGTTCAACGGGCCGGTACGGTTAAGGTAGCCCAAGAGCAGGCCGACGACCACGGGCCCGCCACCGAAGCCCAGCTGCAGGGTGGAACCGCCCGGCATCGGAATCGGAATGAGGCCGAGCAGCATACCCAAGGACAGGCCGATGGCCATGGACAGCAGGTCCGCATTACCCAACGCGGCCTCAGAGTCACCGAGGTACTTGCGCACGTATGGCAAGCGGCTCGGGCTAGTCACCACGCGAACGCGGTCGGAGTAGTTGAGCACAGTGTCCGGGTGCGGCACGAGGTCCTTATCGCCCTTACGGATACGAGCGATGATAAAGCCGTGGTCGAGGGCCTTGATCTCGCGGACGGATTTACCGGCAATCTCCGGGTTGGACACGGTAACGCGGGTGTATTTAAGCCCAGCGTCCTCGGTCAGCTCCACTGGGTGTTCTTCACCCAAGACCTCAATGGCCTTATCGACGGCCTCTTCGGAGCCGTTGAGCAGATATGCTTCACCCTCGCACAGTGGCATTTCTGGGACGGCGAGGCGGTGGCGCTCCTCGTCGGAGATGATACGAGTAGCCACAACGGTCTGGCCAGTAACGCGGTAGATATGACCAGCGGTGTCATTGAAGTTCTTGGTCAGGCGCACGCCTTTGGCTACGAGCTCGGCGGGAATCATGCCCTCTGCGCGGGCATCTTCCTCATGGTTGGCTTTGACAACCTTGGCGCCAATGGCGGCGACGAGAATCGCGCCAATAACCGCGCCTGGGTAGGCCAAGGAGTAACCGACGACCGGGGTGGAATCGCCCACCATTTCCACCACGGCAGCCATACCCGGCGTGGAGGAGAGCGAACCGGCGAACATGCCGACGGCTTCTGGCACGCTCAGGCCAAAGCCACGGATGAGGCCATAGCCAACCGCAACCAAGACAACCAACATGCCCAGCATGAAGACGGTGAGCTTCCAACCGCGGGTTTTAAACTCGCGGACAAAAGAAGGCCCGAAGCTAAGGCCAATGGCATAAACGAAGATCGCCAGGCCAAATTGATAGACCAGCGGCGGAATTTGGATATCCGGATTGGCAGTAGATAGACCCAGTGCCACAAACATCGCAGCCGCGGCACCGAGGGAGATGCCGAAGATCTTGATCTTGCCAATCGCTAGACCCACCGCCATGATGACGAAGAGAGATAGCAAAGGACTTGAGGCGAGAAAATTCAACACCGTAATAGAATTACGTAGTGGTTATACCCGGATCAAGTTTGCTTTCTGGGATATTCATCACTTAACCCCCTATAAGGCGGAACGATGTACTATGCACCACTTTTCCAAGACCATGTGAAGCGGCGAACATCCTCTTCTGCGCCGGCATAGTCCACCGGCTCACGGTCGATGCTGATAAATAGGTAGCGCTCCGCAATCTGTTCCACGAGTCCCCCGCCCCATTCGGCAATAACCACGGCGTCCTCTAGCTCCGTGTCCAGATCCAGCGCGTCGAGCTCCCCTAGCGGGTCCCCGGAATTAGCACCGCCTTCATCGAGCAGGCGGTAGGCATCCACGTGCACAAGGTCTGGCCCACCCACAGTAGAGCGGTGCACGCGGGCGATAACGAAGGTTGGCGAGGTAACGCGGCCTTTAACCTGCATGCCCTTGGCGACGCCCTGCGTCAGCGTCGTCTTTCCAGCCCCCAACGGCCCATCCAGGATCACTACATCGCCGGCTTCAAGCGCCGCACCTAGCTCTTCACCAAAGGCATAGGTGTCTTCCACCGTGGATAGGTCGCGGCTGCCGGATTCGGGAAAGCTATTGCGCATTTTCTTCTCCTATATATTCGCGTTCGGTGCGGCCATCGGGCAGGCACACCACCTCATAGTTAATGGTGCCTGCTGCCGCGGCGAGATCCGTGGCCGATACTCCCCCGTTGCCAAAGATCACGGCGTCTTGCCCCGTGTCCACGCCATGCGGGTTCTCACCTAAGTCCACCACAATCTGATCCATGCAGACTCTTCCTACCTGCGGGTAGAGGTGCCCACCAATGCCCACGTGCAGGTCGCCCTGATAGCCACGCGGCAGGCCATCGGCATAACCACAGTCCACTGTGGCCAAAAATCCCGACTTATCCGCCTTCCAGGTCAATCCGTAGCACGTGCCCTCCCCCGGTTTAATGGGCTTGACGTTAAAAATCTGCCCGGACCAGGTCATGGCCGGGCGCAAGCCGTGTTCGCGTCCTTCAATGGGCTCCAAGCCATAGCAAGCGGCGCCTACGCGCACCTGCTCGAAATAGGAGGAAGGACGCGTCAGCACTGCGGGCGAATTGGCCAGGTGATTGATTGGGCATTCCAAACCAATCTCACGCGCGAGTTGCAGGGCCGTGCGGAACGCCTCCTCTTGCGCGTCATTGTGCGGATTATCCGGCTCATCGGCGCACGCAAAGTGGGACATGAGCCCGAGCACCTTGATGTGTGGGGCATCGCGCAACACCTTAAAGGTCTCTGCCCAATCCTCTTCGTCCACACCGGAGCGGTGCATGCCGGTTTCCACCTTGACGTATACCTCGGCAGGAAAATCGGCCTTGACCAGCTTATGCGCCTGCTCAAGGGAGTTGACCGCTACCTCGATTCCATTGGCCAAGGCTTCTTCGAGGATTTCATCTGTTTGCCAAATCCACGCCACGATGGGCGCATCCACGCCCGCGCGGCGCAGGTCCACCGCCTCCCGCAGGGTGGCCACGCCAAAGCAATCCGCACCGGCGCGCGCCATCACCGGCACAACCTTGGCCGCGCCGTGCCCATAGGCATCGGCCTTGACCACGCACATGAGCTTGACCTCAGGCCCCACCTTTTCCTTGATGAGGCGGACGTTGTGCGCTATGGCGGAGAGATCAATCGTGGTTTTCAGCATGCCCACCATTGTGCCACTGCTCACCCTTGGGCTGAATTCGGGTGGGGTGCGGCGCACTGACTCGCGATACCTCCACCTTGGAGTCGGCACATCCAATTTCTTCTATGGAAACTTGCCTCGTAAGTTCTATCCGCGAGCAGAAATCTTCATCATGGCTAACCACTAGCAATGCGCCCCGATAGTTCTTCAAGACCGAGACCAACCAATCAACAGTTGAAATATCAATGTTGTTAGTCGGCTCATCGAGCATTAGCAATTGCGGCGCCGGATCCGCTAAGAGCACTCTGGCGAATTCCGCCCTAAATCTTTCGCCTCCCGAGAGGGTCCCTGTCAACGCATGAACCGAGTCAGATTGAAACAACAACTGAGCTAGCTGATCACGGATGAACTGCGGATCCTCTCGTGGATTCGCGTTGGTAACCACGTCCCATACGCTTAGAGAAGGATCTAATCCAATTCGTTGACGCAAATACCCCGAGTTGCCGATCACGTAACCCGCCTCACCGGAGTTAATTCGGTTTAAGAGCGTGGTCTTGCCACTTCCATTTGGTCCTGACAAGCGCACCCGTTCTGGGCCGACAATCGTCAGCCCGGGAATCGAAATAACCCGCTTTCCTTCCGGCAGCTCAGTTTGTGGCAGCTCGATATAGACCGAATCATCATCTCGTATGTTTCGCTCAGCTCGAGCTAAAGAGCGTTGGGCCGCTTCAACTGCGCCTGAATGGATCTGCGCTCTGCGCGATGCCGTCTTTTCGGATCGCTGCTTATCAAGCTTCATCGTCATGCCTGGTTTGCGCTTCGACTCCGCGAACTTCTTTCCACGGCGCGCATCACGCGCAATCCGTGTCTGCATTGCTTGTTGTTCGCGGAGTTGCTGCTTATAAGTCGCCTTGGCGGTAGATACTGCTTTTTGAGCTACTTCCTGCTCTACATCAATCGTGGTTAGGTAGTCGGAATAGTTGCCTTGGAAGAAGCGTAGGTTCCCATCCCTTAATTCCGCTACCTCGGAAACTACATCCAACAAGTCTTTGTCATGGCTTACCACTAACACCGGCGCAGCGGCATTCACCAACATTTCTTTCAGATGCTTCTTTGCAGATCCGTCGAGGTTATTGGTCGGTTCATCAAGGATAATGAAATCCGGCTCGGACAGGAACACCGCCACCAAAGCGACGCGTACCGCTTCCCCTCCAGAGAGGCTTGCGATAGGGCGGTCTAATGGGATATCCAATCCAGCGGCGGAAAGGGCAGCGGCAATGCGCTCACCGACGTCCCATTGCTCCCCAATTAACTCATAAAGTTCTGGTTCATACTCACCGGCTTCGACTGCGTAAATCGCCGCGAGCACTTGGGTGACACCGAAGATGTCTGCTACTACATCATGTTCATTCCAAGCAAGGTCTTGTGACAGGTACGCTATCGATTCCGGCTTTTCCACCGTTCCAGCAGTGGGCAAGATTTTGCCAAGGATGACGTTAAGCAGAGTTGTTTTTCCTGCACCGTTATCCCCAATGAGCGCAGTTAAAGGACCAGAAAAGACACCGTTTAGGCCACTGAAGCAGGTTGTGCCATCGGGCCATACTAGGGAAAGGTCGTTCAATAAAATAGGCATGCTTAAATCCGTTCTTCCTTTAGTGTTTTACGCAAAAACACGACGGATGAGCACTGCCTACTCCTTTCACCGACAACAATCGCTCCTAATAGCATAACAGTTTCAAGCTTCAATGAAATGCCAAAGCCCCCTTCCCTTCCACGCAAGAAACGCAGCAGGCAAGGAGGCTTAGCTAGTACCGTTCGGCGTGGATTACTCCACGGTCACGGACTTGGCCAGGTTACGCGGCTGATCCACGTCGTAGCCCTTGGACTTTGCTACATGGGCGGCGAAGATCTGCAGCGGCACGGTGGCCAGTAGCGGCTGCATGAGGGTCGGTGCCTTCGGGATGCGGATGACGTGGTTAGCGTAATCCTCCACGGCGGTATCGCCCTCTTCCGCAATCACGATGGTGATGGCACCACGGGCGCGGATCTCCTGGATATTGGAGACAACCTTGGAGTGCAGGGAGTCGCGGCCGCGCGGGGACGGCACGATGACGAAGACCGGCTGGCCTTCCTCAATCAGTGCAATCGGGCCGTGCTTGAGCTCGCCGGCGGCAAAGCCCTCGGCGTGCAGGTAGGCGATCTCCTTGAGCTTGAGCGCGCCCTCAAGAGCTACAGGGAAGCCAACGTGGCGGCCCAAGAAGAGCACGGATTCCGCATCCTTCATGGAGTTGGCCAGGTTGGCCACCTGGTCCTCTTCGTCGATGACGTTTTGAACCTTGTCCGGCATGTGGCGCAGCTCAGCCAGAACGCTCTGGATTTCATCGGCGAACATGTTGCCGCGCAGCTGGGCCAGGTAGAGGCCAAGCAGGTAGGTGGCGGTAATCTGCGCCAGGAAGGCCTTGGTGGAGGCCACGGCGATTTCCGGACCGGCGTGGGTGTAGAGCGCGGCATCGGATTCGCGCGGGATGGACGAGCCCTGGGTATTGCAGATGGCGATAACCTTGGCGCCCTGCTGGCGGGCGTGGCGCACGGCCATCAGGGTGTCCATGGTCTCGCCGGACTGGGACAGGGCGACGACCAAGGTCTTTTCGTTCACGATCGGATCGCGGTAGCGGAACTCGTGGGCGAGCTCGACCTCGGTAGGAATGCGGCACCAGTGCTCGATGGCATAGCGTGCCACGTGGCCCGCGTAGGCCGCGGTACCGCAAGCGATGACGATGATCTTGTCGATGGACTTCAACACGGTCTCATCGATGCGCAGATCATCGAGGGCCAGCTGGCCCTGTTCGTCGAAGCGGCCGAGCAGGGTATCGCGCACAGCGGCGGGCTGGTCGTGGATTTCCTTTTCCATGAAGGAATCGAAGCCACCCTTTTCGGCAGCGGCGGCATCCCATTTGATTTCAAAAGGCTTGCCCTGTGCAGGGTTGCCCGCATAATCGGTGATTTCTACTTCGTCGGCGGTGATGGTCACGACCTGGTCGTTGTCCATCTCCACGGCGGACTTGGTGTAATCGATGAAGCCGGATACGTCGGAGCCAAGGAAGTTCTCGCCCTCGCCCAGGCCGATAACCAGCGGCGAGTCACGGCGAGCGGCAACGATGCGATCGGCCTGCTCGGCGTGGATGGCCAGCAGGGTGAATGCGCCCTCCAAGCGGGAGCAGGTCAGCTGCATTGCCTTGGTGAGGTCACCAGCGGCCTCGTTGTGGAAGACATCGCCCAGCAAAGTAGCGGCAACTTCGGTATCGGTCTCGGAGACGAAGTTGTAGCCCTTGTTCAAAAGCTCGGACTTGAGCTCGGCGAAGTTCTCAATGATGCCGTTGTGCACCACGGCCAGCTTGCCGCCATCGACCACGTGCGGGTGCGCATTCAGGTCGGTAGGGCCACCATGGGTAGCCCAGCGGGTATGGCCAATGCCCAGCACGGAGTCTGGCAACGGGCGGCCATCAATCTCAGCATCCAACGCAGCGACCTTACCGGCCTTCTTGCGCCAGCTAATGTCCCCATCGGCGTACATTGCTACGCCAGCGGAGTCATAGCCGCGGTATTCCAAACGGCGCAGCCCTTCCAAGACTACGTCGAGGGCGAAGTAATCACGGTCACCACCAGCGTGACCAATATATCCAACAATTCCACACATGGTTGCTGATTTTACAGCACGTGGAAGAAACCTCTAGGCGGGCGGGGCGTCGGCAAGCGGGGCATAGTGCCCCACCCGCTAGTGCGCTGGGAAAACTAGCGCGTCGCCTGCTCCAAAAGTTCCAGAATGTGGTGATAATCCTCGCCGGTAGCACGGGTCAAGCCGAGCTCGCAGGTGCGGTTGGTCGAGGCGTGATACTGCGCCCCGATTTCCTTGACTTGCGCTGCCTCGGCGCGCGTTGCGGCGTCGGTTAGCTCCGGATGCAGCATGCCGCGATCGCCGGCATAGCCACAGCAATTCCATTCAGTGGGAATGTGTACCTCGGCCGCGGCGGCGCGGGCTACCTTCTCCACATCTTCCATCATGCCCAGCTGGAAGGCAGAGCAGGTGGGGTGCACGGTCACGGAAGCCGCGGGGTTCTTGACCGCAAGCTGCGGCAGGAGGGTATCGGCCGTAAAGCTAATGGCGTCGATGACGGTAATGCCCACGGACTCCAGCATGTCCTTAAATCCGGCGGTGCAGCTGCTGGCGTCCACGATGACCGGCAGGCGCGCACCATCGGTGGCCTCCATGACGACATCGCGCACGCGCTGCTCCATCGCATCGTGGCCGGCCTGCATGCCCTTAGACGCCCATGGGGTGCCACAGCAGAGCTTGTCGATGCCCTCCGGAACCTCCAGCGCTACCCCGGCGCGCTCCAAGAGAGCCACGAAGGAATCGGTAGTGCCCTTGCCACCGCCCTGCGGGCCAAACATGGTGTTCACGCAGGCCGGCAGGTAAATTCCGGTGGTCTGAGCGTAGCGGTCTCCCACGCGCCCGGCCAAGCGGCCGCGGGACTTGCCGCCCTTGCCCAGCTCCGGCTGGTACTGCGGCAGATTATCGGTGCCGATGAGGTTGCGGCCCACGTCGGTGACCTTCTTGACCAGCTCGGTGGGCAGCAGGTGCGCGCCGGTCAGCGCCAGCCCGGCGCCTTGGCTAACCACCTGCCAGTTCTTGGCGGCAGCGCCCCACAGCTTCTGCTGCGCTGGTTGGGCCTCCTCGCGGCGCAGGCGCTTGATGAACTTGCCGGTATCGATACCTACCGGGCAGGCGGTGCGGCACATGGAATCCACCGCGCAGGTCTCGATGCCCATGTATTCATAGGCCCCATCCAGCTCGGCTACGAGCTGGCTATCGCCGGCTTCTTCCGCGCGCTTGCGGGCGCGGCGCACGACGATGCGCTGGCGCGGGGTAAGGGTGAGATCGCGCGACGGGCAGACCGGCTCGCAGTAGCCGCACTCCACGCAGCGGTCCACTTCCTCTTCCACGGTGGGGTTGAGCTTGATGTTTTTGATGTGCGCATCGGGGTCATCGTCCAAGATAACGCCTGGGTTCATCGTGTTGGTGGGATCGCAGGCCCGCTTGAGTTCTTGCATGACCGCGTAGAGTTCGTCGCCATACTGGCGGCGTACATATGGCGCCATGGCGCGGCCGGTGCCGTGCTCGGCCTTGAGGTTGCCCTCGGCCGAGAGAACCAAGTCCACCATGCCCTCGTTGAAGTCGTTATACCGACCGATGGCGTCATCGCCTTCAAAACGGTCCGTGAGCAGGAAGTGGATATTGCCGTCTTTGGCGTGGCCGAAGATAACGGCGTCGTCATAGCCATAGCGGGCAAAGAGTTCCTGCAGGGAAGAGCAGGTATCAGCCAAATCCCCCACGGGCACGACGATATCTTCCAAAAGCGCGGTTGTACCGGACGGGCGCGCCTCAGCGACCTGGGCGTACAGGCCCTTGCGGAAGCTCCACGCGGTATTGCGCGAAGCGGCATCGGCCGAGAAGGCAGCCGGCGATTGCAGCGGCAGCTCGCGCAGAAGCTGCGAGCCCTTGCCTTCCTTCTCCCGCAGTTCTTCTTCTGCATCCGCGTGGTACTCAATGAGCAGTGCGGCCTGCTTGTCCACATCGAAACCGGTGATGGCCTGCGGGATCTTGTCAAAGCCTTGGCCTACGCGGATCGAGGCAGAGTCCATCAGCTCCAGGGTGGCCGCCCCGGTATCTAGCAGGGCCGGCAGGGACTTGGTGGCAGCGGTGAGGTCATCAAAGACAGCCACCGTGGTGGTGGTCAGCTTGGAAATGGGCACGGTGCGGAATACCGCCTCAGCGATGAAGGCCAGGGTTCCCTCCGAGCCGATGAGCAGGTGCTCAAAGAGCTTGACCGGGCTATCAAAATCCAGGAAGGAATTGAGGCCATAGCCCATCGTGTTTTTCAGCTGGAAGTGGCGGCGGACAATATCCACGGACTCCTGGTTATCGCGCACGCGGCGCTGCAGGCGGGTAAGTGTTTCCACCAGCTCCGGTTCCTGCTGTTGGAACTGCCGGTCTGCATCCGCATCGGCGGTATTGATCACGGTGCCGGTAGGCAGCACGAAGGTTAGCGATTCCAGAGTGTTATACGTATTGAGCTCGGTACCGCAGGCCATACCGGAGGAGTTATTGGCCACCACGCCACCGATGGTGCAGGCAGATTCACTAGCCGGATCCGGGCCAAGCTTGCGATTGCGCAGGCCTAGGCGGGCGTTGACCTGGCGCACCGTCGCGCCGGGCTGGACGCGCACGCGCTTGCCCTCATCCAATACCTCGATGCCGCGGAAGTGCTTGCGCACGTCCACCAGGTAGCCATCGCCGGAAGCCTGGCCGGCAAGGGAGGTACCGCCGGAGCGCAGGGTGACCGGAACATTCTGCTGCCGGCCCGCGCGGAAGATGGCGGCCACGTGCTCGGCCGAGCGGGCCTCGATGACTGCCTTGGGGGTGTACAGGTAGTGCGAGGCATCGGAGGCATGTGCCACGCGGTCAATGACCTCGGTCTTTACCTCCATCCCATAACGAGTAGAAAGTTCTTCCACATCAACGACGCCGGTAGTCATGTACCGCAGCCCGCCTTCCCAGAAAAATAGAGTATGTAGTTGCCCACACATTGCACTCCCCTACCCACAGGGGCGCAAGTTAGGAGGGGCTTAGGAAAGCCTTTCCACCACACCCGTGGCTCGGCTGGATACTACGCAGACATTTCTCAGATAAACCCGCACCCTTTCCCGCCTAGCGGGTGATCTTCCTCTATCCTGGAATGCGTGTCTGCGAATTTGAATAAACATCTAGCAACGTTGTCGAAGCGCGGTCGCAACCGAGTTTTGGTTGGCGACCTTGACTATGCCGGAATCACCGGCAAGGTTTATACCCCTGCGGAGGGCCAAAGCCTGCCCGCCGTGGCCTTTGGCCATGACTGGATGCACAAGATTAAGGATTACCACGCCACCCTGCGCCACCTGGCTAGCTGGGGCATCGTCGTGGTAGCCCCCGATTCCGAGACCGGCCCCTTCCCCAACCACCGCAACTTGGCCGCGGATATGGAATCCGCGCTGCAGATTGCCGCTGGGGTGAAGCTTGGCGCTGGCAATATTACGGTCTCCCCGGGCAAGCTCGGCATGATTGGCCACGGCATGGGCGGTGGCACGGCCGTGCTGGGTGCCTTAGATAACCAGAAGGTCGCCGCCGTCGCCGCGATTTACCCTTCCATCACCGCGCCATCTGCGGTGCAGGCGGCCCGCCGCATTACTACCCCGGGCTTGGTCATTGGCGCCGGCCAGGAAGATATTTTCAATGCCGGCAACCCCGCCAAGCTGGCCCATAACTGGAATGGCCCGGTCTGCTTCCGCGCCATCGATAAGGGCAGCCACGCCGGCTTTACCGAAGATCGCCTGCGCAAGTTGGCCATCGGCACCGCCGCCTTCCAGTCCGGCCCTACCGAAATCGCCCGCGGCTTGGTCACCGGCTTCCTGCTGGCCACCCTCAATGGCGATTCCACCTATGACGCCTTTGCGGATCCAGAGGCGAGCGCCAAGAAGGTCACAAGCCTTGTAGGCGAGGACTTGGCCGAGCGCGCCGGCGTCACCCGCGACGCCTAAGGTATTAGCCCCGCCGCAGCACAGATTGCACCTGCCCCGACGCGTTCCTTGAGCGTGCCGGGGCAGCGCCATATCGGGGCCTTGGCGCCGTCGCCGCTTGCCGACGCCCCACCTGCCCCTTCTCCCATCGCGCCTCCTGCATGGCCTTATCCGCGGACTTTTCTAGCTCGTCTTGCGCTTTCGCCAGCGTTTTTTCAAATTCCAGCAGGCGTTTAGCCGTCCTTTCCCGAAAGCCCTGCGCAAATTCTGCGAAGTCGTTATTCATTACCACTGACCTGCCTTTCGTGCCTTAATGGTTGGTTCTTCTGGCGCGGGCGCCGCCTCCTGCTGCGGCGCTGGGGCCGGTGCCGGTGCTGGCGCTTCTTCTGGAGCCGGCTGCGGTGCCGGGGCTGGTTCAGGAGCCGGAGCTGGGGCTGGTGATGGTGCCTCTGCTGGACCGGCCGCCTGGAGGTGTGCGACCTTCTCTGGTGGCGGCGTTGGCTCCTCTACCTGAGACAGCTCAGGAGGCGGCGCCATAACGCCATCATCACCAGCTGGCTCCGGTTCAGGACAAGGCTCCGGCTCGGGTTCGGGCTCAGGTTCCGGGCAGGGCTCAGGCTCAGGGTCCGGTTCGGGCTCTTGCACCGGGCAATCCGCCTCGGACATTTGCTCCAGGCACTGCGCGGCACCTTCCACAATCAGGCCCACACCTACTAAAGCGATTCCGGCCCCTACCAGGCCGAGGCTGCCGCTGCAGGAGGATTCAATTTCACAGCCTTCTGAGCTGGTTTGGGTCGATTCCACACATTCTTCGGTACTTTCCGCCGTATTTTCCGGGCAGAGCGTTTCCTCGCCTGCGCCCGAGTCAGAAGCGGGTTCCGTGTCCATGTCCGGCTTAGGTTTTGGATCTGGCTGAGGTTCAGGTTCCGGGCACGGCTCTTCTTCTTGCTGTGGCTGTTCTGGCGGCTCCTGCGGCGGAATGATCTCCGCCTGTGCCGGCCTGGTGATCTCTACTTCGCGCTGGGACTGCGATGGACGCTCGGTAAATGATTGCTCGGTGCATTCATTGCAGTGGCAGCCCGCGCCGTGTTCTGCGGTGGTCTCCGTGTGCACTTCCGTCTTGGATGATTGCTCCGGCTCGGGCTCGGGGCATTCCCTTGATGGAACTGATGGTGGCGAAGGAGGCGTCGGCTGTGGCGGCGCGGAAGTCGTCTGGCTCGATTCTTGCTTTGAGTCAGGCTCCGGCATGGGCGTGGGCTCTGGTGGACACTCCACCTGGGCCGGCTCGGTGGGCTGCGAGGGCGGAGGTGGGCATTCTTCCTTCGGCATCGGCTTAGTGGGAGTAGGAGTCTCCGGGCATTGTTCTACCGGTTCGGGACAGGCATTATCTGTAGGTTTAGCCGGCGTCGGGCATTCTTCCGGCATTGGGCGCTCACAGACGCATTCGCAGCGCGATTCAAATTCGTTATAGCAGGACTCAATCGCATCATCGCGGTCGCGGCAGGTGCTAGCGATATTGTGATTCGTCTCTTCGATAACGCGCCCGCCGATGGTGGAAAGAATCGGGATAATAAACCTGGCCAGCGGGTGCTTGGTGGCCACCATGGACAAGATATTCAGCAGTGGAATGACCGCAGAGATGAGCTCGGTAAGGGCAGTGTCGGAGACATCGACGACGTCGGCAATAGCGCCCGAGCACTGCTCCGCCGAACTGGTGAGATGGGCAGCATCCTGGCGGTCAATGTCGAAATCTTCCTGCACGCCGCACAGGTGCTCGCGCATAGCGCCTTGAGCAACCTCGGAATCATCTTGCTGCAAATAGCCCGCTAATCCAGCACCGCCTCCCTTCGGGCGGTTACCGCCTACGGCCGCAACGGTGTTTTTCACCAGGTTTTCGGGCGCGATACCGTCCACCGCACCGACTAGCTCCCCCAGTAGGTTCATCGGCATGCTGGGACCCGAGTAGCTTCCCAAGCATGCGAACTGGAATTGGGAAATCGCGTTTGAATAGTCCCCCAGCAGGGATTTTGTCAGCGTACTCACTTGCTGTCCGCCTCCCCGCCGCGCGCAAAGGAGCTGCCGAAGGACTCATCAAAATCGGCAAAGGCGCGCACCTGTTCATGAGCGGCATGGGCGGTGGCGGATAGATTATCCAACCTCCGACCGCCGCGCTCATGGATGCGCACCAAGACATCACGAATGCGCTCACCGTGGCCGCCAAAATTGCGTCCAGCCGCGGCCACCGGAAAATCCGGCACCTCGGCCCGGTGGGCATCGCGTTGTTCGTCGTTATCGGCTACGACCTGCCGTAGTGCGGACATCGCCTCCAAGGGGCGAAGAAAAACCTCAGACACTGGTGTATTCCCCCAAATCCATATGCGGTAAAAGTTCTCACCTTCATTGGACTGGGGATTGCGCCAAATGGTTCCCTAGGATGCCAAAATTCTTCCGCACCCGGCGGTTGCGCTAGACCGAGGAAACGATGGCGGAAAGCCTGCCGGCAACCTTGCGGGCCTGCTCCTTATCGGCGGCCTCCACCATGACGCGGAAAACCTCCTCAGTGCCGGAGGGACGCAACAGGACGCGGCCGGTTTCGCCGAGTTCTTCCTCGGCCTGGGCAATGGCTTCTTGTACCTCGGGGGCGTCCATGATGACGCCCTTATCAGAAACCGGCACGTTAATGAGCACCTGCGGCAGCACGGTCATCACCGATGCCAATTCCTTCAGGGACTTTCCGGACTTGGCCATGCGCGCCATGATGGACAGGCCAGTAAGCGTGCCGTCGCCAGTCGTGCAATCATCTGGCAACACGACGTGGCCAGACTGCTCGCCGCCCAAGGAGAAATCGCCGCGGTTGAGCTCTTCCAGCACGTAGCGGTCGCCTACTGCGGTGTGGCGCACCTCGATGCCTTGTTCCTGCATGGCTAGCTTCAGGCCCAGGTTAGACATGACGGTTGCTACCAGAGTGTTATAGCGCAGGTCATTATCCTCCTTCATGCCTACGGCCAGCAGGGCCATAATCTGGTCACCGTCCACAACATTGCCCTCGGCATCCACAGCCAGGCAACGGTCGGCGTCACCATCGTGTGCCAGGCCCAGATCGGCGCCATGCTCGACGACGGCCGCCTGTGCCTTTTCAATGTGCGTCGAACCGCAGTCTTCATTGATATTGAAGGCATTCGGCTTGTTGTGGATAGCAATAACCTCTGCACCAGCCGCCTCGTAGGCGATCGGAGCAACCTTGGAGGCCGCACCATTGGCGGTGTCTACGACCACCTTGATGCCGCTCAGGTCGGTGGAGACCACTTCCTTCAAGTGGTTGAGGTAGCGCTCGCGTCCGTCCGGGGCCTCCGAGATGATGCGGCCCAACTTGGTGCCGGTCGGGCCATCCTCGGTGAGGTTTTCCATGGTGGCCTGAATCTGATCTTCTACCTCGTCCGGTAGCTTCTTACCACCTGCGGAGAAGAACTTGATGCCGTTGTCTGGCATTGGGTTGTGGGAAGCGGAAATCATCACGCCGAGATCCGCGCCATAATCATCCGTCAAGTAGGCAATCGCCGGCGTCGGCAGCACGCCCACGCGCACCACATCCACGCCGCGGGAAGCCAGCCCGGACGCAATCGCTGCATCCAGCATCTCGCCAGAAACACGCGGGTCGCGGCCAATAATGGCCAGCGGCTGGCGCTCGTAGGATTCACGCTTGGCGGTAAATACCTCCGCAGCGGCCTGGCCTAGCTGCAAGGCCAGAATAGGGGTCAGCTTCTTGTTCGCGAGGCCGCGAACGCCATCGGTTCCAAAAAGTCGAGTCATGCAATCAATTATGCACTCCTGTGCCCATCGATTGCATGTTGGGGCGGTCTAGGCGGAAGCAAGCTTCTGGTTTATCAATGCGTTGAGTGAAATTCCTTCCGTCCTTGCTTCCATCACTAGCTTACGATGCAGCGACGGAGAGGTTCGAACGTTGAATCTTCCCGAAAATGAACGAGCCCCCAGCGGTTGTGGGATGACTTCCCCTGAAACCTGCATATCTTCTACTACTTCCGCGACCAACTTCAGAAGTTCCTGCTCTGCACAGCTACGGTCAGAATCCAGCCACGATAGCGAAGGAAACTCGGCAACCGTCGCCACAAACTCAATATTCTCTGCCGAAGCTCAAAACGACGAAAGCCGCCGCCTCCCAAAGGAAGCAGCGGCTTTGCGTAGCGCTTGCGCGCGCAGTATAAGCGAGATTAACGCTTGGAGTACTGCGGTGCGCGACGTGCCTTGTGCAGACCAGCCTTCTTACGCTCAACTGCACGAGCATCTCGGGTGAGCAGACCAGCCTTCTTGAGGGCGGTGCGGTCAGCCGGGTTGTAGATGTTCAGTGCACGAGCGATAGCCAGGCGCAGGGCGCCAGCCTGACCGGTTGGGCCGCCGCCGTTAACGGTGACCTTGAGGTCGAACTGGTTCTCGCGCTCCAGCAGGGTCAGCGGAGTGAGGATATCCTGCTGGTGCAGCTTGTTCGGGAAGTACTCGCCGAACTCGCGGCCGTTAACCACAATCTGGCCGGAGCCAGCAACGAGGCGAACACGTGCGACGGCGCGCTTACGACGACCGACGGTCTGGATCGGGCCCTCGTGTACCGGAGCGGCAGCCTCGACCTCTTCGGTCTCGGCCGGTGCGATGGAATCACCGATGGTGTTGGTGAACTCTTCGGTAGCGGCGCTTGCTGCAGCGATGTCAGCAGCGTCGGCTACGTTGTTGTCGATGTTCTGCTCAGACATTACTGTGCCACCTGCTTAAACTCGAAGGTTTCCGGCTTCTGGCCGGCGTACGGGTGCTCTTCGCCTGCGAAGACGTGCAGCTTCTTGATGGAAGCGCGGGAGAGCTTGTTGTGCGGCATCATGCCGGCAACGGATTCTTCGATAACGCGAACCGGGTTGGCGTCCAAAGACTGACCCAGGGTCATGGACTTCAGGCCGCCCGGGTAACCGGAGTGGCGGTAGCGCATCTCGCGGCCGCGCTTGACGGAAGAAACGTGGATCTTGTCAGCGTTGATGATGATGACGTGGTCACCAGCATCAACGTTCGGTGCGAACTGTGGCTTGTGCTTGCCGCGCAGCAGGTCTGCAACGGTGGAAGCGAGCTTGCCCAGCACCACATCAGTAGCGTCGATGACGTACCACTTGCGGGTGATGTCACCGCTCTTTGGGTGGAAAGTAGACAATTTGACTCCTTGAAAGTCTGTCTCGGAACTGCCGGCCAGCGCTAAGCATCCATTCACTCCCGTACAGCGGCCGGTGGAGACCTGCAGGGAGCGCTTCGCCAGCTGCTTGCCGACGAGCGAACACATAGGTTTCCTACCCTACTTGCTCACCTGCCCAAAGACCAAAACACCGAAACCGGCACCTTCCGCGGCTCAAACGGGAGGTGCCGGCTCGTGGGTACGGACTAGAAAGGTACGACTTCAAAGAGTGGAAGAGATAGCAAGAGAAAAGAACTAAACAGGAGTAGTCACGCCGGTTTCCTTGGTCGGGGCTGCGGCTGCGTCCGCCTCCTGCCACGCGGGTGTGGTCAGTGGCACCGCAGCCCCGACGGCGACAGCGTGGAACCGTGCAATCAGGGTGTGGATTTAGCCCCAGCTTGCGGCGGCGCGACGGTTGACGTCGCTCATTGCATCGTTGCCCTGCGAAACCGTCTTGGAGATGGTGGCGAGCACGGTGTTGAGTTCCTGCGATGCCTTATCCCACTTCGCCTGCGCTTGGTTATAAGCCACGGCGGACTCACCCTCCCATGTGCTTACCATCGGCTGTAGGCGCGCCTTCAGGTCTGCCAAGGTGCTGTTGATGCGACCAGAGGTGGCGTTGATATCGGCTGCGGCGGAAGAAATGGCACCGAATTCGTACTTGATCTCGGACATGTGGTGGTGGATTCCCTTCTGTGAATCTATAGCTTTTGGGCTGCGGAGTAGTGAACTGTGCGGAGCGGTTTAGAGGGCGAGGCCGCCGCCCACGTTGGAGAAGGCCTGGGTGTTTTCTGCTTCCACGTTGTCGAAGTTGTGGGCGTTGCTGCGGATATTGTCAGAGATAGAGGCCAAGGCCTCGCGCAGCTGCTGTGCAGAGGTGTTGTAGCGCTGCATCAGGTCATCGAAGGAGACCTGCGCCTGGCCAACCCAGCTGCCACGGACGGAGTCGACGACGCCCTGCAGGCGGGTGAGCTCGCTTTGGACTTCATCGTTGGTGTTATCGACTTTGCCAGCGGTGGCAACCATGACATCGGCTTGTGTCTTGAAAGTCTGAGACATAAGAGTGCGCCCCTCCTTAGGGCGGATGAGATTGTGTGTATTTCCCCCGAAAAAGCAGCTGTGCTTCGCATCTGTGCTTTCTCACTCTTATTGGACTGAACTTTCCGCCAAACGGTTCCCGGCTGGGGCAAAGTTTTTGAGACTATTTTTTGACCAGGCTTTCCGTGGCCATGCGGCAGGCTGCCTTTTGAACGGCGTTGGAGTTATGCCGGGTATGGCACCCCACGGACATCTGGTGGCCTCGGTCTTCCCAAGTGGTCCATTCCACCAAGGAGCCGTCCCCGGGGTCTTCGGTATAGGTCAGGCGCCCTGCCTCATCGGTGGCATCGCGAAGCGTCGGATCTTCGTCGACCTGCGCGTGAATTTCTTTGAACAGGGCATCCGCCGGCACGTTAAACATCTCATCCGCCGCCAGCAGGATGCGTAGGTTCGGGTCTTTCCCGGTGGCGGTGACCAGACCATCTTCTACCTTGGTGTGGAACCCACTGGGGACTACTACTGACATTCCTTCCACGTCTAAGCGCTTTTCGCCTGGGTTCAATTCGTCGCTGCCGGAATCTGACGCGCCTGGCATTCCCGGTTGCGGCGAGGCCGGCGCGGACTCCGCCGCACCATCGCCGCTTGGCTCGGCAGCGCGGGGTTGCGGGTGCGATGCATCCGAAGCGGCGTCGTCATCGTCTGAAGCTTGGGCACCGATGGCCCACCAAGAAGCCCCAGCCACGGCGATGATGACCACGGCAATTGCCACATGAAAGATATCGATGGCTCCGAGCCAACCGCGCAGGCGGTCGGTCCAGCGTGGCGTTACCGGCTCGTCATAAGCAGGTGCCTCCATCACCGTAGTGGGAGGTGCCGAATCAGTGGTTTCAGGAACCGGGTGAGGAGGCGGATCGAGTGGGTCCGGGGCGGCTAGCGGGGAGATGGTTGGTTCTGGGTCGATGAGGCGCACGCCTGTGACTTCCAATTGCCGGCAGATGATGGAGGTGGCTTCCTGCGCAATGTCCGTGCCGGAAGAGTCTGCCACCACGCAGGCTTCCACGTCGGGCCAGGACAGTCCCGCCATCTTGGATATCTGATCCATGACTTGGCCCAAGGCCCAGCCTTCCACAATGCCGGTTCCCGGCAGGTCATAGCGATAGACCGTTTCGGGTCCTTCAAAGATTGTGGCCGCATCCAGGATGGTGACGGTAATGGGGACGGCGGTGGTCTCCCCACCAGTAGGAATAGGGGTGTCGGTTGGCGTATGCGCGCTGAGATTGGTGGTCATTTACTTCTCTCCTTCTAGGTACACCGCTTGGGCGACGCCGAGGTTTTCACCGCGGATGCTCCACTGACCGCGGCCGGGTGGTTGGTGGCAGGGCTTGAGTCCGAAGATGGTTCCTTCGTCGCGGTCGGCGTCGAAAAGCAACAGCGCCGGCTGCAGATCGCGCACCGCGGAAAAGAATTGGCCAAAGAGGGCACGGCCGATGCCGCCGGATTTGCGAGCGATAACAAGGTGCAATCCAATGTCGCGGGCATGTGGGAGCAATTCCAGCAGTGGCGAGAGGGCAATATCGCTCAGCAGGTCCGCATCATCGATGACTAGGTATATATCTGGGCCCTGCCACCAATCTCGTGCGGCGAGCTGCGCCGGGGTAATGTCCGGGCCAGGCAGGCGAGATTCCAGGGTCCGGACTGTATCGACAATGGTCTCTTGCGCACTCGACTGCGTCGCGGCATACGCCGCAACCATGTTCTGGTCCAAGGTTCCCAGGTGGGCTCGGCGCTGGTCGATGACCACGAGCCGGGCGTCTTCCCGCGCAAAGGCGCTAATGCCGCGCATGATCTGCGCCAAGAAGGTGGATTTGCCGCAGCCCTGCGCGCCTATGGCCACAAGGTGCGGCTCGCGCGATGGATTCCAGGTCAGCGTATCGAGGTCGCGCCCGCCGATGCCCCAGGCGATCTCGCTGGCGGGAACATCCCCTTGAGCTGCAAGTGCGGCCGGGGTAAGCACAGCGGGCAGCATCTTGAGTTGTGGGACTGGGTCAGCCGCAGCATGCACGCGGCAGATGTGGGCGATGTCCTGGTTCGAGGTGCGAGCTAAGAGCATATTTTCACCGGCCAAGGTGAGCCCGCGGCCCGGCGCGCTAGGGAGTTTTTGCTGTAGTTTGCGGTCGATGAGTGAATCCAAGGCCTCACCCAGGCGCAGCTCGAGGCGGTTGGCAATGAGATCGCGGATCGCCGGGCGCATCGTGGTCCACCGCGAGGTAGCAATGATGACGTGCACATGGGCGGAGGCGCCATCGGCGACGATCTCGGTAACCTTCTCCGCTATGTCTTCAAACTCCGCATTCGAGGTACCGATGTGGTGCCAGCCATCAATGACAAGGAAGGTTGCGCACCGTTCTGGGCGGCGGATAAACCCAGCTACTTCGTCGACGATGCGCCGTACCTTTTCACCCTCCTCACGCCCGGCAACTCCGGCGACGTGGGGCAGTCGCTCCAGGGATGCTAGCTGACCGCCGCCAAGATCGATGACGTAGAAGCGTGCCGCTTGCGGGTCATGCCGTAGAGCTAACGCAGAGACGATCGTGCGCAGCGCACTCGATTTACCGGACTGCGGGCCACCACACAGGGCCATGTGTCCGCCGTGCTGGGTCAAATCAATAATCAGCTCGTCCTGGCGTTGGTAATACGGCCTATCGATAATGCCGATGGGCGCGCGCAGCGACCCTTGGTCCACTGCGGGCGAGACTGCACCCGCGTCATCTGCACCGGAAAGCCCTGGCAACGCGGAAAGCTCAATGACCGGCGGTAGTGGCGGCAGCCAGATGCGGTGCGCCGATTGATCGCGCATGTGGGCCTCTTCCGCCGCGGCGCGCACGACCTCGGTAAGCACAGTGGTGGAGTCATCGAGAACCACTGCAGCACTAGTATTGTCCTCTTCCTGGGACCAGCCATGAAAGAGCTGCACGCGGCCGCGGGAGGCTGCGGGGTGGTCCACGGAGACGTCGGCAAGCGCCCGGCGCGGCAGGGGCCCAGACACGTAGGAAGCTTGGAAGCGGGTCAAGGCCTCGGCATCGGATTTGAGGTAGCCCGCGCCGGGCTGGCCGGGCAGGTGGTAGGCATCGGTCACGCCCAAGACCTGGCGGGATTCCGCTGAAGAGAAGGTTTTCAGGCCGATTCGGTAGGACAAGTGGGAATCTAGCCCCCGCAAGCGGCCTTCTTCGAGCCTTTGGGAGGCCAAAAGCAGGTGCACGTGGAGACTGCGCCCCAAGCGGCCGACGGCGACGAAGAGTTCCGCAAAATCCGGGTGCTGGCCCAAAAGCTCCGAGAACTCATCGACCACAATGACCAAGGCCGGAAGCGGCCCGTGCTCACGCACGGCGGTGGCAGAAGCGTTGTACTCGCCGACATTGGCAAAGTTTCCGGCCGTACGCAGCAGCTCTTGGCGGCGGTTCATCTCGCCGGAGATGGCATCGTACATGCGCTCTACCAGTGTAGATTCCTCCTCCAAGTTGGTAATCACCGCGGAAGTATGCGGCAGGCGGTCGCATCCCAAGAATGTCGCGCCGCCCTTGAAATCCACGAGCACGAGGTTAAGCTCGTCCGGACTATGGGTAGCCGCCAGCGCGGTGACAAGGGTGCGCAGCAGCTCCGACTTGCCGCTGCCGGTCGCACCGATGCACAAGCCATGCGGCCCCATTCCGCCGTGGGCCGATTCCTTGAGATCTAACGTGACGGGCTGGCCCACCGTATCGATGCCGATGGGCACCATGAGACGCGCCGAACCCTCCCGGCCATGCCACATGCCACTGGCCGCTAGCTCTTCCACATCGCGATAGCCCAGAAGGCCCATAAGGTCACTGCCGCGCCTGCCAGAAGTGCTATCGGGGCGGCGGTAGGAGGCCATACTGCGCGCGAGCAATGTCGCGCCGGCCGCACTCATTCCATCGGGAGACCCCAGGTCTTCCACCCCTGCCGCGGTGACCACCTGCAGCTGCTCCCCTGCCACGAGGCTTAGGCCTTCGTGCTCGGCGCGTACCCCCAGCGCCGAAGACGGCGCCCCACCGACCTCAATGATGGTGGTATAGGAATTATCGTGGAAGAAGTCTTCGGTTCCCGTGGTCAGCACGCCATCGACTATGAGGATGCGAAAGCGGGCCTTTTCCGGTGTGCGCGCATGGGGCAGCCACTTCAGCCACTCCCACTGGCCACCGATGGCCTCGATACCGCAGGTTTCCGGGCCATGCGCCAACGCCATCTGCAGCACCATTGCGCGCACCATATCTCTGGCGGGATCTGCAGGCTCTTCGCCTTGGGAAGACGCGGTACCTGACACGGACAGGAAGCGAAAGGCCTGCAGTTGGATAACCACCGGCATATCGGGAACGGTGCCCACCGCCTTAATGGTCTGGCGCATGCTTACCGCACACACCGGGTCCAGGTCTTCAGTGGCGCCGGAATCCGGCACGTTGATGGGGGTGCACAACGTCGTTGGTCCAGTTCCCACGCGTACCTCGAGGGCGTCCGAGTCATCCGGGCCACGCTCCCACATGCGGCGCGAGCCGACTAGAGTGCTAAGTTCCACCGGTGCCGGGTGGCGATAACTTTCATGTGCACGCTGCGCCGAAGCATTGCGCAGCGCCTTTTCCCGCAAGGCTTTGATGTGGCGCAGGTAGGTACGCCGGGTTTCATCCGGATCCTGCCCGCTGTTATTGGGCCCAAACATCATGGCCATGCTCGCCAGCATCATCAATGGAAACATCAAGGCCATCGGGCTAATCTGCCGGGATTCCCCAGCACCTAACACCATGAGGGCGACCATGCCGAGCATCGCCGCAATCATCACCACCGGAAGCAGCAGCCGCACCAGCGGCACCGGTTGTGGGCGCACCGCTTCCGGGACTTCCTCGGCCTCGATGCTGCCGGTGGGCAGCGGCGGCGCAGCATCCCGCAATGGCATGGTCAACGGCTCAATAACGCGGGTATCCCCGATCCCAAGCATGCCTAAATAACCTCCCCCGAGCCACGCGCCAAGCGCCCTTGGCCCCCTGCCAAGATTCCCCGCGCTGCGGTGGACACGTCGCCACTAGTAAGCCACAATATGTGGCATTGGGCAAGGGGGACGCCCACAATCCATACATTTTTCGGGGGACATCATGACTACTGCAACGGCGCATCATCTGCGCCTTACCGTTCGCATTCATGCCGGCGCCTTCCACAAGGAGGCGGACGTGGCGCTACCGCTAAGCTCCAGCGTGGGCGAGCTTTTGGCGGAAATCACTGACTTGGTGGATGCGCCCACCATTTCTGAGCCTTGGCGCGCGAGCACAGCCTCCGGCCGCGCCATCGATCTCACCGCCCCATTGGCTGCCACTGCGCTCACGGAAGGCTCCATCCTGGTTATTAGTCCACGCGAGCGCCGGCCTGCACCGGTGATTCGGGATGCGGCGGAATCGCTCGCCGCCGCGGCTGAGGAGGATACTACCGCCGCCCTTCCCACCATCTGGGCTTGGGCGGGGCTGCTTGCCGCCTTCGCCCTCGTGTGGGTTAGCTCCCTTCCCCTCGCGGCGTGGGCGGCGTTGACCGCTGGTGCCCTGTTGCTCGCCTTGTGGACCCGGGCCCTATCGCTGGTGCACCTTAGCCTGGTGGCCGGCATGGCGTGTGGCTGGGTGGTGATATCGCCCTCGCTTGGCGAAGCCCCCTTTGCCGCACTCACCGCCTGCGTCGCCCTCCTCATCGTGCTGCTTGCCTGCCACGTCACCGGGTTGAGCACGGTTCGCACTACCGCCGTGGCACTCACCGTCTCGGTGCTGTTGTTGGTCGCGGCTTTGGGCTACCTGTTGCCTGGACCAGGGACGAGTCTCCAGGGCAGCCACGGTACGGCGGCCGCCGCCTGCGTGGTGATCGCTGGCATTATCCTGCTGGCCGCAGCTCCTGCGCTGACTGTTGCCACCGCTGGGCTCAAAGTCCCGCAGCTGCCCACGGCCGGCCAAGACCTCGCGGTTTCGGATGCCGTCCAGCCGGATGTCGATATCCGTGCCCGGCGCGCCGGCAGCGCTTATGAGGGAATGTGCTGTGGGCTGGCGCTCTGTCTCATTCCGGCCCTGATCGCCCTCTCGCTGACGGGCAGTGGTCCGGCCTTGGCGCCGACGAGCGGCGCGCCCGAATCTCTCGCCGAGTACGTTGCGGTGCTCTTTGGTGCTGAGCACACCGGTGTGTGGTTCGTCCAAGCACTCTGCGTGACCACCGCGGGTGCCGTCGTCCTGCATGCCGCCCGGCACGGTCGTGCGCTGGCTAGTTGGGCCCTGATGCTGCTGGCGATGACCGCCTGTCTCGCTACATGCTTGTGCGCTACCCACGCGGTGGCGAATTCCGGGCTTGCCGAAGCCTGGGCGCCAATACTTGTTGCCTGCCTGGTTCTCCTCGCCATGCTAAGCGCCCCGCTGTGGGCATCCAAGGTGGCTGGGCTCGAGCCCACCACCATCGCGTGGTTTGAGCGCATAGAATCCCTGGCCATTGCCGCTAGTTTGCCGCTGGCCGCGCACCTTGCCGGTGTCTTCGTGCTCATTAGGGGGCTTGGGTAATGCGCGTGCTACCTGCCGCTTTAGTAGTTGCATTCGCTGCGGGACTGACTGCTACTCCCTACACGGCCGCGCGCGAGCCGGACCGCGAATGTGCCACCGCGCATTCCTCACCGCTTTCGCCCCAACCGAGCGAGGAGCAGCTAGACTACCGGGCCCGTTTACATTCCTTTGCTACCGGGGAAGGCGTCAAAGTAGCCGTTATCGATACTGGCGTGGCCCGCCACGATCAACTGCGGCATCTCAGCAGTGGCGCGGACCTTGTCGCGCCAGAGGAACCAGAGCCGCATCGCGATTGCGACCTGCACGGCACCGTCGTGGCCGGTGTCATTGCCGGACACGATATCGGTATCGCCCCGCGAGCAGAGATTTACGCGGTGCGCCAGACCAGCGCGCACTACCGCCAGGAAGCGGAAGACAGTACCACCGGATCGCTGGACACCTTGGCCCGCGCCATTGATGACGCCGCCGCTGCCGGTGCCCGCGTCATCAACATCTCCGTTGTCTCCTGTGTCCCGCCAGATGTGGCCGCGCAGGTCGATACTTCCCGATTGGATCGTGCTTTGGCGCATGCGGAAGACTCCGGGGCCGTGGTGATCGCAGCATCCGGCAATGCGTCCTCGGGCAGCTGTGAGATGGGTGACCGCGTCTTTCCGGCGGATTCGCCTACGGTGCTCTCAGTAAGCGCCCTCGCGGATTCGCACGAACTCGCTGACTACTCTCTGAACTCGGCCGATGGCCCCCAGCTTGCTGCGCAAGGGTTCATTCCGCTAGCGCTCAACCCCGCGGGTGGATGGGCCGATGGTAAGGAAGGCACGGACGGAACGGCGCAGTTCCATGGCACCTCTTTTGCCGCGCCGGTGGTCAGCGGCACCGCTGCCCTCTTGGCTCAGCGCTTTCCCGACGATAGCCCGGCCGTCCTCCGCAAACGCTTGGAGGACGCCGCAGAACCGGGACACGGTTTCATCGACCCGCTCACCGTGCTCACCCACGTGGAAGCGGGCGCGGACGTCGATACCCGAGCTATGACCATCCGCCCCGCTGACGAAAGCGACTCGCGCGCCCCCACACGCAGTGTCTGGGTGCTGGGTGGATTAGCGGTGGCGCTTGCTGCGTGGGCGGTATGGCGCGGGCTACGACCTAAGAACTAACCTGCAGCGCCTGCTCACGATTGAGCGCGGAGCCTTCCGGCAGCAAGCGCAGGATCTCCCACGGCACCTGCGCGCCCACGCCGGTACCAAGGGCTTCCAAAGTCTCCTTGTCCTTGACCTCGTGCCGCTGCCCCGTGGGTGAGACCACGTGATAGCCATGGCCGCTGTCTACGCCTACGCCACCGGAGTCGAGCCCACCAAAGCGATGAGCCACCGACTCACCTGCCAAGGCGACGGTGCCTGCTTGGGCAGGTACCACGACCCCGCCGCCCTCGTTACCAGCACACATCCAGCCATCGTCCGGGCTTAAGAAGCGGAAGGACGTGGAGGGAAGGTTGAGGTTTAAGGGGGCGTCGGCAAGCGCGGCAATCTCCTGCGGCGTGGCTGCCGTCTCCTTGGCACCCACGCCTGTGAGCATCTCCGCCTGCGTAGGCGTGAGCTCCGCTACGCCCTCGGGCGTACGCGCCCACAGGCTCTGCCCAGTATCGACAACCTCTGGCGGATTAGCCGGAAAGTTCAGCGGCGGCAGCTCCGCAAAGGCATTGAGCAGCTCGGGCGGCACGGGCCAGGTGTGGGTACTATCGTCCACGCCCAGCGCCCGGCGCACGACGCGCCCTTCGGTGCTGGAGGAATCTGGCAACGCCACGCGGCCTTCCTCTGTGATAAGCCACTGCGTGCCCTCGGATTCCACCAGTGCGGCGCGCTCCTCACCGAGGCTTTTCTGCTCGGGCTCGGCAAGGACAATAACCTCCTGCGACGCAACCTGATGGCCGCCGATGCTGGTTGGGTTTTCTGTAGTCGGTGCCTCATCCTTGCCGGCTAAACACGCTGCCCAACGCTGCTGGGGAGTCTCGCCTGCTGCCGCGAGGTACCCAGGGGCATCCGAGATACCCACCGGTGAGCCCAGCAAAGCTTCTTGCAGATGCTGGTCCCCAATGGTCTGCGCCTCGGCCGCTTGCCCGGCGATAATGCGCGCCGACGCCAGGTTGAATACCGGGTGGTAGGTGTCGTTGACATCCACAAAGAGCTGGCCCTGCTCCGAGCGCACAATCGGCGCATCACCCGGCTGCGGGCTCGGCTGCAGCCATGCCAACATGCCGGAGCCCACCGCAAGGAAGGCGACGCCGACCCCGCCGAAGAGGAGAGCTTTGCGGCGCCTAGCCAATGGATCGTGAATCATGCGGATATCGCCTAAGACAAGCCCATGCTCGACGCGGCGACGCAAGAATTTATGCCCCGATACCTGGGCCTTGGTAGTAGGCAGCGGACGTGCCATGATTTTCCCCCGAAAAGTCTGTGTACACCCAGCACACAGGCTATCCCAGGTAAGCACCCGCTGCCACCTGGGCGCTAATCGGCGCTGCGCCTTTCTCGGGTGACCTCGGCGCGTGCCGCCAGTTGAGCCGCGGCCGGGTAATCAACGGCGACGAGCGAGAGTCCCTTGGCCGGGGCCACGGGGATGCTGGAAGAGCGCTTCGTTTCTTGCAGCAGTGCCGCGGCGAAGTCGGCATCGCGGCGCCCCTCGCCCACGCGCAGGCAACAGCCCACCAGCGAGCGCACCATCGACCAGCAAAACGCATCGGCGCTCACCCGGGCCTCAAAAAGGTCCGGTTCTTCGGGCGTGGAAACGTCGCGCCAGGAAAATTCCTGCAATTCACGGATGGTCGTGGCATTCGGCTTGGCCTTACAAAAAGCCGCAAAATCATGCAGGCCCACCAGCGCGGTGGCGGCTTCCTGCATGGCATCGATATTCACCGGCTTAATCCACTCGGCCGTATCCCGCGCCCGCGTGGGCAGCGCGCCGCGCGGATTGGTGGTAATCCGGTACACGTAGTGCCGACGCAGTGCCGAAAACCGCGCATCAAACCCCGCGGGTGCGAACTCACACCCGTGTACCCGAACATCTTCTGGCAGAAGCTTTGCTAGCCGACGCACCAGCTTCGCCGGCTCCCCCGCCACCGAGCGCTGCGCCAGCATATCTGTGGGCACGTCCACATGCGCCACCTGGCCACGAGCGTGAACGCCCGCATCCGTGCGCCCAGCAACGGTAAGCGGGACATCTGTGCGCGCAATCATCGCCAGCTTTTCTTCCAGCACGCCTTGCACCGTGCGCAGACCGCCCTTCTGCTTGGCCCAGCCATGAAAGTCCGTGCCGTCATAAGCCAAGTCCAAGCGCAGGCGAACAAACCCGTCCGCCGCCCCTTCAGGAAAAGTCGATGCTGCATCTGTCATAGTGAGCTTCATGCTACCGGAGTGTTTACCGCCCGCCGGCGCTGGGCCTGGGTCGTTCGTGCGCTAAGCCCCTGGTTGGGCGCGGACATGAAAAAGCCGCCGCCCCTCCCACAGACGGGAAAGGCGGCGGCCAAGCGCTAGGGCCGAAGGGAAATTACTTCTCCTCGGACTCCTCAGCTGCGGTCTCCTCGGCAGGTGCCTCGGTCTCAGCAGCCTCGTCTGCCTTAGCTTCCTCGGCCTGCTTGGAAGCAGCAGCGCGGGTAGCGCGGTTAGCCTCGGAGGTCACGGTCTCCTCGAGAACGAGGGAGATCTGGGACATCGGGGCGTTGTCACCGGCGCGGTTGTCCAGCTTGATGGTGCGGGTGTAGCCACCCTCACGGTTCTCAAACTTCGGGGCAACCTCGTCGAACAGGTAAGAAACGACATCCTTGCGCGGGATGAGCTTCAGAACTGCGCGGCGGTCAGCAATGGTGCCGGACTTAGCCTTGGTGATGATCTTTTCGATGTACGGGCGAAGAACCTTCGCCTTGGCATCGGTGGTCTTGATAGCGCCGTGCTCGATCAGGCTGGCTGCCAAGTTGCTCAGCATGTGAGCCTGCTGCTTGGCGGAGCCGCCGAGACGGGCACCCTTCTTAGGGGTTGGCATTGTGTACTCCTCGTATGCGGTAAAAGTTGAGCGCGCGGCAATTAGGTCTTTGCCGCAAGTCAGCGGGGTTCTTTACTCGGAATCCTCGGCAGCCGGATCCTTGAAGTCACCGGTCTCTGCGTCGTAGCCCTCGAGCTGGGTCGGGTCGAAGTCCTCAGGGGTGTCCTTGAGAGCCAGGCCCAGGTTAGCCAGCTTGATCTTTACCTCATTGATCGACTTCTGGCCGAAGTTACGGATATCCAGCAGGTCGGACTCGGTGCATTCAGCGAGCTCGCCCACGGTGTGGATCTCCTGACGCTTCAGGCAGTTATAAGAGCGGACGGAGAAGTTCAGGTCCTCGATCGGCATGCCATAAGCAGCGATGTACTCGGTCTCCTGCGGGGAGGGTCCGATCTCGATGCCTTCGGCAGCGTTGTTCAGCTCGCGAGCCAAGCCGAAGAGCTCGACCAGGGTGCCGCCGGCAGATGCCAGGGCGTCGCGTGCAGAAATCGAGTTCTTGGTTTCGACGTCGATGGTCAGCTTGTCAAAGTCGGTGCGCTGCTCAACACGAGTTGCCTCGACCTTGTAGGAGACCTTGAGGACCGGGGAGTAAATCTGGTCGACCGGGATGCGGCCGATCTCACCGGAGGTAGGAGCGGCTGGGACATAGCCACGGCCGCGCTCGACGACGAGCTCAATGTCCAGCTTGGCGGTGTCATTCAGGGAAGCGATGTGCAAATCCGGGTTGTGGATCTCCACGCCAGCCGGCGGCTGGATATCGCCCGCGGTGACATCGCCCGGGCCTTCCTTGCTCAGGTACATAACAACCGGCTCATCGGAGTCGGAAGAAAGCACCATGCTCTTGATGTTCAAGATGATCTCGGAAACGTCTTCCTTCACACCGTTGATGGTGGTGAACTCGTGGAGAACACCATCAATCTTGATGGAGGTTACCGCTGCACCCGGAATGGAGGACAGCAGGGTACGACGCAGCGAGTTACCGAGGGTGTAGCCAAAGCCCGGCTCGAGCGGTTCGATGACGAACTTGGAACGAGACGAGTCGATGAATTCCTCGGTGAGCTGAGGACGCTGGGAAATGAGCATTGAAATTCTCCTTTTCGGCGACCGCTATTTGACGCCGGTAGAGGGGTAAAAATCTTCGGGATTGAAGATTCCTGATTATCCGCCAGGCCATTACAGGCCGTGCGGTATAACAGTTTACTTCGAGTAAAGCTCGACGATGAGCTGCTCCTGCAGCGGAATGTCGATCTGAGCGCGCTCGGGCAGCTGGTGCACGAGGATGCGCAGGGTATCAGGAACAACCTGCAGCCATGCCGGTACGTTGGCATCGATGAGGGCGTCCTGAGCATCTTCGAACCATTCCATCTTCTTGGAGCGGTCACGGACATCGATGATGTCGTACTGGGTGACCTTATAGGAAGGAACGTTGATGTTCTTGCCGTTCACGGTGAAGTGACCGTGGGAGACAAGCTGGCGAGCCTGGCGGCGGGTGCGTGCCAGACCTGCACGGTAAACTACGTTGTCCAGGCGGGACTCGAGCAGGATAACCAAGTTATCGCCGGTCTTGCCCGGGAGGCGGTTAGCCTCTGCGTAGTAGCGACGGAACTGACGCTCCAGCACACCGTAGGTGTACTTTGCCTTCTGCTTCTCCTGGAGCTGCAGCAGGTACTCAGATTCCTTGATGCGGTTGCGGCCAGCCTGTCCCGGTGGGTACGGGCGGCGCTCGAATGCCATATCGCCGCCGACCAAGTCGACGCGAAGACGGCGGGATACGCGGGTAGCGGGGCCAGTGTAACGAGCCATTTTCTTACCTCTTCCTTTCCCTTAAACCTTGCGGCGCTTGGTCGGACGGCAGCCGTTGTGCGGCTGTGGGGTTGCATCCGTGATCGAGGAAACCTCGAGGCCTGCAGCCTGCAGGGAACGGATGGCGGTCTCGCGGCCGGAGCCCGGACCCTTGACGAATACGTCAACCTTCTTCATGCCATGATCCATTGCCTTGCGTGCAGCGTTCTCGGCTGCCATCTGAGCGGCGAACGGAGTGGACTTACGGGAACCCTTGAAGCCAACGTGGCCGGAGGATGCCCAAGAGATAACAGCACCGGTCTGATCGGTGATCGAGACGATGGTGTTATTGAAGGTGGACTTGATGTATGCGTGGCCGAGGGCCACATTCTTCTTTACGACGCGACGGCCGGAACGGCGCGCGCCGGAACGAGTCTTTGGAGGCATGAATTACTTCTTCTTTCCTGCGATCGTCTTCTTCGGACCCTTACGAGTGCGCGCATTGGTCTTGGTGCGCTGGCCACGTACAGGCAGGCCACGGCGGTGGCGCAGACCCTTGTAGCTTCCGATTTCAATCTTGCGGCGGATATCAGCCTGAACCTGACGGCGGAGGTCACCCTCAACCTTCCAGGTAGCCTCAATTGCGTCACGGAGCGCCGACAGCTGGTCATCATCCAGGTTGTCAGTGCGCAGGTCAGGAGAAATGCCAGTCTTTTCTAGCAGTTTCTTGGCACGGGTTGGACCGATGCCGTAGATGTAGGTGAGAGCGACCTCCATGCGCTTATTGCGGGGGAGGTCAACACCAGCTAGACGTGCCATATGGCGTGTCCTTTCGGGTTGTTACGGCGGTTTTCTCCCCATCCGTCCCGCTCCATGCAACGCTTCGCCCGGACCGTGCCGGGAATCCTTGGGTTACTTACCAGTGCGGGCTCAGGCCACCGTAGCCTGAGGTGGACAGGGTGAACCTACGGGTTCACCCTTGGGTGAGGAGGCTTACTGTCTTTACTTGTAGCGGTAGACGATGCGTCCGCGGGTCAGGTCATAAGGAGACAGCTCTACAACCACGCGGTCCTCTGGGAGGATGCGAATGTAGTGCTGACGCATCTTGCCAGAAATGTGTGCAAGAACCTTGTGTCCATTGTCGAGCTCGACACGGAACATTGCGTTGGGCAAAGGCTCGATAATGCGGCCTTCTACCTCGATTGCGCCTTCCTTAGCCATAACCTCTACTTTTCTGGCGACGGACAAGTGCGCCGTCACCTGCATGTTTGTTGTCTACTGCGGTGGCGTATCCGCGTCAGCCTCGCTGACGCTATACACCGACTTAACAGCATACGCTGCAGCGACACGTTTTCCAAACCGCTGCGCTTTCCGACGCCCCGCTCACTCGCCCGTCCCTCACCCTAAGCCAGCAAAATCCCCCGAACCGATTCTCCTTCTCGGGAGCCGGTTCGGGGGATGAGGCTTTCGCTTAAGCGCGGGCCTTAGTAGATGAAGACCTTATCGCCAACCTGTACATTATCCCAGTAGCGCTTTGCAGCATCTGGCGGAAGGTGAACGCAGCCATTGGAATCAACAGCCGGGTCATCCAGGTGGAAGGCGTGACCGTTATTGGTGAAGTAGATGGAGTACGGCATCGGTGCGTTATTGAACTCGCGGGAAATCTCATGCTCTACCTTGCGGGTCACATGGAAAGTACCGCGTGGGGTTTCCTGACCGCGCATGCCGGCGGACATTGCCGGGGACACGTAGGACACCTTGCCGCCATCCTGCAGCCAGGTGCGTCGACCATTGAGGTCGACACAAACCTTGGCATCAGCCGGGCACGGGCCACGGTCGAACTGGTTAGCGCGGCGCTGTGCTTCCGCCTTGCGTGCTGCAGCCTCAGAACGAGCCTTCTCGGCAGCGACGCGCTCAGCGTTGGCGCGAGCAGCAGCCTCGCGGGCCTTGCGTGCTTCCTCGTTCTTCTGTGCAATCAAGCCTGGGAAGAGGAATTCTACGGCGCCGTCCACAGCGGTCTGGACGCTAGGTGCCAGCTCCGGGGAGAACTTCTCTGCCTGGTCAAGGATCTGGTTGCGGGTATTCCAGGCCTGCTCGCGGCTCTGGCCGTAGAAGTTATCCAGCTGCTTCTTTGCCTCAGCGGTGAGCTGGTCTAGGCCGGACTGGGAAGAGAGCTGAGCGAGGTCGGAGTTTGCCTTGGAGCTGAGCTGATCCAGGTTCGGGATCTCCTGGGCGGTAGCGGCAGGAGCCGCAACGGTGGTGCTCAAGGCCATCACGCCAGCGACTGCGGGCGCTGCAACCGTGGCACGAATCTTGCGGAAGCTAAATTTAGACATGGCTGTGAGTATAAACCTTTCAGGGGCATATGCCTAGTGCAACAGGCATATATCGGGGAATAAATGTCAGTAGCGGCGGGTAAGAATACGGGGACCATCGGCCGTCGCGGCCACCGTATGCTCCCAGTGGGCGGCAAAGGAACCATC
Source organism: Corynebacterium sp. ACRPJ (assembly GCF_022347345.1). Taxonomy (NCBI): domain Bacteria; kingdom Bacillati; phylum Actinomycetota; class Actinomycetes; order Mycobacteriales; family Corynebacteriaceae; genus Corynebacterium; species Corynebacterium sp. ACRPJ. The sequence goes on from NZ_JAKRNC010000002.1 coordinate 212,604, forward strand.
GAGGGTAACGACCGTCCAGTCATCTTCTAGCACGGCAGAATCCTCTGTGCCCAAAGTTAGCATGGGTTCAATGGCCAGCACAGAACCTTCTTGGATCAGTGGGCCGCGGCCCGGGCGGCCCTCGTTAGCCAGGTAAGGATCCTCGTGCATGGTGCGGCCGATACCGTGACCGCCATAGCCATCCACGATGAAAAGATCCACGCCGAACTTCTGCTCGGCCCGGCGGGTGGCTTGCTCTAGGGCATGGGAGACGTCGGTAAGCATTTTGCCCGGAACCATAGCCTGCATGCCCTCCATAAGGACATACTCGGTGGCCTTGTTGAGGGCCTCTACATCAGCATCGAGCTCGCCCACTGCGAAGGACCAGGCACTATCGCCTACCCAACCGTCCAGCGTGGCACCGCAATCGATGGACACCAAGTCACCTTCTGCCAGGACGGTTTCCTTATCCGGAATGCCGTGCACGATGACGTCATTAACGGAAGCACAAATGGAGCCCGGAAAACCCTCGTACCCCTTGAAGGTGGGATAGGCGCCGGCATCGCGAATGGTCTGCTCAGCCACTGCATCCAGCTCGAGGGTAGATACGCCAGACGCCGCAGCAGCGCGGACTTCCTGCAGTGCCTTGCCAACAATTTCGCCGGCGGCCTGCATGGCGTCTAGCTCGCCCGGGGTGCGGGCGGGGATGCGCTTACTGCGGCGTCGAAAAGCCATGCTTACTTACCCAGGGCTTCCATCGCACGGGCGTTGATTTCCTCCACGGTGCCTTCGGCCTTAATGGAGATGATGGCATCGCCGTAGTGCTCGATAAGCGGGAAGGTTTCCTCGCGGTAGACACTGAGGCGGGTGCGGATGGTCTCCTCGTTGTCGTCGGCGCGGCCACGGGCCATCATGCGCTCAACCACAACGTCCTCAGAGACCTCGAAGTTGAGAACTCCGTCGAGCTTCTCGCCCTTCTTAGCCAGCAGCTCCTCCAGGATGTCTGCTTGCTCGGTGGTGCGTGGGAAGCCGTCCAGCAGGAAGCCATTCTTGGCGTCATCCTGGTTGAGGCGGTCCTCGACCATACGGGCGGTGACGTCGGTAGGTACAAGCTTGCCTGCATCGATGTAGGACTTTGCCTCTACACCCAGCGGGGTGCCCTCGCCGATATTGGCGCGGAACAGGTCGCCGGTGGAGATGTGCGGAACGTTTAGCTTCTCGCTGAGGATAGCTGCCTGGGTGCCCTTGCCGGCACCGGGAGGTCCTAGAAGTACAAGACGCATTACTTAAGTAGTCCTTCGTAGTTGGATTGCAGTAGCTGGGACTCGATCTGCTTGACCGTAGTCAAGGCGACGGAGACCATAATCAGGATGGCCGTACCACCAAAGGCGGACGTGCCGCTGGCGGAGGAGCTGCCTACGCCGAGGTCCAAGAGGATATTCGGCAGGATGGCGATAAGTGCCAGGTACAGGGCGCCCACGCACAGCAGACGGTTCATCACATAACCAAGGTACTCCGCGGTCGGACGGCCCGGGCGAATACCCGGAATAAAGCCGCCGTACTTCTTCATATTATCCGCCTGCTCTGCCGGATCGTACTGAACCGAGACATAGAAGTAAGCGAAGAAGATGGTCAGGACGAAGTACAGCACGATGTACTGCCAGGAGGAAGGTGCCTGCAGGTGCGCAATGACATTGCGCTGCCACCAGTTATCCGGGGTGCCGGCGGAGCCAGAGTTCACAATCTGGGTAATGAGAACCGGCATGTAGATAAGGGAGGAGGCGAAGATGACCGGGATAACGCCGGCCTGGTTGACCTTCAGCGGCAGGTAGGTAGAGGAACCACCGTACTGGCGGCGGCCGACCATGCGCTTTGCGTACTGAACCGGAATGCGGCGCTGGCCCTGCTCGATGAAGGTAATGCCAACAACTAGGATGACCAAGCCGGCTACCACCATGGCGAAGACGAGTCCACCATTGTTCTGCAGGATGCTTACACCATCGGTTGGCAGGCGGGTTGCGATACCAGCGAAGATGAGCAGGGACATGCCGTTACCGATGCCCTTTTCGGTGATGAGCTCACCCATCCACATCACCAGCACAGCGCCGGAGGTCATGGTGATGACCAAGACGATGAGGGTGAAGAAGTTACGGTCTTCTGCCAAGACCGGTACGCCCTGGCCCAGCAGCTGCTCGCGGTCTGCCAGCGCGACGATGCCGGAGGATTGCAGCAACGCCAACGCGAGGGTCAGGTAGCGGGTGTACTGGGTCATCTTGGCCTGACCGGACTGGCCTTCCTTCTTCAATTCCTCAAAGCGGGGAATGACCACGGTCAGCAGCTGCACAATAATCGACGCCGTAATGTACGGCATGATGCCGATAGCGAAGATCGACAGCTGCAGCAGCGCACCACCCGAGAAGAGGTTGATGACGGAGTAAAGGTCTCCGGACTGCTCGGTCAACTGGCGCAAACGGCCAGCAATAGACGCATAGTCAACACCCGGGGACGGGATCTGTGCACCGACGCGGTACGCGATGATCATCACGATGGTGAAGATGATCTTCTTACGTAGGTCGGCATCCTTGAAAGCCTGGACAATGGCGGACACTACAAAATCCTCCTGGCCTACCGCTGCCGAACGCGAAATCTAGGGAGGGTTTCGCGTTCATACACGGAGGTGGAAACTCATCTACCCCTAGGAAACCGCACCCCCTGAGCCGGAAAGCTTAGGGGAAATTCAGGTTTCCTTCAGGGACGGTTGAACACTTATGACCCCATTACCCTACCAGCCTTGCTCCGCATAGCCACATTAAGACCCAATAGTGTGACCATGATTGCTTGTCCTTTCGCGCGTTTTGTATTCGGGGTTTACCATGAGGGGGTATTGCGCACACGCAATTCTCCTGAAATATCTCCGACCTCACAGCGCTATGCGCTCCGAGGCCGTTATTGGTGTGAACCTAATGTTTCGAAAGAAGTACTTATGAGCAAGAAATTCACGCCGATGACCGTTGCTGAGATCATCGACGTTTTTGTCCCTAGCCCCAACCCCTTCCGCTGGGAAGCCTTTGACGGCTCCTCGACCGGACCGGAAGACGCCCAGTACAAGGTGACCATTAATAGTCTTGAGGGCCTCTCCTTTATTGCTACCCACCCCGGCGACGTGGGTTTTGCGCGAGCTTATGTCACGGACGGCATCACGGTGCATGGCGATCACCCGGCTCACCCCTATGGCATTTTTGACGCCCTGCATGCCATGTATGACAAATTCCGGAAGCCGGATGCCAAGACCCTGGCCCGCGTTGTTCGTTCCCTAGCTTCCATGGGCGCCTTTCAGATCCAGCCGGTCCCTGAGGTGGAGCGCGCTTCCTGGTTGCGCCGCAAGCTACACGACGGCCTTTCCAAGCACTCGAAGCAGCGCGATGCCGATGTCATTTCTGATCATTATGACGTTGGCAATGATTTCTACGAGCTCTTCTTGGGCGATTCGATGACCTACACCTGCGCCTACTACCCCTCCCCGGATGCCACCCTGGAGGAAGCGCAGGAGAATAAGTACCGCCTCATCTTTGACAAGCTGCGCCTCAAGGAAGGCGACCGCCACTTGGATGTGGGCTGCGGCTGGGGCGGCATGGTGCGCTACGCGGCGCGCCGCGGCGTGAAGTCCATCGGCGTCACACTATCCAAGGAACAGGCCGAGTGGGGCCAGCGCAAGATTGAGGAGGAAGGCCTCCAAGACTTGGCGGAGGTCCGCTTCATGGACTACCGCGATATCACCGAAGAGGGCTTCGATGCCATCTCCGCTATCGGCATTATCGAGCACATTGGCGTGAAGAACTACAACGACTTCTTCAAGTTCCTCCACGGCAAGTTGAAGGTCGGCGGCCTGATGCTCAACCACAACATCACCTACCCGGATAATCACAAGACCCCTAAGGGCGGTTTCATTGACCGCTATATCTTCCCGGACGGCGAGCTCACCGGCTCCGGCAATGTCACCAAGGCGATGCAAGACAATGGCTTCGAAGTCATCCACACCGAGTCCCTTCGCTTTGACTACATGCGCACGCTGCATGACTGGTGCGAGAACCTGAAGGACAATTGGGACGAGGCCTGCGCAACCGTGGGACTGCCCACCGCTCGCCTCTACGGCATTTATATGGCCGGATCCGAATGGGGCTTTGAGCGCAATATCATCAACCTGTACCACTTCCTCGGCGTCAAGCTGGGCGAGGCCGGCTCCCGCGCCGGCGTGCCTGAGCGCCGCTGGTGGGAAGATAGCCGCTTTTAAGGAGGGGTGCCATGACTCTCATTGATAACCTGCGCGAACGCCTCGCCGCCGCCCAGCCGCGACCGGTGGATGCCATGCCCATTGAGCCGGTGGGATGGGAGGCGCACCAGGAGGGCGTCGATAAGCTGCTGGCGAGCTTCCGTGCCGTCCCGGCCGGAAAGCGCGTACGCCTAGCCAAGAAGACCTCCAATCTCTTCCGTAGCCGCAGCGAGGAGCAGGAGGGCCTCGATGTGTCCGGCCTTAGCGGCGTCATTGAGGTCGATCCAGTTGCGCGCACGGCCGATGTACAAGGCATGTGCACCTACGAAGACCTCGTGGATGCCACCCTGCCTCATGGCCTGATGCCCTTCGTCGTCCCGCAGCTTAAGACCATTACTTTGGGCGGTGCGGTTACTGGCATGGGCGTGGAATCCACCAGCTTCCGCAATGGCCTCCCACACGAGTCCGTGCTGGAGATGGATGTCCTTACCGGCACCGGCGAAATTCTCACCTGCTCCCGCGAGTCCAACGTTGATCTCTTCCGCCTGTTCCCCAACTCCTATGGCTCGCTGGGCTATGCGGTGCGCCTCAAGATTGAGCTGGAACCCGTGCCCGCCTATGTAGAGCTGCGCGAAGAACGTTTCCACACCGTGGAGGAGGCAAGCCGCGTGCTTGCCGACGTCGCCTCTTCCCACACCCACCGCGGCGAGCCCGTCCACGGCCTCGACGGCGTGGTCTTCTCCGAGGACGAGGCCTACCTCGTCTTCGCCCGCTTTACCGATGAAGAGGGCCCAACCTCCGATTACACGCGGGACAAGATTTACTACCGCAGCCTCCAGCACGCCTCTGGCATCCGCCGCGATCGCCTCACAATCCGGGATTACATCTGGCGCTGGGATACCGACTGGTTCTGGTGCTCGCGCGCTTTTGGTGCGCAGAACCCGAAGGTGCGCAAGGTGTGGCCGCGCGAGCTTCGCCGCAGCTCCTTCTATTGGAAGCTAGTCCGCCTCGACCGCAAGTATGAGCTGGAGTATAACTTCATCAAGAAGCCGCACGGCAAGCCGCGCGCCGAGCGCGTAGTCCAGGATATTGAGGTCACACCGGAGAACCTGCCGGAATTCCTCCACTGGTTCTTTAACGCCTCCGATATTCAACCGGTGTGGCTGTGCCCGATCCGCCTGCGCGATGGCGTGGACGAGCTCGTAGGCACCGGCGACATCGCCTCTGACTCCGCCGACCCATGGCCGCTCTACCCCCTTCGCCCCGGACAGACCTGGGTGAACGTCGGCTTCTGGTCCGGCGTAGACGGCGACCACGTCGACCCGTCCGCCCCGAATAATGGCGCGTTCAACAAAGTCATCGAATCCAAGGTCAACGAGCTAGGAGGGCACAAGTCCCTCTACTCCGAGGCCTTCTATTCCCGGGAGAAGTTCGAAGAGCTCTACGGTGGCAGCCTTCCTTCGACTATTAAGGCGGTTACCGACCCGGATGACCGCTTCCCCGGCCTATACGAAAAGACCGTGGACGAGGCCTAGCCCTCCCCCACCCCGCACGGCCTGATACGCACAGAGGGTGGAACGCCTTTCCCAGGCGTTCCACCCTCTTCCTTTGCCCAAATCTAGGGTCTTCGCGCTTTAGTAGGCAGCGGTGATGTTCTCATAGCCGTTGACCTTCAGCGCATCCATGACGCGCTGCACAGCAGCCTCGTCCTTGTCCGGGTTATAGGTCTCCGGGAAGGTCAGGTGGGCAGAGTGATCATCCTTGAACTCAATGTTCATGAACTCGTGGCCAGCCTCCTGGGTAGCAAGTGCCAGCTCGCGCTGCACCGCTAACTTGCCGCTCTGCAGGTTGCCGCCGTTGAAGCCAGGATCTACCTCGGTGGCACCTTCCCCCTCACCGTTGATGACATCTTCCTTGTCACCGGTGATGCGGCCCTTTTCAGCGTGCGCGCCCGGCTGCTGGTCCTTGGTGCCCTGCTCGCCAGTCTCGGCCGGCGCGGTTTGGGTGGTCTCAGCAGGATCAGGCTGCGACAGCTGGTCTTGAGCATCGACCGGGCCGGTAGAGCCGGCAAACGGCATGACGGCAGCAATTGCGGTAGCGAGCAGGGAAGAAATAGACGACATAAGAGTCTCCTTAACGTTTGATGATTTTCAACTAAGGGAGACCCTAACACTCGTGAATATAAATCGCTATACCCCGAGCCTTATTTATTAATAAAGGTTTCCTGTCAACTATTTTCAGCACCAATGGCGCGCATAGCCTAGGCGCCACGTTATATAGCGGCACTAGGATGCCTACAAAACGGAAACATCCCCCTGCCCCGCATGTGCGGAGAGGGGGATGAAATCTACCTAGTAGAGATTACTTGGTGTTGGCGGAACCGCCAGCAGCCTCGATCTTCTCTACAGCAGACTTGGAGAACTTGTCAGCGGTGACGTTCAACTTAACGTTGATGTCGCCGTTGCCCAGAACCTTGACCGGCTTGTTAGCGCGGACCAGGCCAGCAGCTGCGATGTCAGCAACGGTGATGTCGCCGCCATCTGCGAACTTCTCAGCCAGGTCAGCAACGTTAACTACCTGGTACTCAACGTGGTTCGGGTTCTTGAAGCCCTTCAACTTAGGCAGACGCATGTGGATCGGCATCTGGCCACCCTCGAAAGCAGCGGAAACCTGCTTACGAGCACCGGTGCCCTTGGTACCGCGACCAGCGGTCTTACCCTTGGATGCCTCACCGCGGCCGACGCGGGTCTTAGGCTTGTTTGCTCCTGCGGTTGGGCGCAGGTCGTGCAGCTTGATGATATCAGCCATGGTTTACTCCCCTGCCACTTCTTCGACGGTGACCAGGTGGCGAACCTTATGAACCATACCGCGAACGATCGGGGTGTCCTGCTTAACTACGGACTGACCGATGCGCTTGAGACCAAGAGCCTCAATGTTCTTGCGGTGGTTCGGATTGGTGCCCACCAGGCCCTTTACCTGTGTAATCTTCAGAGCCATTGTTTATGCCTCCTGACCTGCGCGCTTGCGCAGCATACGGGCCGGGGTGACCTCTTCGAGGGACTTGCCACGACGTGCGGCGACCTCTTCAGGGCGGACCAGCTGCTTGAGGCCGTCCACGGTAGCGCGGACGACGTTGAGTGCATTGTCGGAGCCCAGGGACTTCGACAGGATGTCCTGCACGCCAGCGCATTCGAGCACTGGACGAGCAGCACCACCAGCGATAACACCGGTACCAGGTGCGGCAGGCTTCATCATGACGATGCCAGCTGCGTCGCGACCCTCAACCGGGTGGGTGATGGTGCCGGCAATCATCGGAACGCGGAAGAAGTTCTTGCGAGCCTCTTCAGCGCCCTTCTGGATTGCGGCCGGGACTTCCTTGGCCTTGCCGTAGCCAACGCCAACCTGACCCTGGCCGTCACCGACGACGACGAGGGCGGTGAAGGACATGTTGCGGCCACCCTTAACGGTCTTGGAGACGCGGTTGATGGTCACAACGCGCTCGATGTACTTATCGCGCTCGTTGTCCTGCTGGTTACGACGATCGTTGCGGCGGCCGTTGCCACCGCGGTTGTTCTTGTTGTTCTCGGCGGAGCGTCCGCCGTCACGCTGTTCACGGTCCGACATTAGGCGTTCCTTCCGTTGATGTTTCCGTTGACGATGATCATTAGAACTTCAGACCACCTTCACGTGCGGCGTCAGCCAGCGCAGCGACGCGGCCGTGGTACTTGTAGCCTGCGCGGTCAAATACGACGTGCTCGATGCCAGCGGCCTTAGCGCGCTCGGCAACCAGCTCGCCTACCTTGGCAGCCTTGGCCTTCTTATCGCCCTCGAGTGCACGAACGTCCGCCTCCATGGAGGATGCGGAGACCAGGGTGTGGCCTGCCAGGTCATCGATGACCTGCACGTGCATGTGACGGGAGGAGCGGTGAAGAACCAGACGTGGTGCCTCAGGGGTGCCACGCAGGGTCTTACGGATACGGAAGTGACGGCGTGCGCGTGCTTCGCGACGACGAGAGGAAATGTCCTTGCCGACTGGAGTGCGCTTGGTGTTTTCAGTGTTTGCCATTGCTTACTTACCCGTCTTTCCGACCTTGCGACGGATCTGCTCGCCCTCGTAGCGAATACCCTTGCCCTTGTAAGGATCGTCCTTACGCAGACGACGGATATTAGCGGCGATCTGTCCGACTAGTTGCTTGTCAATACCGGTAATGGACAGCTTGGTTGCGCCGTCCACTGCGAAGGTAATTCCCTCCGGAGCCTCGATGAGGATCGGGTGGGAGTAGCCCAGGCTGAATTCCAGGTCCTTACCCTTCTGCTGGACACGGTAGCCGACACCGAAGATTTCCATCTTGATGGTGTAGCCCTCGGTCACGCCAACAACGGCGTTGTTCAGCAGGGAGCGGGACAGACCGTGCAGCGCACGGTGCTTGCGGTGGTCATCAGGGCGGGAGACGGACAGTACACCGTCTTCCAGGTTGATGGCGATAGGCTCTGGAACGTTAACGCTCTGGGTGCCCTTTGGGCCCTTAACCTCAACGTCTTGGCCGTTGATCTTGATTTCGACGCCGTTCGGTACGGCGATTGGTGCTAGACCGACTCGAGACATGTGTCAAACCTCCCTTTACCAGACGTAGGCGAGAACTTCTCCGCCTACGCCCTTCTCCTCAGCCTGACGGTCAGTCAGCACGCCGTGGGACGTGGAAATGATAGCCACGCCCAGGCCGCCCAAGACCTGTGGCAGTTCGGTGGACTTTGCGTACACACGCAGACCCGGCTTAGACACGCGACGCAGACCAGACAGGGAGCGCTCGCGGTTGTTGTACTTCAGCTCGAGGGACAGGGTGTGGCCCTCGACGGTGTAGTCAGCGATGTAGCCTTCCTGCTTCAAGATGTCAGCAATGTTTGCCTTCAGCTTGGAGGTAGGCATCGACACGGTGTCATGGTGCGCATTACTTGCGTTGCGCACGCGCGACAGCATGTCGGCAATAGGATCAGTCATAGTCATATGAGTGACCGTGTACCTTTCTCGTTGCGGTTCCCGTGCTCACCAAAGCGTTCTCCGTGTGATTTCGGGCTACTCACGCTCCCTACGGTCAATACCGTAAGGCGCTCGCCACCCTTTGATTCAGACAACGGTCCGCTATCTACGGCGAGGGGCCTACAACAAAGTTGATGTTCAGTTCTTGCATCGGCTCAGCGCTTTCTGCAGCTCAGCGCGCCAAAATCCGCATTGATTGGGGCACGCTGACGCCTCGGCGCAAGCACGAGGTACTATGCTACGCCATAACCTGCGGTTTTCCAAATAATCTGGCGCCTTCATTAGAGTCGGGACCAGCACGAACGTAAATAAGGAGATGGTGATGAGCCAAACACACGAGGACCCCATCCAATCCGCACACGAGTGGCTCGAAGAAGCCGCCCGTCACCTCGGCCTCGATCCTCAGGAGGCAACCGCACTCACCCGCGAAATCCTGGACCTCACCAAGGACGTCGCGCACAATCGCTCCCGCCCCGCGGCCCCACTTACTGCTTTCCTCGTGGGTCTAGCCTCCAGCGACGTAGAGGAAGCCCGCGGCAATATCGATGTCCTGAAGCAGGAGCTGCAGTAATGGCCGGCCGCAAGAACTCTACTTTTGCCGTCACCAAGGTCCGCCTAGGAGATGGCCTGCAGGTCGATACTCGCGCCGATACCGTCGCCGGCGAGGAGCCCCTGGAAATCCGCGCGGGTGGCCAGACCATCACCACCACCATGCGCACTCCCGGCCATGACATTGAGCTGGCGCATGGATTCTTGCATTCAGAGGGCCATATTGCTTCGCTTAGCGACGTCACCGAGGCCCGCTACTGCGCCGGCTCCACCGTCGACGGGATGAACACTTATAACTTGCTCGACGTTGAACTAACAAAGAAGAATGTGCTCGACCTCAGCGATCTGCGCTTGACCACCACAACTTCTGCCTGCGGCGTTTGCGGTACCTCCTCCATCGAGGCACTAACCAAGCACACCCGGTACCCGATTCCACAGGTACCGGTGGACCCCTATGTCATTGCCAAGCTGCCCGAAGCTCTGCGCGCCGAGCAAAAACAGTTTAAGAAAACCGGCGGCATCCATGCCGCCGGCGCCTTCACCCTAGACGGAGAACCGGTGGTCATCCGCGAAGATATCGGCCGGCACAATGCCGCCGATAAGGTCATCGGTCACCTTCTGCTAGAAGATCGACTGCCTGCAGACGATCTCATCTTGGTAATGAGCTCGCGCGCCAGCTTTGAGCTCGTCCAAAAGGCCGCGATGGCCGGCTTCGGAATGCTGGTTGCCGTCAGCGCCGCCTCCTCCTTAGCGGTGGAAACGGCCCGCGAAACTGGCATGGCACTCGTGGGCTTCGCCCGCGGTGACCGTTTTAACCTTTATTCTGGGGAGCTCGCTTAGTCGCGGTAGGCTTCAGGGCCGCGATTGAGCCACGCGTAGACGCCGCCAACTAAAAGGCCGCCGCCAATAAAGTTGCCGATCCAGACCAGGATCCAATTGAGAGCCACGTTACCAGCAGTCAGGGCTACCGGCACCGGATCGGAAGCGAATAGCGTGATGCTAAACAGGCAGAAGTTCGCGATAACGTGCTCCAGGCCCAGGCCAACAAAGGCGCCAATAATCGGAATGATGACGAAGAACTTAGAGACAATGTCCTTAGCAAAGATGGCGCCGACGATGCCCATATTGACCACAAAGTTCGCCGCGATTCCCTCTACCAGCATTCCCTGCGGGGACTTGGTCAGCTTCCCCTCAGAAAGGGTGACCAACAGATGCGAAGGATCCATTTCAGCGAATTTTGCGGACATACCCATGATGGCCGCAAAGATGACTGCGCCCACCAGATTGAAGAGAGTCGTGATGAGCAAAAGGTAGAAGGCTTTGCCCCACGAAACCTGCTTATTGCTTGCGGCATAGACCATATACATCATGTTTCCCGTGGCCAGATCCGCGCCCAGAATCAAAATGGCGAAGAGCCCGAGGCCAAAGAATAGAGCAAAGGTCACCGCACCCAAGCCTGGTGCTACACCATTGACGGCTTGGCCAACCACACCAGCAAATGCGGTACCGATGCACAGGTACACGCCGGCCAAAGTGGAGCGCACCGCGAAGCGAGAGAAGGATTCATCTAATAAGGTGACCTTCTTGACGGCCGCCGCCTTAGCGGCATCATTGAGAGACATCTTCTACCTCATTAATTAGAGCGAATTAAATCCCTGTAATCTTATCGTGACCACCTGATTCCGCGTCAATTCCGGGTATGCATACCCCTGCGTTGTAAGCTAGAGCTTTCCTATAACCCTTATTTTCTCTTCGGAGGTCGCATGGATTCCCACTACCGGCCGCGGCGGGAACCGAATCGGCTTCCCGCTAATGGGCGCCGCAGCGTTCCATCGCGATCCGACCGCACAGATGCTGATCGCCAGTGGCGCCAGGCCGAAACGCGCACCCGCCAACAACAGCGCCGCCACCCGCCGCGCCGCATTGAGGACACCTCACTTCCCCGGCACCGCCGCAAACCCACCATGTGGGAGCGGATCAAAAAGGTATGGAAGTCCTCCGGCATCCTTCGCGTGGTCACCGGCATCGTTGCCACCGTGTTACTCGCCAGCACGATTAACCGCGTGGTCAACCCTCCAGAGGGACTAGAAACCAATGAAGTCACTGCAGAAGAGGCACCTGCCATCGACCCTTCACCTGCAGTCGAGCTCTTCATCCCAGCTATTGAGGTTCATGCCGATTTTCAAGACGGCTCCTGCCGCGTAGTCAACGGCGCCATCAATCCGGACTCCATGAACAAGGCCTGCACCTATACTGCCGAAGACCGCCCTTATTCTCTGCCGGGCACGACGTCCCAGGACCTCGTGGTCATTGCCGGCCATACCGGTGCGGGAGTGCCAGGCGTTTTCAATAACCTCTACGATGGCTCTGCCAATGAGCACAAGGTTCATCTGGGAGACAAGCTCTACGTGCGCACCCAAAATTCCGGCCAGAACTGGCTCATCTATACTGCTACCGACTTACACGACCCAGATAAACAGGGGCTTTCTGACGACGCCTCTATTTGGGGCGAAGGCCCCATGCCCGGCCGCCTTCTCACCATCAGTTGCATTCAACCTGCGAATCCGCTGGAGCCAGCGGTGCGCAACGCGGTCGTCGGCTGGCAGTATGAGGGCACCACGCACACAGAGGCCGAAAGCGCCTAAGCCACACCCGCACAAGCCGGCGCCTGCGCACCTTTGAATCCAAACTGCTCGGTAAAACTAGAAAATCCCAACGCCCCTTCCGGGGAGTTGGGATTTCTTAGCGCTCTATCTACTTGAACGGGAAGCCGAGCTCGCGCAGGAGCTTGCGGCCCTCGTCGTCGTTAGTAGCGGTGGTAACGACGGTAATGTCCATACCACGAGGGCGGTCGATCTTGTCGATGTCGATCTCGTAGAACATGGACTGCTCGGACAAGCCGAAGGTGTAGTTGCCGTGGCCGTCGAACTGCTGATCAGACAGACCGCGGAAGTCACGAATACGTGGCAGCGCGATGGTCAGCAGGCGGTCCAGGAACTCCCACATACGGTCGCCACGCAGGGTAACGCGTGCACCGATGGGCATGCCTTCACGGAGCTTGAAGTTCGCGATGGACTTCTTAGCGCGACGCAGCTGCGGCTTCTGACCGGTAATAGCGGTCAGATCCTCGAGTGCGCCGTTGATGACCTTGGAGTCACGTGCGGCTTCGCCAACACCCATGTTGACAACAACCTTGGTAACGCCAGGGATCTGCATGACGTTGTCGTAGTTGAACTCGTCATTCAGGGTCTTGCGGATTTCCTCGCGGTAGCGAGTCTTCAGACGCGGGGTGTAATTCTCGCTCATTTTTAGATGTCCTTCCCGTTGCTACGCGCGATACGGACCTTCTTGCCGTTCTCGTCGAAACGGTAGCCCACGCGGGTCGGGTTGCCTTCGGAGTCAACGATCGCAACGTTGGACACGTGGATCGGAGCTTCCTGGGTAACGATTCCGCCGGACTCGGCGCCACGCTCGGCAGCAGAGTTTGCGACGTGCTTCTTGATGCGGTTAACGCCCTCAACGAGGACCTTGTCACGCTTTGGGTATGCCTCGATGACCTTGCCCTTCGCGCCCTTATCTGGGCCCGAAATGACGATCACCATATCTCCCTTATGGATCTTCATAAGACTAGATCACCTCCGGTGCGAGAGAAACGATCTTCATGAAACGCTTGTCACGAAGTTCGCGAGCAACCGGTCCGAAGATACGGGTACCACGGGGCTCGCTATCGCCCTTGAGAACAACTGCAGCGTTCTCGTCAAAGCGGATGTAGGAGCCGTCTGGGCGACGGGTCTCCTTCTTCGCACGGACGATAACTGCCTTTACGATGTCGCCTTCCTTGACGTTGCCACCTGGGACAGCGTCCTTGACAGTCGCGACGATGACGTCGCCGATGCCAGCGGAGCGTCGGACAGAGCCGCCAAGAACGCGGATGCACAGCAGTTCACGTGCACCAGAGTTGTCGGCGACGCGCAGACGCGATTCTTGCTGAATCACTATGGGTCTCCTGACCTGGATTGATGTGCGGTAAGATTTCCGTCCTTGCCACACGCGGTCTACAAACTTGCGATGCTCAAGCCTTTACAACGGACTGTGCCGAAGGGTCTCGGACCGGCGGTTCGGAAACGCACCGCTACGGGCCGACCAGCTTTCGCAACCTATACATTCAACCACACGCGCGCACCATTACCAAAACACTGTCTTTTGCTTGCCGACACCCCTCCAACGCCAAAATTTTCCCTGCATTACCCCCGGACACCCCCATAAAGCCTTGTTTCGAATAGGTCAATCCCCCTCGCCCGTCGCATTTAATTGCTCTACCTGGGACTTTAGTTCGCACTTCCAAGCCTGGCGGTGCAACTTTCCGGGCACGCATGTTCTAAATTGACCCAATTTTCACACGTGTAACACATGAAAATTCCAGTTAATTCACGTTTTTGAGGTGACAGTTGGGAACGATGTGACTAATGTGGTTTGCGTCAAGAAAGACATCTGCTTTTTGGCGCGTACCTATATTTCCCGAAGGAGAAACACATGAAGCGTTTGCCACAGACCCTGACCGCTGCTGTTCTGACCGGCGCGCTCGCCTTTGGCGGCGCGGCTGTTGCTCAGGCTCAAATCGGTGACCCAATGTCCGTTACTAAAGACGGCGAGGAATACGTTCGCCAAGACGATAATGGTGGCTCCACGTACATTTACGATAAGCGAGACGAAGACGGAAACCTCGTTGAGCGTAAAGCAATTTCCGTAGAAGAGGCACGACAGATTCGCGACGCAGAGCTCGGAAACGACAATGCTGGCACCACCGACGGTGAAGCCGACACTGACGGTTCGAATGACTCCGAGGGCGCAAACGACTCTGAAGGAAACGGTTCTGAGGGTGGAAATTCCGAGGACTCCGAAGGCTCTCAGGAAAATGTCATCCCAGCCCCAGCTACCATCGAGCTTGAGGATGGCACCGTTTGCTACCAGCACATTCAGGATAAGAGCGTTTACGTCGAGAACAGCAACGAGGTAAACACCGAGATCACCGACGAGACCGTCGGCAAGTGCAAGGATGCCAATGCTGGCACCACCGATCCTGAGGGCTCTTCCGAGCTGAGCGATGCTGCTAAGGCCGGCATCGGCGCTGCAATCGCTCTGCCAATCCTGGGCGGCATTGTTCACTACTTCCTGAACAAGGACGGCAAGACCTGGGTTAAGAGCCAGGATCGTGTAAATGCTGAGCCTACCCCTGAGGAGAAGGCTGAGTCCGAGAAGATCGTCGCTGAGCACGAGGACGAGATCAACGCTCAGCTCGCAGAGCAGGGTCAGGGCAACAACGCTGAAGGTACCGCTCCGGCTGCTGGCGAGTCCGCAGACTCCGCACGTGGTATGTCCGCTGAGACCGGCTCCAACTCCGTTGCACAGGCTCTGGCTGCTCTGGCCGTAGCTGCAATGGTTGCTGCTGGCGCCTTCGCTGCACGCCGCAAGTTCTTCGCTTAAGAAAGAACTCCCCTACTGAGTAGGGTCTGAAACTGAGACTGGCTGTGCCGGTCGGACTTCGGTCCGGCCGGCGCAGCTTTTTGTATGCCTGACTAAAACTGCGGTCACTCAGAGTCAAGGGCCCATCCGATTTAAGGCCGATCTGATCAGGCTGAATTGAGGTGGAAAAGGCCGATCTGAGGGGTGGTTTTCCTCAGATCGGCCTGATCACTATGGACCTAATGGGGTGGCCCTAAAATGATGGGCCCGAAAGCCCACCGTTGGCTTTTAAAGGATGCGCATTAAGACGCGGATTCGGAAGCCGGCGAGGCTGTCTGTGCAGGTACTGCGGCCGGCTTGGGGTCCACGGTAAAGATATCGGTGCCGGAGCCAATGAGCTCGCCGGGACGGAAAGCCTCGGTAGGAATTACGGGGCCGGTCTTCTTGGAGTTGGAGACCACCACCGGGGTGGTTACCGGAAGGCCGGCGGCCTTGATGGCGTCGATATCGAATTCGGCAAGGACATCGCCTCGCTTGACTTCATCGCCCTTGGTGACGTGGGAGGTGAAGTGTTCGCCCTTGAGGTTTACCGTATCGAAACCAATGTGCATGAGGATATCGATATTTCCCACCGCTGGGTCCTTGGCGCGGATGGCGTAGGCGTGGTGGGAGGGGAAGGTGACGGTGATTTTGCCGTCGGCAGGCGCAACCAGCTTGCCCACGGTCGGCTCGATTGCTACACCTTGGCCCAGCTTGCCGCCAGCAAACATGGGGTCACTGACCTGAGACAGTGGTACGGCGGTGCCCTCCAGCGGGGAGAAGATGGTGCACGCATCGTCGGCAGCTACCGCAGCCGGGGTGCCTGCGGCGGCCTGCGCCTCGGCTGCGGGAGGGTTGACCTCATCCGGGTCGATGGAGCCATTCTTGCGAATGAGCACCCGTCCGTAGAGGTAAGCGCCCACAAAGGCGACTACGAAGGAGATAACGCCGCACAACAGGAAAGTCGGGACGAAGCGGGGGACGGAGACGAAGCCGATGAAGCCGGCGGCACCGAGGGCGTCGGCAAGCACGCCAAAGATGGCGATGAAGGCAGAAGAAATAGCAGATGCTGCCATACCGATATAGAACGGCCAGCGCAGGCGGAGGTTCACGCCGAAGATGGCGGGCTCGGTAATACCGAAGAGGGCAGAAATACCCGAAGCGCCGGCCAGGCCCTTGAGCTTTTCGGAGCGGGCCAGGAAGTACACGGCGAGTGCGACGCCGCCCTGGGCGATATTGGCCATGGAGGCAATCGGGAAGACGAAGGAGCCGCCCTCGTTCCACAGCATCGTCTCAATCGGCGGGAAGGATTGGTGCAGGCCGGTAATCACAATCGGCGAGTAGACGAGGCCGAAGAGGAAGCCGGCGACGGGACCGGCAAAGTCATAGAGGTTGGCCAGGCCCATGCCCAGCCACTCGCCGGCCGTGCGCAGGATGGGTCCCAAACCCATGAAGGTCAGGAAGCCAGTAATCAGCAAGGTGAGCAGTGGGGTGAGCATGAAGTCCACCGTGCCCTTGAGATGCTTGTGCAGGAATTTCTCTAAGGTGGCGAGAATCCACGAAATCACCAGGATGGGCAGGATGGAGCCCTGGTAGCCGGCCTGAGCGACGTCGAAGCCGAAGATGTTCCAGTAGGACATCTCACCGTTTTCGATCGCCTCGGCCACGCTGTAGCCGCTGACCAAATCGGGCATGACCATGGCCATGGCCATACCGGCGCCGAGGAACTCGTTGCCGCCGAAGCGCTTCGTCGCGGTAAAGCCCACGAGGATGGGCAGGAAGGCAAACGGCGCAGAGGCAAGCAGGTTCACCAAGCCGGCAAAACCTTCCCAGGCGGGGAACATCTGGATGACGGATTGGTCACCGAAGAGCCCCTCGGCCGTCAAGACGTTGTTGAGCGCCATGAGCAGACCGCCGCCAAGCAGAATTGGAATGAGCGGGACGAAGATATCCGCAAGCACCTTGACCGCACGGCTGAACCAATTGCCGGATTCGGCGGCGATGTCTTTCAAGCGGTCGGTGGATACGGCCACGTCCTTGGAAATGAGGTTGGTCATTTCCTGGAAGACGATATTGACGTCGCCGGGACCGACGATGACCTGGAACATACCGCCGGCCTCAAAGGTGCCCTTGAGGTCGGGGTCATTATCCAGCGCGGCGGTGTCTACCTTGTCAGAATCTTGCAGCACCATGCGCAGGCGCGTGGCGCAATGCGCGAGTGCGATGATGTTGTCTTCGCCGCCCAGCGCCTTTAGCGTACGGGCGGCTACTTCCTTGTGGTCCATAGAAGAGCCCTTCAGTGTAATGGATCACATCCGGGTACCGGACGTGACTGCTTATTTCCATTACAGCCGGGATTCGGGCCTAAGTCCACACATTCGGGCGGAGTGTTGGCAACCTCACCGGTCTCGGGTACACCTACCCGCGCGGCTCCCACCCCTGCCAGGGGGACTCGCCAAACACAGCGAAGGACGCGGCGATGCGACCGCCACCGGCGTATACCTCGACGGCGCAGCCATCAGCAATCAAGCGCATCTCGCCATCCGGGCAGTCGATGGGATCGCCGCCGTTAAAGGCGATGGTGCCGTCACGTTGGGTGACGCGGAAGGCTTCGTCCCCGGCGGCGTCGATAAGAGCAAAGGAGCCTTCGCCCTTGATATCGATGGTGGAGCCAAAGCCTTCGCGCCCTTGGGTCTCCGGCAAGGCGGACCACAGCGGCTCTTGGTGCAGGTAGTTGTCCTCCAGCCAGATGCGGCGGGGCAGCGTCAAGGTATGGACCCAGCCTTCCGTTGGGGTGTCATCCTGGGCGGGCATGCCCATCCATCCCAGGAGGATGCCGTCCTCGGTGGCCTGGGGCGCATAGAACTGGGTGCCATGATCCAGGAGGGTAAAGCCGCGCTCAATATGGAAATCCAGGCCATCGAGCGTGCCCACGATATAGCCGCAGCGGTCTGTTTCTGCCTGGGGGCAGAAGATGAGGACCTGCTTATCGCCCAAGGTAAGCAGGTTGGGGCACTCCCACATATAACCGCCGGGCAGCTGCGAGGGATCGTCGAAAGAAATCTCGCCCTGGAATTCCCATCGGGCCAGGTCCTGCGAGCGGTACAGCACAATGGTGCCGCGCTCGTCTTCGGTCTGGGCACCGATGACCATCCGCCAGCCATCGCCATCGCGGGTGATCTGTGGATCCCGGAAGTGCCCCGTATAGCCCTCCGGGGAGTCCGGAATGAGGGGATTATTCTCGTCGCGGAGGTAGATGCCACCCTCCGGGCCCGAAGGGTCTATGGCGCGCACGCGGTTCTGGGACGGGATGCGGCGGCCATCCTCTTTCAGGTTGCCTGTGTAGAACAGCCAGACGTCGGTGCCATCGACCACCGCACCGCCCGAGTAGCAACCATCCTTGTCATAGGGCAGGTCCGGATACAAGGCATCGGGGTGGTGCTGCCACGGCGTGGGGGCCGATACGCTCGCCGTCGCATGCCCCCAGCCCGTGCGCTTGGGCTTGCGGGGAAAGGCCGGGTCGTGCTGGTAGTACACGTGCAGGGTATCGCCATCCACAAAGACGCCATTGGGATCATTGAGGCGGCCTTGCGGCGGGGCGAGGTGAAAATTGGGACGGTAGTTCATATCACCGATACTATGGAAACATGACTATTCATGTGTGCGGTGAAGGCCTCGTGGACCTCGTTCCGGTGGCCCCTGGCAGCTTGAACGACCACACGCCGGCGCTGGGCGGCGGGCCGTTTAACGTGGCCATCGCGGCCGCCAGACTGGGAGCAGACGTAGAGTTCCAGTCGCGCCTTTCTACCGATGGTTTCGGGCAGGAACTCGTTGGTCGCCTTGAGGCAGAGGGGGTAACCACCACTCACCTCCAGCGCGGTGACGAGCCCACAACCTTGGCTGTTACCACTATCCATGAGGACGGCTCGGCCTCCTATAACTTCTATATCGAAGGCACGGCCGACCGCCTGGTCGAGCCACAGCTGGTGCCGGCCGATATCGCATGCTTCGGCACGGTCTCCCTCGCCCTTGAGCCGGGAGCCTCCCGCTATGCGCAGCTGCTCAAGGACTTTGCCGCGCAGGGAACCCTGGTCGCCCTCGACCCGAACATCCGCCCCTTATATGCCACTGCGGAGCACCGCGAATTCTTGGCTGAGCTTCTCCCCTACGTGACTTTGTTGAAGCTTTCTGATGAAGAGGTGGAGTTCTTGGGCGACGACCTCATTTCGCAGGTTCCCATCGTAGTGGTCACCCGGGGCGGCGAGGGCCTGAGCGTTCGCGCGGGCGATACGTCCCTTACGGTGCCGGCCGCGCGGGTCACGGTCACCGATACCATCGGCGCCGGCGACACCATTATGGCCGCCCTGCTGACCCAGATTGATGAGCGCGGGCTCGACGCCGCCGCTCTTGCTGCGCTGGATCCGGCGCAGTGGAAGGACATCTTGTCCTTCGCCGTGGCTGCCGCCGGCATCACCGTCTCCCGCAAGGGCGCCAATCCCCCGCGCCGCGAGGAAGTAGAGGCTTCGCTATGACCTATACCAAGCGCACGCTGTGGCTCCACGCCGCGCTCTTTATCCTGGCGTTTCTCGCGTTCATTTTGCCGGTGGTCTTTGGCACCTCCGCTCTACTACCGGTTTGGCTCACCGGCGGCTTGAGCTTGGGCATTGCTGCCTGCGCGCTTGTCGACGCCGCCTATAAGTTCTTCGCCCCCTCTTCCCCGCGCAGCCTGCGCTTGCTCTCCGGTCTCGCCGGGCTCGTACTCCTTATTGGCTGGGGAATCTGGGTCTATATTTACGGCAATATGGCCGCCGTAGGCACAGGCTCCTATCGAATCGGCACCTTTTTGCTCGGCGCGGGAAGCGTGCTCAATCTTTTTGTAGTGGCAATTTCCTTTCTAGATTTGCAACGAAAGGTCAAGTAGAGCGTCGGGGAAACAGCCACTATTGGCTCGATTCCACTAATGTCCCGCTATGACGCGGCGGGGAACGATAATGGGGGCATCGCCAAGCGGATCCTCCCAGGCCTCGGCCTCGATGCCATAGGCCTGCGCCAATACCTTCGGCGACAGCGCTTGTTTCGGTGCCCCGCGAGCGATGATATCGCCGGATTTCATCACCACCATGGAATCAGAATAGTGGCCCGCCAGCATGAGATCGTGTAGGACTACAACCACTGTCTTTCCCGCCTGCGCCTGTGCGCGGGCCAACTCCAGCATGCGCATGGCATGGGCAGGGTCGAGGAAGGTCGTGGGTTCATCGAGAAGCAGCACGGGCGTATCTTGTGCCAGGGCCAACGCCAGCCAAACGCGCTGGCGCTGCCCGCCCGATAGCGAAGCGATATCACGATCGAGGAAGTCCACAATCTCGGTAGCCTCGCAGGCCCGCGCAATGATCTCCCGGTCCGTCGCGGAAACGCCGCGCATCCTCCCCTGATAGGGATGACGCCCGCGCGCGACCAACTCCCCCACCCGCAGCCCATCGGGGGCCACGGGGTGCTGTGGCAACAGCGCCACCTGCTGCGCGGCATCCTTCGCGGACATGGCGTGTAGGTCAGCTTCCCCGACCATGACGCTGCCCTGCCGCGGGGCCAGGATTTTCGAGAGAGTTTTCAGCAGAGTGGACTTGCCGCAGCCATTCGGCCCAATGAGCGTGGTGACTTCGCCGGCGCGGGCGTACAGATCAACGCCGGCAAGGATATCCTCGCCATCCTTATATCCCGCATGAATGCCGGTGGCGTGGAGGCTGCACCGAGGCTTTGGGCTCGTGATCTGTTTAGGCTGATTAGGCCGATTATCCTTCATTTCTTTTCCTTCATCCACGTCTGAGTGTCTAGCACCATCTGGCGCCGTGCTTATCCGTTCCCCTGCTGTGCCGCGGCACAACGTTTAGCTGCGCCCGGCCGCATTCCACACCAATATCACCAAGACGCAGCCGCCGATGACCGAGGAAACCGCACCCACCGGTGCATTTACCGGGATAGCACCGGCGATCACAGCACACACGGTCAGCAATGCGGCACCCGCGGCTGCCGATGCCAGCGGCGATGGCGTGGGGGTGCGCGCCACCATCCGCGCCAGGTGCGGCGCCAACAGCGCGATAAACCCAATGGGTCCCACCACTGAGACCACCACGGCGCTGATACCGGTTGCCGCAATAAGCAGGAGGGTGCGCTGGCGGGAGATATTCACGCCCAGGGTGGTTGCGGAGGAATCATCATGGGCAAGCAGCGGCAACTCCCTCGAGCACCAGATTCCTATGGCGAGAAACGGCGCTAATGCCACCAGGAGGGGGAGAATGACCTCCATGCGCACGAATCCAGTCGATCCTGCGAGCCAAGTTTGCGCCTCCGCAGCGCGCAGGATCTGGGCGCTGCGCATTAAATACGCGACGATGGCTTGAAACATCAGCGATAAGGCAATACCGATGATGACGATGCGGTTGCTCGTACCGATGCCACCCAGAACAGCGAGGAGGATGACAACGAGGAGGGCGCCGATCATCGCCAAGCATGCCCGCCACCAAAACTCCGGGATACCCTCGGCGAAACTGGGGCGCGAATGCACGGTGCCCAAGACCACCAGCACCGACGCCCCGCCGGTAACGCCTAAAATATCCGGGGAGGCCAGCGGGTTACGAGCCATGGTTTGCGTCCAAGAACCGGCCAAGCCGAGGGCGGCGCCCACGATAACGGTGGCGATGGCAACCGGCAGGCGCAAGTCCCACACCACCCTGATGTGGTTCTTGCTGCCGCCTCCGGTGAGGACATCGATAACCTGCCGCGGACTCAATGCCATGGGACCTTGCCCCAGTAGCACTAGGTACGCGCTAAGGGCGATGAGGATGAAAGCCAGCGTGGAAGCGAGCACGCGCACGTGCCGGCGGCGTTGTTGAGCTTTTAAAATATTGCTGATTGCGGTCATGCTTTATTGCCCCCATGCTCTGCCCACGCCGCGGTGAGCACCCCAAATGAGGAAAGGTGCGCCCACTATCGCGAGGACGATCGACATCTCCAGCTCCGAGTTACCCGCAATGAGGCGGCCGGTGATATCAGCGGCAAGCACGGCACAACCGCCCAAGAGCGCAGAGGGCAAAAGCAAGGTGGCAACGCTAGGGCCCACCACCCGCCGCACGATGTGGGGAATGGCAAAGCCGACGAAGGCAATGGGACCCGTTGCTGCCGTTGCGCTGCCGGCCAACACCACGACGCTGAGCGCCGCGCCCACCCGCGCGGTAGTGGGGGACCCACCCAAGGCGAGGGAGGACTCCTCCCCCATTGCCAGAAGGTCGAGGGGTCTAGCCACCATCGCCGCACACGCTACGCCAATAACTAGCCCTATGCCCGCGATCGCGACATCTTCTGGGCCGCGGCCAAAGGTCGAGCCGATAGTCCACCGCCGCATGCTATCGAGGACGTCCGTGGAATATAGACCGATGATCATAGCGCCCGATCCCAAAGCTGCGGAGACGCCGGCGCCCACCAGAATGAGCGTCAGGGGATCCTCAAACCGCCGCGATACGGCTAAGACCAGCAGCGTAGTAATACCCGCGCCAACGAGCGCGAGGGTAGTCCGCATACTGGTGGAGGTAGCAATACCAATGGCCGTGCCTAAGGCAACGAAGAAGGACGCGCCCGCGGTAACACCAATAAATCCTGGATCCGCTAACGGGTTTCTGGTCCACGATTGCGCCAGCACACCTGCCACAGCAAGGGCCGCGCCGGCGAAATAAGCCAAGAAGGTGCGCGGCATGCGCAGGTTCCACACGATATCGCGGATATCCTGCTCCCCTGCCCCGTGCAGGGCAGCGATAACCTCCCCGGGCGGAATCGAGCGGGATCCCACCGCCAAAGACACCACCGCCAACACCAGGCTGGCGAGAATGAAGGCGACAAGGAGCACTTTATGACTCTGTGCCCGCGCCACTACCGTTGCGGGGGTGCCGGTGGTCGTAGGACTATCTGCTGCGGAATCCGCCTGGATTTGTTGGCCGTCCATCGTGGTTGCTGACAATTACAGCTTCTCTTCAAATTTATCTACTGCCCAGGGGATAGTCACCGGATTGGGCATACTCATGGCATTGCCGGTATCGGTATCCAAGTAGCGCACGCGACCCTCCTTGACAATGTCGAGGCCTTGGAAGGTCTTATCATTCTTCAAGGCATCGGAGGAGCCGTTGTAGTCCAGGACAAAGAGGTAATCAACCTGGTTAAGCTTCGCGTAGTTTTCTGGGGCAATGTCGACGAAGAAGCTGCCGCCATCGCCCTGCAATGCATCGGGGATCTCCATGCCAAGGTCCTCGATAAATTGTCCACGCCCATCCTCCTCGGTGTATAGGCCAATTTTGCCGTCATAAGGCATGACGATGGCCGCAGACTTATCCTTCAATTCCGCGTGCTCGTGGCGGAACTCCTCGAAGGCCTTTTCGGTGTCATCGATAAGCTTATCGCCTTCGTCTTCTTTGTCCACCGCATCCGCGATGGTCTCTACCTGCTTTTCCCAGGGTACCTGCCAGTCTTCATAGCCGTTCGGCTTGACGGTGGTAGGCGCGATTTCTTCCAGGGATCCCTTCGTGCGTGCATCCACCGTCTGGTTCACCGCAATGATCTGGGTGGGGTCGGCCGCGGTGACCTGCTCAAAGGTATCCGCCGTAAATCCGGTCGCGGTATTATAAATCACCTCAGGCTTTGCGTCGCCCAAAAGTTCCTCTGCCCAGGGGCCGACGCCAGAAGGGTCGCCATCGCCCTCAGCACCCCACGGCGCCACCGTTACGGGAGTGATCCCCAGGGCAAGCAGCGTGTCGGCATCACCTAGACCCAGGCTAGCCACGCGCTGCTCGCTGGCAGCGTCGGTCGCCTGAGCTGTTTCATCACCATCACCACGCGAGCAACCGCCTAAAGCTACGGCTCCGGCGGAAAGCATTGCGACTGCGCCCATGGTGCGACGGCCGAAAATCTTCATGAGGTTAAGCCTTTCAATAAAGGAGGAAAATAACCTTGCTTACCCTATAACGCATAGCCTCGATTAGGCAAGGCTAAACTAAACTAGTAATTTTTTAGACACATGAACCCTTCCTTACGATCGGCCCCAATGTCTGCGCACGAACTCATCCCCGTTACTTTGACCGCCAATAAACGGATCCGTCCGCGCTTGCACCGACTCACGTTCTACGCCGAGGCTTTCCGGACATACACCCTCTCTGGCCCCGATGAATTCTTTGGACTCGTCATGCCCCGAGCCGAACAGGAATTTACGCCCTTCCCCGTCGACGGCATAAACCTCCGCTCGGCTGTGAGCGCGATCGACGAGGAGAGGCGGCCGGACCTGCGCTGGTACACCATCCGCGCTCTCCACTCGGAGGAGGCCACAGTCGATGTCGACGTGGTGACACACGGTGATTCAGGACCTGGCTCGCGGTGGATTCGCCGCGCACAAGCCGGAGATACAGCGGGATTCTTCACCTGCAACGACCTGTGGCGGCCAATCGAGAAGCCACAACTTCTAGTCGCCGACGCATCCTCCTTGCCCGCGCTGCGGCACATTTTGGCCTACCAAGAAGACCATAACCCGGAAATGCTTCGGGCCACCGACGTTATGGCCGTGGTTACCAGCAACGACGAGGTAGAACCAGGCCTCGCAGCTAGATGGGAGGCGAGCGTACACAGCCTGCGGATTATTCATACCCAACCGCACGGGGAGGCGGAGGCTGTCGTTGCCGCCTTGAGAGCGGACTATGCCGGTGCGTCGGGGCCAGGGTACGTATGGGCTTCCGGCGAGGGGAAGCTAGCAAAAAGCGTGCGAGGCCTCGCGGTGAATGAATGGGGCCTAGATACCACCGACGTCACGTGGGTACCCTACTGGTTTTATGAAAGGGCCCGGCCGTAAAGAAGTCCTAAAACGGCGAAGGCCCCGCCCCGAACCATAAGATTCGGAGCAGGGGCTGCGCTGGCTAATTTTTACTTAGCCTTCTCGATGATCTCAACGAGACGGAAGTGCTTGTCCTTGGACAGCGGGCGGGTCTCAGCGATGCGTACGAGATCGCCGATGCCTGCGGTTTCTTCCTCGTCGTGCGCCTTAACCTTCTTGTTAGAGCGCATGATCTTGCCGTACAGGGCGTGCTGCTTGCGGTCTTCCAGCTCGACAACGATGGTCTTGGTCATCTTGTCGGATACTACGTAGCCGGTGCGAACCTTAGGAGCGCCCTTGACCTTCTCCTTCTTCGGAGTAGGTGCCTTCTTGGAATCAGTCACGTTAGCCTCACTCATGATTAAGCCTCAGCTCCCGGAGCAACGGACAGGCCCAGCTCGCGCTCGCGCAGAACGGTGTAGATGCGGGCAATGTCGCGCTTAACCGTGCCGATGCGGCGGTTGTTGGTCAGCTGGCCAGTGGCCTTCTGGAAGCGGAGGTTGAACAGCTCTTCCTTCGCATCCTTCAGGCGGGACTGCAGCTCAGCGTTGTCGAGCTCACGGAACTCGTGGGCGGGGGTACCGGTTGCCATTAGAACTGGTCCTCCTTCTTGATGATGCGGACCTTGCAAGGAAGCTTCTGGCCTGCACGGCGCAGAGCCTCAATAGCAACGGCCTCGGTTGGGTAGCTCATCTCGAAAAGTACGCGGCCTGGCTTAACGTTAGCCACCCACTTCTCGACCGGGCCCTTACCGGAACCCATACGAACGCCAAGCGGCTTCTGGGTCAACGGACGGTCCGGGAAGATGTTGATCCACACCTTGCCACCACGCTTGACGTGGCGGTTGATGGCAATACGTGCGGCCTCAATCTGACGGTTGGTGATGTACGCCGGCTCGAGAGCCTGGATAGCGTAATCGCCGAAGTTGATGCGGTTACCGCCCTTGGACACGCCGCGACGGTTCGGGCGGTGCTGACGGCGGTACTTAACACGCTTAGGAATCAGCATGGATTAGCCCTCCTGCTTCTGCTGTGCACGCTGGCGGCGCTGGCCACCGCGGCGGGAGCGACCATTGCGGTCACGGCCACGGCCCTGTGCCGGAGCGTTCAGTTCGGACTCGCGTACGCCACCGACGACGTCACCCTTGTAGATCCACACCTTGATGCCGATGCGGCCGAAGGTGGTGTGGGCTTCTGCGGTGCCGTAGTCGATTTCGGCGCGAAGAGTGTGCAGCGGAACGCGACCCTCGTGGTAGCGCTCAACGCGGGACATTTCTGCACCGCCCAGGCGGCCGGACAGCAGGATCTTGATGCCCTTAACCTGTGGCTGGCGCATAGCGGACTGGATAGCCTTGCGCATTGCACGACGGAATGCGACACGGTTAACCAGCTGCTCCGCGATGGAGTGAGCAACCAGGGTTGCGTTTGCGTCTACCTGCTTGACCTCGAGGATGTTGAGGGCAACCATCTTGCCGGTGAGCTTTTCCAGCTCGCGGCGGATGCGGTCAGCCTCAGTACCGCGGCGGCCAATCACGATGCCCGGGCGGGCGGTGTGAATGTCGACGCGGACGCGGTCGCGGGTGCGCTCGATGACGACGTCGGCAATGCCGGCGCGCTCGAGGCCCTTGTTGAGGTAGTTACGAATCTTGATGTCTTCGGCTACGTAGTTCGCGTAGTCCTTATCGGCGAACCAGTGGGTCTTCCAGTCGGAAGTGATGCCCAAACGTAGGCCGTGAGGATGGATCTTCTGGCCCATTACTTGGCCCCTTCCTGCTGGCTTTCGACAACCACGGTGATGTGGCTGGTGCGCTTACGAATCATGAATGCACGACCCTGTGCACGCGGCTGGAAACGACGCATGGTCGGACCCTCGTTGGCATAAGCCTCGGAGATGACCAGGGTACGTGGGTCGAGGCCGAAGTTGTTCTCAGCGTTAGCGGCTGCAGATGCAACGACCTTGGCAACTGGCTTGGAAGCACCCTGCGGTGCGTACTTCAAGATAGCCAGGGCTTCGCTTACGGACTTGCCGCGGACCAGATCGAGCACGCGACGTGCCTTCATCGGGGTGACGCGGACGTAGCGGGCCGTGGCGGATGCGGAGGTGATGGTCTCACTCATCGCTTATCGACGTCCCTTCTTGTCATCCTTGACGTGACCCTTAAAGGTCTTGGTTGGTGCAAACTCGCCCAGCTTGTGGCCGACCATGGAATCCTCGATGAAAACCGGCACGTGCTTGCGGCCGTCATGGACGGCGAAGGTGTGACCGATGAAATCGGGGAGAATGGTCGAGCGGCGAGACCAGGTCTTGATGACCTGCTTGGTGCCTGCATCGTTCTGAGCATCCACCTTGTTGAGGAGGTGCTCATCGACGAACGGGCCCTTCTTAAGGCTGCGTGGCATTGTTTACCTCCTCTTAGCGCTTCTTGTTCGGGCGACGACGGCGCACGATCATGTTGTTGGAGTAACGGTTCGGGTTGCGGGTGCGACCCTCCTTGTGGCCCCATGGGGACACAGGGTGGCGACCACCCGAGGTCTTACCCTCACCACCACCGTGTGGGTGGTCAACCGGGTTCATAACGACACCGCGGACGGTCGGGCGTACGCCCTTCCAGCGCATACGGCCGGCCTTGCCCCAGCGGATGTTCATCTGCTCGGCGTTGCCAACCTCACCAACGGTGGCGCGGCAGCGGATGTCCACACGGCGGATTTCGGAAGACGGCATACGCAGAACTGCGTACTTGCCTTCCTTACCCAGCAGCTGGATGGAAGCACCAGCGGAGCGGGCCAGCTTAGCGCCAGCGCCCGGCTTGAGCTCAACAGCGTGGATGGTGGAACCGGTCGGGATGTTACGCAGCGGCAGGTTGTTGCCAACCTTGATATCTGCGTTCGGGCCGGACTCCACGATGGTGCCCTGCTTCAGGCCCTTAGGGGCGATGATGTAGCGCTTCTCGCCATCAACGTAGTGAAGCAGTGCAATGTTTGCGGTGCGGTTCGGGTCGTACTCGATGTGAGCGACCTTTGCCGGAATGCCGTCCTTGTCGTTACGACGGAAGTCGATGAGACGGTAACGGCGCTTGTGGCCACCGCCGATGTGGCGGGTGGTGATGCGGCCGTAGTTGTTACGGCCACCAGTCTTGCTCAGCGGGCGCAGCAGGGACTTCTCCGGAGTAGAACGAGTGATCTCGTCAAACTCAGAAACGGAGGATGCGCGGCGACCCGGAGTTGTCGGCTTGTACTTACGAATAGCCATAATTCTTCCTTTTCCTTTCGGCTCTCCGGTGGCGCTTAAGCGCCGCCGCCGAAGACGTCGATGGAGTCGCTGCCTTCACGGAGCGTCACGTATGCACGCTTGGTGGACTTACGCTGGCCGTAACCGGTGCGGGTGCGCTTACGCTTACCTGCACGGTTCACGGTGTTCACGGAGTCGACCTTAACGTCAAAGATCTGCTCTACGGCATCTTTAATCTGGGACTTGTTGGAGTCCGTGGAGACGTAGAACGTGTAGACGTTCTGCTCCATCAGACCGTAGGACTTCTCGGATACAACCGGGGCGATGATGATATCGCGTGGGTTAGAAATCTTAGCCATTAGTTCTCCTCCTTATCCGCGCCGGTTGCGCGGTTGATGAAGGTGTGTAGCGCCTCAACGGAGAACACAACGTCATCGGAGTAGAGAACGTCGTAGGTGTTGAGCTGGCCAGCGTCCAGGATCTGGACGTTAGGCAGGTTATTAGCGCTACGACGAGCATTGATGTCCTCGCGGCCGATGACCAGCAGCACGTTCTTGCGCTCGGTCAGGGACTCGAGGAAGGCCTTGGCCGACTTGGTGGACGGCTTCTGGCCCGGTACGAGCTCTTCGATGACGTGGATGCGCTCGTTGCGAGCACGGTCAGACAGTGCACCGAAGAGAGCAGCCTTGATCATCTTCTTAGGGGTGCGCTGTGCGTAGTCGCGGGGCTGTGGGCCATGGACGGTGCCGCCACCGGTGTAGTGCGGTGCGCGGATGGAGCCCTGGCGTGCACGGCCGGTGCCCTTCTGACGGAAAGGCTTGCGACCACCACCGCGGACGTCGCCGCGGGTCTTGGTTGCGTGGGTGCCCTGGCGTGCAGCAGCAAGCTGAGCGTTAACAACCTGGTGCATCAAAGCAATGGATGCCTCGGTGTCAAAGATTTCAGCTGGCAGGTCTACACAGCCGTTGGTCTTACCCTCGGAAGTGTGGACGTCTAGCTTGAGGTTGCTCATGCGTGTGCACCGCCCTTCACTGCGGTCTTAACGGTGACGAGGCCGCCGCGCGCACCAGGGATAGCACCCTTGATGAGCAGCAGGTTGGACTCGGCATCGATTTTCTGAATCTTCAGGTTCTGGGTGGTCACGCGGTCGTGGCCCATACGGCCAGCCATGCGCTTGCCCTTGAAGACGCGGCCCGGGGTAGCAGCGCCGCCGATGCCGCCAACGCGGCGGTGAGCGGCCTGGTTACCGTGAGCTGCGCCCTGGCCTGCAAAGCCGTGGCGCTTCATGCCACCAGCGTAACCGTGGCCCTTGGTCTTGCCGGTGACGTCAACGAAGGAGATACCCTCGAAGATGTCAACCTTGACCTCTTGGCCAACCTCGTAGGCAGAGGTGTCGTCCATGCGGATTTCCGCAACGTGACGGCGCGGGGTTACGCCAGCCTTCTTGAAGTGACCACCAACCGGCTTGTTTGCCTTGCGTGGGTCGATTTCGCCAAAGGCGATCTGGATGGCGCTGTAGCCATCGGTTTCGGGGGTGCGAATCTGGGTGACAACGCATGGCCCTGCCTCGACGACGGTAACCGGCACAACGCGGTTGTCCTCGTCGAAGACCTGGGTCATGCCGAGCTTCTTGCCCAGAATGCCCTTGATCTCGTTTTCACTCATTATTTGTTCTCCACCAAAGTCGCTTACTGGATGTTCACGTCGACGCTTGCCGGAAGATCGATGCGCATAAGAGCATCAACGGTCTTCGGGGTTGGGTCGAGAATGTCGATCAGGCGCTTGTGAGTGCGCATCTCGAAGTGCTCGCGAGAGTCCTTGTACTTGTGCGGAGAACGAATAACTGCGTATACGTTCTTCTCGGTTGGGAGCGGCACTGGGCCAACTACACGAGCACCGGTACGGGTAACGGTCTCGACGATCTTCTTTGCAGAAGCGTCGATAGCCTCGTGGTCATAGGCCTTCAGCCGAATGCGGATTTTTTGTCCCGCCACGCTTATCCTCTTCCTCGCTTCCCCACTTTCACATTCCCGGCGTTTCCGGGGCGTGAAGCGGTGGGAAATTGCTTCTCGATTTCTCTATAACGTTGTCCGGGCTTGGGGCCTGACACAACGCCAGTGGTCTGACTGTCATGACGACCAAGAGTTGCGGTACATGGCAAGGGCCAGAACGCAGTGCTCTCGACGGGGTACAAGACCCGTAGTCAAAGTATTGTGAAGAGGACGGTTTTCACGCATTACACGTGGAGAGTGTCCAATTCGTCTACTGCCGCTGTTTATTTGCCATGCCCCTTCTCCGGTCCATCTTCTCGGGGTGTCACTGCTCTAACGCGGACCTAGCCCGATTGGATGACCTTCCAGTCAATGCTTCAGGTTTCCCTGAACCATGGCGACAACGAAGGTGTCATGTTCGCTTTACCAGCTCAGCGTCTCCCCGAGACTCACGCTTGGCGACGTCCGCCGCCATCACCGAATCTCGGTTCTCGCTGCCCTGTTAAAGCAACCTTTGTATTTAAGCATGTTGGGCTGCGGTTTTTCAAGCCGCGCATTAAACCGTGCCAAAAATCACGTTTTGGAAAATTTTGTTGGCCCACACCCCACACTCGCTTGAGAAGTATCTAAGCTCGGAGGCACTGGCTAAGGACTTTTTGTCCTGCCTAGATATCTAAATATCGCGTTCATGCATCACCCTACAAAGAAAGGCGCAATCGCCCATGTCTGAAAACAAGACTCCTGCACACAACACCGACAACCAGGTTCCTGCTTCCGAGGAGCGCGAGGTCAATAACAACCTGGAGACCCAGTACGGCACCACCACCATCGATGATGTCGTGGTGTCCAAGATTGCCGGTATCGCTGCCCGCGAGGTCTCCGGCGTGGATTCCCTGGGTGGCGGCGGAGCCCGCATGATCGGCAATATCCGCGAGTCCTTCGGCGCTTCTGAGGACGTCCGCCAGGGCGTCGACGTTGAGGTTGAAGACGGCACCGCTCGCATCGAGATTGCCATCACCGCAGAGTACGGCGTAGCTATCCACGAGCTTGCCGAGGCCATCCGCCGCAACATCATGAATGCTGTTGAGCGCATGACCGGCCTGAGCGTCGAGCGCGTCAACGTTGTTGTTCACGACGTAAAGCTGCCGAAGGATGAGTCCGAGGCGGAAGACCAGGCTGCTTTGAACCAGGGTCAGGCTTAAGCCCAATGCCTGAGCCCCGAGCACGTTTTGAGCTCGAGGTAAGCCACGCCCGCGCTATTGCAGAGGCAGTCCAGAAGGTACGCGGCGTCGCCGCGCTCGACGGCGGTTCGTTCGGTTCGGTGAGTTTGTACCTACCGGGCGAACGCATCGTCGGCATGCGTCGGCCCGACCCGCGCGATGATCGCCACCTGCAGATCAACATTCGCGTTGATATAAGCGCCGCGCCGGACCTTTATGCCTTGGCAGAAGATATTCGGTCCGCCGCCCGTGGGGCTTGTCCCGAACTGCAGCGCATTGACGTTGAGTTTTCTGACGCCGTAGATGGCTTATCCGCTGCTCCATCGAAGGAATAGATATGAAGAATTACACCACTTTGGGCATCATTTCCGGCCTTATTCTTGCCTTCTTCTTGCACCTAGGCTGGGGTCCTACTTTGCTCGCCGTACTCCTTGCCGCAATCGGCGGCATTGTGGGAGCACACTTTGATGGCCGTATCGATCTCACTTCTGTGTGGAATGGCCTCATTGGTAAGGAGAAAGGCCAAGGTTAATGACAGATAGTTCCACTCAGGGCCACACGCGTATCTCGCTGCGGACCATGGAACGCATCGTTACCGCCGCGATTGCTAGCGTGCCCGGCACCAAGGCTATAGAGGCCAAGCTAGCAGGCATCGGCGGCCGCGGTTTTCCACGGGTCTCGGTCCAAATGGACTCGGAGCGCGAGGTAGCGGCCGTCAACGCCACCATTGGCGTAGTGTGGCCTTCGCCGGTCACCACGGTGGCGGAACATACTCGTGCCGCCATCTCGGAGGCCATCGCGGCACACACCGGTTATTCCACAACTCGCGTCAATGTCACCGTCGGCGGTTCCGTTCCGGGCAATCGAGTAACTTCCGCAGAGGTGGAGCAGCGCCAGGTCGCTGCTGCCGTCGCGCCACGCATCACGCCCTCGCCGGTATGGCAGCCGGTCACTGCAAAGTCGGTGAATGTACGCAGCATTGCCACACCGCAGGAGGCACCGGTGCGCACCATCGCTGCGCCGGCTAATGGCGTCGCAGTGCAGTCCGTGGACACCCCGCGCGAGACCGAGGTACGCAACATTTCCACTGACCTCCCAGACCACCAGCTGCGTGAGATTTCGTCCCCAAGCGACCACACGGTACGGCCGATTAGGGAACCCAAGCCGGTTCGCGTGCACAGCGTGGCTGCACCTCGCCCAGCCAGGTTGATCCCGAGTGGGCAGGTTCGTCCACTGGCACGGAAAGTTCAGGTAGCAGTCCCTCGGCCGCAGCCGCTGCGCGAGATTGAAATTCGGCACGAGTGGACTCCGCGCCGGGTCGAGGCCCCCAAGTCTGCCCCTGCGCGCACGGTAAAGGCCCCGCGGCCACAACCGCTCAAGAGCATTGAGGTCACGCCAGCAAATCCTCGGCCGTCGCACGTCGATGCGCCACGACCCGAGCCCTTGCGCGCCATTTCCATTAACCCGTATCGCCCACAAGGAGGCAATAATGGCTGATCAGCACATGCCTGAACACTTTGGGCAGCAGCCGAAGGCGTCTCCGGCGGCTCGTACTTGGGCCGTAATCCTTGGGCTCCTACTGCTCGCCGCGGGCGTCATCGGCGTGCGCGAGACGTGGCTGGTGGGTTCCGGCTCCGATGCCCAGTCCTGGGTACAGCCGGTGCTTAATCTCATTGCCACCGAAGACCTGCAGACGTGGATGATTTGGGCCGGCGTTGCCTCCATTGTCGTAGGCCTGATTTTCCTCTTCGCGGCAGTGAAGACCCGCCGCACCACGCACATGCAACTAGCCTCCGATACCGCGTCCATGTGGATGCGGCCGGTGGATATCGCTCGCCTCTCGTCGGCCACTGCTCGCCGTGTTCCGGGCGTGGCCTCCGCACAGACCTCCGCGGATAGCAAGACTGCCAAGGTCACCGTCAATGGCGATACCGAGGATGCAGAGTTACAGGGCCGGGTGGAGACCGCGGTAACACGCTGCCTGGCTCATCTCAAGAACCCGCCGCAGGTCACCGTAGCTGTAGAGAAGATTCCGGAGTTGGATAACAATGTCTAGAAAACTTGCTACCTTTGACCGTATCCTGCTGGGCCTGCTGGGAATCATCCTCATCGCTTTGGGCGTGTGGCCTATCTTGATCCACTTCAATGTGGAATTTGCCAAGTACTTAGCCCTGTGGGTGGACCACGATACGTGGAAGAGCCTGGCGGACAATGATTGGTGGGTGTGGGCGCTAGCCGGCGGCTCCGCACTGCTACTTATTCTGGGGCTGTGGATTGTGGTGGCCAATCTGCGCCACCGCCGCTTCAATAACGTGGAGTCCGCTTCGTCCAATGACAAGGGCTCTATCACGACGTCGATGAACGCTATCGCCGGCGCCGTGGCCCAAGATTTGGATGGAGTCAAGGGAGTAGACCATGTAGAGCGCCTCGTGGCTTATGACCGCGCGCGGCCCACGCTGCAGTACACAGTGACGGCAAATCCGGACACCCCAGTGGAGCGCCTTACCGGTGCGGTTGAAACCAATGAGCGCGATTTCCGCGCAGCGTTTCCCGACGCCGATTTGGACACCATCTACAAGCTGCAGTTCAGCAAGGTAGGTCCGATGAAAGACCTATCCGAATAGCGGGTTTGGAGTCTCCGCCACCAAGATCTCCTGAACGGCCCCAAGGCGGGCCGACTCGCCGCCCCCGAGGATCATTTCCAGTTCCTCGCCGGGGCGGCATTTTTCTATGCGCTGCCAAGAGTAGTCCTGGCGAGTTACGCGGCGGTTTTCCTTAGCAAATAGGTGCAGCCCATGATCGAGCACACCGATGGCCGCTGCGAAGCGAAGAATAAAGACGAAATCACCCAAATCCTGCCGCTTCAGGCCATTAAGGTCTGGGCACTCGGCACTCAACCGCATAAGGCTTGAGACCACGCCAAAGCGGTGTTCAAACCCCTCGGTATCCCGAATAGTAAATGGGCGGCCAGGGCCCGTGGGGCGAATGGACTCATAGGCCCACACCACGGGCTGGGTGTCGGGGCGGCGCACGATGATGCGGGTAGGGGTGGCGGTGATGCGGTAGGTGGGGGCGTCGGCAAGCACGAGCCATTCCCCCGCCGCAATGCGGCCGCCCTCTAAGGGAAGCAAGGGCGGGTGAACGCCCGCTTGGCGCTCCAATTCCGCAACGAGTTCGGCGTCGGTGGCGCCCCATCCAATGCCTTGATTGGCCAGCATGGCAAAGAAAGTGGGAAGGCTGAGGTCGGGCTGGCCCTCCCAGGCGCGGCGGAGGGACTCAAGCGTGGGATCGATGCGGGTGGGGTCATCCATATCCCTACAGACTATACCGGTCCAAAGCTACCGGGCCCCGAGCAGCCCAAAAGAATCGTACAGAAGGCAGAAACACCATATGGGGCGAACATTAGATATAGATCAAAAAATCCGCCCCACCCGAAGGTGGAGCGGACTCTTTAAAGCTCTACTGAGCGGTTACGGGGTATCGATTACTCGATAACCTTGGTAACGCGGCCAGCGCCGACGGTGCGGGAGCCCTCGCGGATAGCGAAGCGCAGGCCCTCGTCCATAGCGACCGGCTGGATGAGCTCAACGGACATCTCAACGTTGTCGCCAGGCATAACCATCTCGGTGCCCTCTGGCAGGTTAACAACACCGGTAACGTCAGTGGTACGGAAGTAGAACTGCGGACGGTAGTTGTTCATGAACGGGGTGTGGCGGCCGCCCTCGTCCTTCTTCAGGACGTAGACGGAACCCTCGAACTTGGTGTGCGGGGTGTAAGCGCCCGGCTTGATAACAACCTGGCCACGCTCAACGTCCTCACGCTTGGTACCACGCAGAAGCAGACCACAGTTGTCGCCAGCCTCGGTGTAGTCCATCATCTTGCGGAACATCTCGATACCGGTAACGGTGGTGTTCTGGGACTTCTCCTGGATACCGATGATCTCAACGTCCTCGTTGACTTCCAGACGGCCACGCTCAACACGGCCGGTAACAACGGTACCGCGGCCGGTAATGGTGAAGATGTCCTCGATAGGCATCAGGAACGGCTGGTCGGTAGCGCGCTGCGGATCTGGGATGGAGTTGTCGCAAGCTTCCATCAGGTCAACAACGGACTGTACCCACTTCTCATCGCCCTCAAGAGCCTTCAAAGCGGAAATGTGGGTGATAGGAGCTTCCTCATCGTAGTCCTGCTCTGCGAGCAGCTCACGGATCTCCATCTCAACGAGCTCGATGATTTCCTCATCATCAACCATATCGCACTTGTTCAGTGCAACGAGGATGTAAGGAACGCCAACCTGGCGAGCAAGCAGAACGTGCTCACGGGTCTGCGGCATCGGGCCATCGGTTGCAGCAACAACCAAGATAGCGCCGTCCATCTGCGCAGCGCCGGTAATCATGTTCTTGATGTAGTCGGCGTGGCCCGGAGCGTCAACGTGTGCGTAGTGGCGCTTCGGGGTGGAGTACTCAACGTGGGAGATGTTGATGGTAATACCGCGCTCCTTCTCCTCAGGAGCCTTGTCGATCATGTCGAACGCGAATGCCTCGTTCTCCTCAGGGTACTGGTCAGCCAGCACCTTGGTGATCGCTGCGGTGGTGGTGGTCTTGCCGTGGTCGACGTGTCCGATGGTGCCGATGTTCACATGCGGCTTCGTACGCTCGAACTTCTCCTTTGCCACTGTATGTCCTCCTGGACTATATGGTGGCTACGACCTTCGCAGCCACGTGGTTGACAGTTGTCATTGGCACCCGACCCACAGTATGTGGGGCAAAGCGCTAATGACGCTTTCTTTACGTGCCAGTTACACGATCCTAGATTTATGTCGCGGTTTTTTCAAACCGCCGTTATAGGAGGTAACCCCGCGAAAAATCGCGGCCATTTCCCTCGACAAGAATCTTTTTAAAAGGATCCTGGGAGGGTAACGGCCGGCTCAATTCACAACCTAGAAGCCTAAGCTGCAAACTCAGCCCGCCGCTACCCTGGCCCAGTTGTCCCGCCCCGCGGCGGGTCTGGCATCTACTGGCGAAGAGTACCAGCCCGACTAAACCGCGGAAGAGACGGGGCTAGTGCTTAGTTAGCGCCGCCGGTGCGCTCCTCGATGATCTCCTGTGCCACGGAGGAAGGAACCTCTGCGTAGGAATCGAAGACCATGGTGAAGTTTGCGCGGCCAGCGGTGGAAGAACGCAGGTCACCGATATAACCGAACATCTCGGACAGCGGCACCTTAGCCTTAACGACCTTCGCACCGGAGCGGTCTTCCATAGCGAAGACCTGGCCACGACGGGAGGAGATGTCACCGTTAACGGTACCCATGTACTCCTCAGGGGTGACAACCTCAACGGCCATCATCGGCTCCAGCAGAACAGGCTTAGCCTTGGCCATAGCTTCCTTGAATACCTGGGAGCCGGCCAGCTTGAAGGCCATCTCGGAGGAGTCGACGTCGTGGTACTGGCCGTCTTCCAGGGTGGCCTTGATGTTGACCATCGGGAAGCCTGCCAGGTAGCCGTACTGCATAGCGTCCTGGATACCAGCGTCGACGGAAGGAATGTATTCCTTCGGAACGCGGCCACCAGTAACGGCATTCTCGAATGCGTAGGTTGCGGACTCGCCCTCTTCCAGGGTCTCTGGGTCCGGGTTGTACGGCTCGATGGTGCAGATAACCTTTGCGAACTGGCCGGAACCACCGGTCTGCTTCTTGTGGGTGTATTCCATGGACTCAACCTTCTTGCGGATGGTCTCACGGTATGCAACCTGCGGGTTACCGATGTTTGCTTCGACCTTGAACTCGCGCTTCATGCGGTCAACCAGAACATCGAGGTGGAGCTCGCCCATGCCGCCGATAACGGTCTGGCCGGTCTCTTCATCCAGTTCAACGGTGAAGGTTGGGTCCTCAGCAGCAAGCTTCTGAATGGCGTTACCCAGCTTCTCCTGGTCAGCCTTGGTCTTTGGCTCGATGGAAACCTTGATAACCGGATCCGGGAAGTCCATGGACTCGAGGATGATCTGGTCATCCTTGTCACACAGGGTGTCACCGGTGGTGGTCTCCTTCAGGCCAACAACTGCGTAGATGTTGCCGGCGTCTGCCTGCTCAACAGGGTTCTCCTTGTTGGCGTGCATCTGGAAGAGCTTACCGATACGCTCCTTCTTGCCCTTGGTGGAGTTCATAACCTCGGTACCCGGGGTGACCTGGCCGGAGTACACGCGGATGAAGTTCAGCTGGCCGAAGAACGGGTGAGCTGCAATCTTGAAGGACAGTGCGGAGAAGGAAGACTCCACGGAAGGCTTACGGGTGAGCTGGTTGTCCTCGTTGCCGACCTCGTGGCCGATAACCTCGCCAACGTCCAGCGGGTTAGGCAGGAAGTCAACAACAGCGTCCAGCAGCGGCTGCACGCCCTTGTTGCGGTAAGCGGTACCGCAGTAAACCGGGTAAATCTCGGAGTTGATGGTCAGCTTACGGATGCCGGCCTTGAGCTCGTCAATGGTCAGCTCCTCGCCGCCGAAGTACTTCTCCATGAGCTCTTCGTCGGACTCAGCAACAGTCTCGACCAACTTCTCGCGGTACTCAGCCGCCTTGTCCTTGAGGTCCTCAGGGATATCTTCAACAACAGGCTCTGCACCGGTCTCGACCTTGCCGCGCCAGGTCAATGCCTGCATGTTCAGCAGATCAACGATGCCGTCGAAGTCATCTTCAGCACCAATAGGCAGCTGCATTACCAGCGGCTTAGCGCCCAGGCGGTCCTCAATGGTGGAGACGGTGTAGTAGAAGTCTGCGCCCAGCTTGTCCATCTTGTTGACGAAGCAGATACGCGGAACGTCGTACTTAGCAGCCTGACGCCACACCTGCTCGGACTGCGGCTCCACACCTTCCTTACCGTCGAAGACTGCGACGGCGCCATCAAGGACACGCAGGGAACGCTCAACCTCAACGGTGAAGTCAACGTGACCCGGGGTGTCAATGATGTTGATCTGGTTGTTGTTCCAGAAGCAGGTCACGGCAGCGGAGGTAATGGTGATGCCGCGTTCCTTCTCCTGTGCCATCCAGTCAGTGGTGGAAGCACCGTCGTGGGTCTCGCCCACCTTACGGTTGATACCGGTATAGAAGAGAATACGCTCGGTGGTGGTCGTCTTACCAGCATCGATGTGGGCCATGATGCCGATGTTGCGGACCTTGTTCAGGTCCTTAAGCACTTCTTGTGCCACGTTTATACCCCAACTTAATAGTCGTCGACGCCGTGACCAGGTTTCTGGCTATGACGCCTGCATGGATAAGGTCATGTATATTTTTGCCACTATTTGGCCGTCCTCGGAGCAGCCTGCCCCTAGACTTCCATCGCTTCAGTGTACTGGACACTCCACGATGCCGCTGGACTGGGCAGGGATACCGCTCAGAGATCACACCCATTAGGGCAAAAAATGGCCCAAGCAAGAGATATGGAGTTTTGTGTTGCCGCGGCGGGAAAACTGCCGACAGCCAGCGCGAAACTTGTTTCTCGTTGCTTGGGCCATTGATGTGGGTGCTGAAATTACCAGCGGTAGTGGGCGAAGGCGCGGTTGGCCTCTGCCATCTTGTGAGTATCCTCACGACGCTTAACGGAAGCGCCGAGGCCGTTGGAGGCATCCAGGATCTCGTTTGCGAGACGCTCAATCATGGAGTTCTCGCGACGCTGGCGGGTGAAGGTCACCATCCAGCGCAGTGCCAGGGTGGTAGCACGGTCAGGGCGAACCTCAACCGGCACCTGGTAGGTAGCGCCACCGACACGGCGGGAGCGAACCTCGAGGTCTGGGCGGATGTTGCCCAGTGCCTTCTCCAGGGTGCCAACCGGATCGGTACCGGTCTTCTCGCGGCAAGCCTCGAGAGCGCCGTAGACGATGCGCTCTGCGGTGGACTTCTTGCCGTCCTGGAGGATCTTGTTGACGAGCATGGTTACCTGCTCGGAGTTGTATACCGGGTCCTTGACTACAGGACGCTTCGGAGCAGCATTCTTACGCATTGTTTATTACTGTCCCTTCTTTGCGCCGTAACGGGAACGTGCCTGCTTACGGTCCTTGACACCCTGGGTATCCAGAGCGCCGCGGACGATCTTGTAACGAACACCAGGAAGGTCCTTCACACGGCCGCCGCGAACGAGGACCATGGAGTGCTCCTGCAGGTTGTGGCCCTCACCCGGAATGTAGGCGGAAACCTCAATACCGGTGGTCAGGCGAACACGAGCAACCTTACGCAGTGCTGAGTTCGGCTTCTTAGGAGTGGTGGTGTACACGCGGGTGCATACACCGCGACGCTGCGGGGAACCCTTCAGCGCAGCAGTAGACACCTCAGAACGCTTGCTGTGGCGGCCCTTGCGGACCAGCTGCTGAATAGTTGGCATTTAACAGTCTTTCTGTCGAATCGCACCGAGGCCAAAAGAAAGGAACCAAACATGCAAAAATAGGCGCTCTTTCCCGGGGCGCTGCCGCATGTCCAGAACTCTTTCCAAAGCCGGTGCTTTGTAAAGGATCAGACTCTTCACCGCGCGCCTAGAAAGGCACGCATAGTGAACTGACGTTTAGAGTAGCAAACCGACCGCGCTTTATACAAAACGCGATCGGCGCCTTCCTGCTGCTAGGACCATTCCCAGACCAGATCCGCCTCGGCGGCCTTGGTGGCAAAGTAGTCCTTTTCCTGTTCCTCCCAGGTTTCAAACCACTGGTCGTAGTCAGGCTCGCGGGCGATGGCGCGTTCGCGGCGTAGGTCACGAGGGCCGTCGATAAGCACGCTAATTACCGCTCCCCTTTCCTTTGCTGCTGCGATATTGGCCGGGGTTACCGAGCCCACGCCTTCGACAATAAGGTCATCGCGCACGTCCAGACTAGCCCAGTCTCCAGGGGCGTCTGCCTCCCAATCCCAGCGCCAATAGCCGGGGTTCATGGTGCGCAACACCTGCTCTGCCACCATGTCAGAGCCCTTGTCCAACCCGTGCCAGCCGGGATAGAACTCATCGAGGTGCACTACCCGCCAATTGGTGCGCTCGGCCAGCGCGGCGGAAGTCCAGGTTTTTCCGGCGCCCGAAGGGCCGTCGATAAGTACGGTCACTGGCTTGAAGGCACGCTTTCTGGCTGCCGCCAGCTTGACGACGTCCTCTAAAAGGCGCTCTAGTTGGCTATCAAAGTCCATGGTCGCTCAATCACTGCTTTCGCGGTTTATAGGCCGAAGAATCTCCAGGCCCCAGTGAGTACCGAAACTACCACCGGTACGAAAGCGAAGACAGTACCTAGGGCCATAATCCACCCATCGCGGGCCCGCAGGCGGGACTCGCGCGCCCATGTCCGTGCCCCTCCTCCAGGTGGAGTACGACCAAATCCGCGCGCCTCCATAGCCGTGGCCAACTTGCCACCGCGGCGCAGCGCGATGACCAAAAGCCCGAAGGACATAGTAAGCAGATGCTTCAGCTTGCCGACGTCCGTCAGCCCCCTCGCCCTGCGCGCCATCCCCAGCGACTGCCAATCGGATTGGAAAAGCGTCATCATACGCACACCTGCAACCGCACCAATGACAAAGCGCGAGGGCAGCTTCAGGATCTGCGAGAGAGCATCACCCAGCTCCGTAGGATCGATGTCGCGGGCCAGCACCACCATGGGCAACGCTACGGCGAAAACACGCAGTGTGATGGCGATGGCAAGAGTAAGGGAATTTTCGGTGATGTGAATTAACCACCAGTGGAAGTATTCGGTGCCGCTGGGTTCGCCGTAAAGAAGCATTGAAATGCCCGAAATCGGGGCAATCAAGAAGAGGAACCATCCGGCCTTAAAGACTCGCACCCACGATACCCCGCATAGCGGGGCGAAAATCAGGGTGAGCGCTAATGATACCGCTGCCGAAACCCAGTCAATGGATGCCAAAATGGGAGTGACCCAGATAAACATCAAAAACACTCGCGTCAGCGGATTGGCCCCGCGCAAAAGGTTAGGCACCCTCCACCTCCACATGATGATCCCCCAAAGCCTGAATAAACAAAGGATCGTGGGTGATAGAAGCGACGGTGGTACCACCATCGGCTAGCTCCCGTAGCAACCGCACCAGCTCCACAAAGGTCTGCGGGTCCTGCCCAAAAGTAGGCTCGTCAAGGAGCACTACCTCAGGTGAGGTTACCAACGCAGTAGCGACTGAAAGCCGGCGCTTCTCGCCTCCTGAAAGCGTGAAGGGATTAGCCTCCAAAAGGTGCTCCAGGCGCAAGGAATCCACCAATCGGGCTATGCGCTCTTCCGGCGGCTTTACTCGCATGACCTTTGGCGCCACACGCAGCTCTTCCGCCACCGTGCGAGAAACGAACTG
Source organism: Corynebacterium sp. ACRPJ (assembly GCF_022347345.1). Classification (NCBI taxonomy): domain Bacteria; kingdom Bacillati; phylum Actinomycetota; class Actinomycetes; order Mycobacteriales; family Corynebacteriaceae; genus Corynebacterium; species Corynebacterium sp. ACRPJ. The sequence continues at coordinate 254,591 of NZ_JAKRNC010000002.1, forward strand.
GTGCTCTGGGTTCTGGAATACGAATCCAATGCGATCTGCCAACTCACGGGATTTCCACCGAATCGGTGGGCCCTTGACCCCACGGCGCACATAGTCTACCACTCCGATCTCGCCGGAGATGGCCGGCAGCAAGCCCGCCATGGTCATTAACCATGTCGATTTTCCTGCGCCATTAGGACCTGTAATCACAGTCGAAGCCCCCGCCGGCAAAGAAATCGTACGCGGTGGTCCGAAGCGAGTAACCAAATCCTTACTCCAGAGTGCGGCGTCGCCTTCCCCAGCTGCACCATCGCCCATCTCGCGGGCCTGTGGGAGCCCTTCGACACGTCGGCGCTTTGCTACTTGCTCAAAGGGGCCATCGGCCACGATGCGCCCATGCGCAATTTCCACGGCACGGTCAAGCAGTCCTTCCCAAGCCGAATGTTGGTGTTCTACCACCACGAGGGTAGCCCCAGTCTCTTCTACTAGTGCAGAAACGGCACGAACGACATCGCGGGCGCCGGCAGGGTCAAGATTGGCAGTGGGTTCATCGAGCAGCACCACACCTGCACCCATAGCGATTACACCCGCTAAAGCAAGGCGTTGCTTTTGCCCACCAGACAAGCGCTCAGTAGGAAAATCGATATCTACAAACGGGCCGACCAGATCCTTGGCCGCGGCAACACGGCGCCAAATCTCTTCTCTCGGATACGCTAGGTTCTCGCAGCCGAAAGCAATATCGTCTCCCACTCGAGCTGAGATAACCTGCGAATCTGGGTCTTGCAGCACCAGCCCTACGGGAATAGAGTGGCCCGGTTCTTCCACCGCGCCAGTGGAATCTTCCAAGAGGATCTCTCCGGTGCGGGTTCCCTCTTCATCGGAACCCAGCACCCCAGCTATAGCAGCCAGGAATGTGGACTTTCCGGATCCAGAGTCTCCGCAGAGCAATACCCGCTCGCCCGGCTCAATAACCAGGTCAATATCTGCTAACGCCGGCTGGGTGCGCCCGGCATGCGTCCAGCCAAAACCGCGGGCGGTAATTTTTGTGGGCCTTCCCGCCAGAGTGGAAAAGTCAGTCACAGTGCCCACACGCCCTAAGCGCGCTGTTCACGGCCTGCGACGAAACGATCCAAAGCACCTGTCTTCGCTAGCGCCTTCACCACGAAAAAGCCCAAAGCACCGGCGAGGATAGCACCAGAGATAGTCAGCGTAGCCAAATAAATCATTTGGAACTCGACGGAGCGAGCCAAGTTACCGGAAAGGAATAGCTCGAGAATAAAAGCACCCCAGCCAGCAGCCATACCAGCAAGCACCGACACACCAAAGCCAAACTTGCGGTACAGGAAGATAGCCAGGATAATTTCCACGCCGAGCCCTTGTGCCAAACCGGAATACAAGGTTTCAATGCCCCACTGGGAACCCAGCACTGCGGAAACAGTAGCCGCTAGGACCTCAACGTATACAGCTGCACCCGGTTTGCGGATGATAAGGCCACCCAGCACACCACCAATGAGCCAAATGCCGGTGGCTATACCGCCCAACCCCGGGGTAATAGCATCCATTGCTTGGAACCAGGCGTAGCCCACTGCGTTCCAACCCAAAAATACAAAGCCGCAGGCTACACCCAGCACGGACGCAACCACGATATCGACCACGCGCCAATTCAAACTGCGCTTCGGGGCAGCGGACGCACGTGCAGTATTAGCAGACATAGTTTTCCTCCCTCTCGCCGGCATTATCCGGATCAGGTTCTACGGTTCACCGCACAGTGGCGGTATCTCAGCCTCAGCCTGTCTATAAGACGTTGTCTTCTTCGTACAGGCAGAAGCACCCGTGAGTTGTACAATTATCGTTCTCTAGCATTAGCCATGGTGGCGTACCTGACTAAAGACTGTGTCCATACTAGCAAGCACCATTGGCTCCCCTCCCCCATTGGCCGCCCGATGCGTAACACACGACTCCTTTGGAGCAGCAGGGCCGACTTTTGTCCGCTGGCTATCCAGCAAACCGCATTGTGAGGCGACCTGGACTACCTCCTACACAGCTATCCCAGTCCTTCCCAAAACTATCCGAGCAACTAATCACTTCCGCGAAGCTCTAGGGACCCCAGGTAACAAGGCTCTCAATGATCGTAGCGACTCGACTAATTTATCTGGTCGAAAGCCTCAACCTTTAACTAGCAAAAGACAACGAATGGCCGTTAGCACCAGCGATCCTAATGGATTCAACTGGGCTAACGGCCATATCCGTTCCCTAAAAGGTTGGGAAGATTACGCCCTTCCCATGGCGCGCAGATGCGGGACTTTAAGTAGCCCCACTCCCACGATTACTTGGAGGAGCTAGAGGAACCAGCACCTGGAGCACAGGAATTGATAAGCAATCCCAGTGCAAGTGCGCCAGCTGCAGCAAGAGCAACTCCGCCACCGATGCGGCCAGCCTCTGGGCTAACCTTCTTTAGCATCATGTCAATCTGGCTAGCCTGCTTTGCAAGCGGGCCATTGTAGATACCCAGCTGCTTCTGCAGTGCAGCGTTCTGCTGACCCAGCTGACGGTTAATGCCATCAATCTGAGCGGATACCTGCTTTACCAGCGGGGAGAAGCCCGGAATGTTCATCTGCGAAGCCAGACCAATTGGCAGCAGGAACAGCAGCGGCAAACCAACGCCAGCAGCAGCTGGTGCACAGCGCTCCCAATCAACATTGGAAGAACCACCCGGGAGGCTGGAGCCGTCATTGGACTGCTCGCCCTTCACAGTTGTGGAATCCTCGTTGCCGTCCTTATCAGTGACAGTAATCTTGTCACCTTCCTTCAGGTCAACACCAGGCTTAGCAGTCCACTTGCCGTCATCACCGACAGTCACAGTGGTCTTACCCTTTTCATTACCATCCTCATCGACGATAGTGACCTCTACCTCAGAGCCAGGCTTACCCTCACCAGTGATTTCCTTGTCACCTTCAGTGACATCATCAATAGCGGGCTTCTGCTCCTGACCATCAGTCTGCTTGCTCTTGACAGTTGTGGAATCCTCGTTGCCGTCCTTATCGGTGACAGTAATCTTGTCACCTTCCTTCAGGTCAACACCAGGCTTAGCAGTCCACTTGCCGTCATCACCGACAGTCACAGTGGTCTTACCCTTTTCATTACCATCCTTGTCAACGATGGTGACCTCTACCTCAGAGCCAGGCTTACCCTCACCAGTGATTTCCTTGTCACCTTCAGTGACATCATCAATAGCGGGCTTCTGCTCCTGACCATCAGTCTGCTTGCTCTTGACAGTTGTGG